>JANOZF010000202.1:0-46757 GCA_031429255.1 Rubrivivax sp.
CCCAAGCAGTTGGAATACAAGACCGGCGGTCCGGGCCAGTTGTCGCACCTCTACACGGCCGAGCTCATCCGTGAAGCGTTCAAGGACTTGCGCATTGTCGATCTGGTCGAGTACGAGGCCGAGCTGGACGAAGGGGTGCACCACGCGGGCCGATCTGCCCTGCTAGGCCTGGTGGCCACCAAGCCCTGAGTTCCTGCGCTGAACCGGCATGTCGTACCTCGATGACCCTCGCGTGCTTTTCGCCGCCGAACGTACTCTCCTGGCGTGGCAACGCACAGCCATCGCATTGATGGGTTTCGGCTTCGTCGTCGAGCGCTTTGAACTCTTTCTGCGCATGGTGAGCAACCAGCCACTGTCGCCTTCGCAGCGCGGCTTCTCGCAATGGCTCGGTGTCAGCCTGCTCGTCATCGCCGCGGGCGTGTCCGTTGTTTCTGCCCTGCAGTTCCGCACCGTATTGCGCAGCTTGGGCGAGAAAGAGATCCCCCGGGGCTACTGGACCAGCCTGGGTGTTTGGCTGAACTTCCTGCTCGCAGGCGTGGCACTGACGCTTGCCGTCCACTTCGTCACCAGTAGTTGACGGCAGACCCGCATCCGCCACCACCCTTCCCCGTGAGCTCACACGAGTCGGACTCGCCGTCGCCGGCACCCGAGGCTTTTCGTCCGCCTGCGCAGGTCGTGGTCGTTGGAGCCGGCTTGTCGGGCCTGGTCGCGGCAAACCTGCTGGAACGGTCGGGCTTGGGCGTCACGTTGCTGGAAACGCGCGAGCGTATTGGCGGGCGCGTCTTCGGTGTGGCTGCAGAACGTGGCACGCACCGTTTCGACCTCGGCCCGGCATGGGTCTGGCCGGAACTCAACCCCCGCACAGCCGATTGGCTGAACACGCTGGGCCTGCCGTTGTTCGAGCAACAGGGCCGCGGCGCAGGCCTGGTCGAACTGGCCTCGCAGGCCGTGCGCCGTCACTCCACCGGCTTCGCGCAGCAGCCACCCTCGATGCGCGTGGTCGGCGGCACCGCATGCCTCACCGACGCTCTGCGGGCGCGGTTGGTGTGCACGCGGGTGCTGCTGGGCACCCACGTGCGCGGCCTGGACGCATGTCCGGACGGCAGGGTCAGCGTGGAGTTCGCGCGCGGCGAACAGGCCGGGACCCTGGTGGCGTCCTCGGTGATCCTGGCATTGCCGCCCAGGCTGATGGCCTCGACGCTCCGTTGGTCACCGGCGCTGCCGGCCGAACTGTCGCGGCGCTGGGGAGACGCCCCCACCTGGATGGCCGGCCACGCCAAGCTGCTGGCGATTACCGCTCATCTTCCTGGCGCGCGGCGGGTCTGTCGGGCAGCGCCGTCAGCCAGGCCGGGCCCCTGGTTGAAGTACACGACGCCAGCGACGCCGAGGGCAGGCAGGCAGCGCTGTTCGGCTTTGTCGGCACGCCCGCTGCATGGCGGCGGCGCATGGGGCGGCAGGCCCTGATCAGCGCCTCGGTGGCACAACTGGGCAGGCTGTTTGGCCCGGAGGCGCTGACACCGCAGGCGGTGTACCTGCAGGATTGGGCGGAAGAGGCCGAAACCGCAACGCCGGCCGACGCGTCGCCGGCCTCGACACATCCCGCACCCATATCCTCGGTCCTGCCTGCTCCGTGGCGCGATCGCGTCCATCTGGCGGGTAGCGAGTTCGCGCCGGACTTCCCGGGCTATCTCGAGGGCGCCGTGATCGCCGCGGAGCGGGCTGTCGATGCGCTGCAGGCGCAACTTCGCGCGGAGCCGGGTGCCTGACTCGCCGCCGGGCACCGACTCTCGCCCTCAGGTCAGACATCGGAAGCCGAATTGCCAGCGGCCAGCAGGACCGGGTCCCAGACGGGCGAGAACGGCGGTGCGTAGGAGAGGTCCATGCCGGCCACATCGGCCACCGTCATGCCGTTCCACAGCGCCGTGGCCAGCACGTCGATGCGCTTGCCTGCACCCGTCCCGCCAACGATCTGGGCGCCCAGCAGGCGGCCCGTGCCCCGCTCGACGACCAGTTTGATCTTCATCGGTTCGGCGCCGGGGTAGTAGTGCGCACGGCTCAGTGCGTCGGTCGTCACGCCGACCGCGTCCAGACCTGCGGCCATCGCCTCCCGCTCGGTGAGTCCGGTGCGGGCGATATCCATGTCCTTGAAACGTGAGCGGCCTGCCGTCCCCCGAGACCTGACTGCGTCGATTCGACGACGCCCTCGTCGTCCAGCGATCAGGCGGCAGATTTCTGCCAGCGGTGCGGCAGCAGTTCTTCAATGCGGCTGTTGGGATGGCTGGGTAGCCGTTCCAACACGTCACGCAGGTAGGCCCAAGGATCGTGGCCATTGAGCCTGGCCGACTGCACCAGGCTCATGACGATCGCCGCGCGCTGGCCGGCCAATTCGCTGCCGCAGAACAACCAAGCCTTCCTGCCCATCGCCCAAGGTTTGATCTGCCGCTCGATGAAGTTGTTGTCGATCGGCACAGCCCCGTCTTCGAGGTGCCGCGTCAGTGCTGTCCAACTGTTCAGGCTGTAGTCGATCGCCGCGGCAATCGAGCCGCCATCCGGTACGCGACCCCGTTCGAGTTTGAGCCAGACGTGCAACTCCTTCCACAGCGGCCGCGTGAGTTGCTCTCTTGCCGCCTGGCGCTGCTGCGCATCCATCCCGTCGAATTGGCCTTCGACGTGGTAAATCCAGCCGATGCGTTTGATCGCCGCCTTGGCCACCTCGCTGGTGCCGAGCAGTTCGTCGAATTTCCTTCGGGCATGCGCGACGCAATGGGCGGCGATGCGCTGCGGGTACACCCGCTTGTCGAGCACGGCGTCGTACCCGGCGTACTGGTCGCACACCAGCGTGCCTTGCCACGCCGGTTGCTCGTGCGTGGTTGAGCCCGGCGGACCCTGCGCCGCGCCCAGGAAGGCCACCGGGTACTGCGAGCCTCGCCCCAGGCAGAACTCGTAGATCACACCGCGCTGGGCATCCAGCTCGCCCCGCGCGTAAGCCCAGATGTAGGCCCGCTTGGTCTTGCCCGCGCCGGGGTCCAGCATGGAGACCGGCGTCTCGTCGGCATGCAGCACGGGGCCGCTGAGCACGAAGCGTTTGTGCGCCTCGAGCAGCGGCTGCATCGCTGCGCCGGCGTTGCCTGCGGTGCGCGCCAGCGTCGAGCGCGGCGTGTGCACGCCAGACCTGGCGTTGATGGTCTCTTGCCGGTAGTACGGCAGGTGGTCCACGAAGCGGCTGATCAGGATGTGGGCCGCGAAGCCGCTGGCGGCGATGCCGCCGTCGATGATCTGCGGATCGGCCGGCTCCTGCACCAGGCGCTCGATGCCCTGGCGCTGGCAGCAGCGGCAAGTCCACTTGCCGTAGATATGGCGGTGCACGAAGAACTCGGCCGGCACGATGTCCAGCCGTTCGCTCACGTCCTCGCCCACGCGCGTCATTGGCTGGCCACAGTCGGCCGTCGCGCAGGTGGTGTCCTCGGGCTCGTGCTGGTGCTCGACGCGCCGCAGATGCTCGGGCAGCGCCTGGCGGCGCGGCCGGCGGGGCGCGTCCTTGGGCTTGGTGGGCGTCTTGGGCAAGGCGGCTTGCAGCGCGGCGAGTTGCGCTTCGAGGTCGGCCTCGTCCTCCAGCAGCGTGTCCTGGAACATCTGCCGCTGATCGGCCGTCATGGCTTCGCTCTTGGCGCCGAACTTCCAGCGCTTCAGGCGCGCCAGCTCGAAGGTGATCTTCTCGATCTTCGCGTCGCGGTATGCGATGTCGCGGTCCTTGCGCTGCAGCAGCTTTTGCTGGAACTCCAGCGCATGGCCTTTGCTCTGCAACTCGCTCGCCTGGTGGCGGATGTGCTCGAGCATTTGCGCGGCCAGCGCGGTGACCGTGTCAGGCGACAGACCCTGCAGGTCCTGAGGCTTGAGGTCACGCATGCTGAGCATGCGTTGCATCTTGCCAAGGTGTGCGACCTCACGCCATTGGCGGATGTCCTGTCAACGAATGGGTGCGCGCGATGGACTCAACTGCGCGATGTTCACATCCGCGTGATCACACTCATCTCGGGCAATCGCTGCCAGGGCAGGCCCAAGATCAAGGCGTCGAATTGGCTCTGCGTCAGCGACAGCGGTGTCGGTGTCGCTTCGCGCGGCCACGCGAAGTGGCCGGCGTTCAGGCGCCGCGCAGCGCACCACACGCCGAAGCCGTCGTGGACCAGCAGCTTGATGCGCGTGGCCCGCGCGTTCGCAAACAGATAGCCGTGATGCGCCCGGGCGGCGCCAGTGGTCTTCACGACGCAACTCATCAGTCGTTCGGCGCCGGCGCGCATGTCCATCGGTGCGGTGCACAGCCAGAGTTGATCGATGCGGATCACTTGAGCAGGCCCGACGAGAGCTCACTCAGCCAGGCCCGGCAGTCTTGCGCCGCCGCAGTCGGCCAGCGCACGCTCAAGTGCAGCGCGCCGCGGCGAAGTTCGATCTGGATCGACGACGTGCCGATCGGCACGGTGGCCATCGGCGGGGCCGCCGCGCGCGCCGCAGCCTTGGCAGGTGCGGGCATCTCGAGGGCGATGAACTCCGGCGTGGAGCCAAGCGGCGCAGGTGGCACCTGAATGGCCGCTGTCGGCGTGAGCGCCATGCCGCCACGCTGGGTGCCTCGACCAGACCGCCACTTGCGAACCAGATTGGCGTTCAGGCCATGCGCCAGCGCGATCCCTGAAATCGACGCACCCGGCTCATCGCAGGCGGCCAGAACCTTGGCCTTGAGTTCGTCACTGTGGCGGCGCCGAGGGCCGAAGTTGGGATGCATAGGTGTCCACTTACGAAATAGGTGGACACCATCCTCAGGCGCCTATCCCCGGTAAGCAAGGTGGGACGACAAGCCGCTCACCTTGAAACGGGTGATCGCCGTGCCGAGCACGCCGCCGAAGGCCGCGTCACCGCCGGCCAGGTTGGTGCCGACGACGCGACCCTGCTTGTTGGCGTGCGTGCCCAGCGCCACCACGACGGAACGCCCTGTCAGCCGGTGATGCGACTCGACGCAGTCCCCGGCGGCCCAGACGTGCGGCGTGTCGGTGCGCAGGTGGTCGTCGACCTGGATGCCGCCGGAGTCGCCCACGCCGACGCCTGCCGCTCGCGCCAGTTCGGCGTTGGGACGGACGCCGAGCCCGATGACGACGAGGTCGGCTTCCACAGGGCCCGCGGCGGTCTCCACCTCCGTGACCCGTCCACTGTCCACTGTGAAGCCGGTGACAGCGGTGCCGAGCCGGAGATCGATGCCTGCAGCCCTCATGGCCTCGGCAACGTCGATGGCCATGTCGGCGTCGAGCACGGCACCCATCGGTGTATCGAGCCGTTCCACGACCGTCACGTGCAGGCCGCGCAGGAGCAGCCCTTCCGCCATCTCCAGCCCGATGTAGCCGGCACCGACCAACACGGCACGCCGCGCGCCGGCGGCAAGCAATTGCTCCACTGCGGCCGCGTCATCGAGCGTACGCAGTTGCAGCACGCCCCTCGCGTCGATGCCCGGTCAGTTCGGCAGGATGCCCGACGCACCTGTGCTGATAAGCAACTCGTCGTAGTGCACCGCGGCGGATTCCTGGCCCGATTCGAGGTCGCGCACGGACACGGTGAATGCCGCGACGTCGATGGCCGTGACTTCGTGACGGGTCCGAACGTCGATGCCCTTGGCACGGTGCTGCTCCGGTGTGCGGGCGATGAGGCTCGCCGGTGAATCCACCAGCCCGCCGACCAGATAGGGAAGGCCGCAGGCGGCGTAGGAGGTTCTGGACGAGCGCTCGAAAGCCACGATCTCAAGCTCGGCGACCGTCTTCATCCGGCGCACTTGCGCAGCAGCGGACATGCCCGCAGCATCGCCCCCGATGATCACCAAACGCTTCGTCACTGTGCAGCTCCTGGGTTTCTTCGATGGCGCTGCCAACGCCCTGCGCGAGCAACTGACTATTCGCGCGCGCGATCAACGCGTCTGTTCGCCGGCGGGCGGGTGCGCTCGCTTGATTTTGGCGAACCTTGCGCGAACTGTAGGTCGCCGGTGCCGCAGTCTGCCGTGGACGTGGAAGGCCAAATGGCGACGACCAACCTGTACACATGACAACTGCCTGTCGGCTCGACCCCTTGCGCTGATCCACTTCAACTTGCGCGCGTCTGTTGGTCCTAGGCCGCCCGTAGTCTCGACAGCAGACGTGTGCCTGCAGACGGACACAGCACTGTATGGGCGGTGCTGGTACGCGCTACAGTTCAAACGCTGCATGCTCTGTGAAAAAGACGACCCAGCGCGGCCCTGCGGCTTCAACTTGTGGGGTGTTCTGTGGGGTTTTCGAGGCAAGGCGGACGAAATATGAAGGCACGACAAGCACTTGGCTTCGCACTCGAAGTTCAGGTGCAAAACCTGGAATAGCCCGGCGCTGGGGAACGCCTTGAAACAGGCCCAGTCGTCGTTGCAATTCCTCGCTGGGTGTAGCACCCGGTTGTGGGTTGCGCCTGGATCGGGCCTATTCTGAGGCCTCACGCGGGTGCCATTCACTTCGTGAAACCCTCTGAGCCCGCGCCCAGCGCTGTCAGCGCTCAACCGTTCTCAAGCCCGTTCGACGATCGACTCACACATGGTGAGATGGTTCCTGTGGGCCTTCACGCGCTGCGACCCGGGCGTGCGGTTCGCCGCGAGGTCGGTGCGGCCACCACCACAGAGAGCTTGCGGCCCGCCAGCGATCGGTTGGACTTGGTGGCTGTCGACGTCAGGCCTTGTGTCACGTCCGCCAGCGTGGCGCCATCCAGGGTCTTGAAATAAGCCGCCAACGCTTCGCTGAACAGGTGCTTCAGTTGGCAGTTCGGTGACAGCGTGCAGGCGTTGGTGGTGGCGTCGAAACACTCCACCAGCCGGAAGTCGGTTTCGGTGGCGCGCACCACTTCGCCGATGCGGATGTTCTGCGGCTCGGCCAGCAGCCGCAGGCCACCGCCGCGACCCCGGGTGGTTTCGAGCAGACCTTGCCGCGCCAGGTCGTTGACGACCTTCATCAGGTGGTTCTTCGACAGCCCATGTTGCTCGGCCAGTTCGCCGATGGTCACCAGCCGGTCCCGGTGTGCGGCGCAGTACATCAGCACGCGCAAGGTGTAGTCGGTGTATTCGGACAGGCGCACGGTGACCCTTAAAGATGCACGCATTGTATTGCTTTAAGGGCAGCAAGTCATTAACATGCATGCATGCTGCATCTTTTGTTCTGCATCCCGGTTGGCATGCCGCAGGATTGGCGTCCACGGCCATGAAAGAGCCCATGGCCAGCATTCCTGTTGTCGCCACGGGCGCCCCGCAGCGCGTCGCGGCGGCCGCTTCGAGCGCGCAGTTCCCGTTGCCGGGCTGGCCGCTGTTTCGCCTGGGCTTTCGGCCGTTCTACCTGGGCGCGGCTGCATTCGCCCTGTTTGCGGTCCCGTACTGGGTCGCGGGCCTGCTGGGCTTGGTGAGACTGCCTTCGACCATGCCGCCGCTGTTGTGGCACGCCCACGAGATGCTCTATGGCTTTGCCGTGGCGGTGATCGTCGGCTTCCTGCTGACGGCTGGCAAGGCCTGGACGGGGCTGGCCACGCCGCGCAGCACCACGCTGGCTGCGATGGCGGGGCTGTGGCTGGCCGCCCGGCTGGCCGCCGTGGGGGCGCCGTACGCGGTCTATGCCTTGCTGGACGTGGCACTGTTGCCTTGGGTGGCTTTGGTGCTGATCCGTGTGCTGTTGAAAGCCGGCAACCGGCGCAACCTGCCGCTGGGCGCCAACTTGCTGTTGCTGGCGACGGCCAATCTCGCCTTTCACGCTGCCGTGCTGGGCGGGCTGGCCATCGATCCGCTGCGGGCGCTGCACGCCGGGTTGGCGCTGGTGGTGATGATCGAATACGTGATCGCCGGGCGGGTGATTCCGGCCTTCACGATGTCGGCGCTGCCGGGCCAGAAGCTGCAGGTACCTGACTGGCTGGAGCGCGGCGCGCTGGCTGCCACGGCCTTGTCGCTGGCGGCGTGGGTGCTGCTGCCGGCCAACCTGGTCACAGCCACAGGCTTCGCTCTGTCCGCCCTGTTGCACGCCGCCCGGTTGTGGCACTGGCAGCCCTGGCGCACCCGTGCCCGCCCCATCCTGTGGGTTCTGCACGCGGCTTACGCCTGGTTGCCCGTCGGCTTCCTGCTGCTGGCTTGGGCGCAACGGGGCGGTGTGGCTGCTTCTGCCGGCATTCACGCGCTGGCCGTGGGTGCCACGGCCGGGCTGATTGTCGGCATGGTCACCCGAACTGCCAGAGGCCACACCGGGCGCCCGCTGAAGGTGTCGCGCCTTGAAGTGGCCGCGTATGTGCTGGTGGCGGCTGCCGCCGTCGCCCGGGTGCTGCTGCCCTTGGTGGCGCCGGCACACACGACCAACGGGCTGGTGGTGGCTGCAGCCGCCTGGGCCACGGCTTTTGCGCTCTACCTGTGGGTCTTCACGCCTTGGCTGCTAAGCAGCCGCCTCGACGGCAAGGACGGCTGAGCGTTCCCGTTTCCTCATCTCACCCGCAGCGCGCCCTGTTGCGTGCCCAGGGTGCCCACTTCACCCATGAAAGACTCCCACGACTGCAACCCTGATTCAACCCACCTTTGAGCTGGACCTTCGGACCATCCCGCCGCGTGAGCGTCACCCGCTGATCTTTGGCCGCTTCGATGCCCTGGCCACGGGCCAGGCGCTGCAACTGGTGAACGACCACAACCCGCAGCCCCTGCACCATCAGTTCGAAGACCGGGCTTTCGGGCAGTTCGAGTGGGCCACTCTGGAAGCCGGCCCGGCGGTCTGGCGCATCCAGATCACCCGCATCGCTGCTGCTGCACTGCCGTCAGCAGGCCAAAAGAGCAGCTCCTGCTGCTCGGGCGGCGCCTGCTGCGGTTGAGATCCCGACCGCGCAGCAATGACCTTCGTCGTCACCGAGGCCTGCATCCGGTGCAAGTACACCGATTGTGTGGACGTGTGTCCGGTCGACGCGTTTCGCGAAGGCCCGAACTTCCTGGTCATCGATCCGGACGAGTGCATCGACTGCGCGGTCTGCGTTCCCGAGTGCCCCGTCAATGCCATCTACGCCGAAGAAGACGTGCCCACCGGCCAACTGCACTTCACAGCGCTCAACGCCGAGCTGTCGCGCGGGTGGAAGCCCATCACGAGAACCAAGCTCGCATTGCCTGACGCCGAAGCCTGGAGCAAGATCGAACAAAAGCTGTGCGAGCTGAAGCGATGAAAGCCTTGATGCGAATGGACATGTTCTTCGACCGCTTGATTGCCGGTGCGCGCTGAGCATGGCAAGCCCCAACAAGATCATTCCCATCTCGGCGCTGCCGGCGGAGGACGACGACAGCGCGCAGTTCGTCTCGATGTATCAGAAGCAGGCGACGATCTACCCCCGAGCCGTGAAGGGGTGGTTTGCAACCTGGCGCTGGGTTTTCGTCTGGTTGACGCAGCTGCTGTTCTACGGCCTGCCCTGGCTGCAATGGGGTGGCCGGCAGGCCGTGCTTTTCGACCTGGAGGCCCAGCGCTTCTACATCTTCGGCCTGCTGCTGTACCCGCAGGACCTGATCTTCCTGGCCGCGTTGCTGGTGCTGTCGGCCCTGGCACTGTTCTTCTTCACCGCCGTGGCCGGTCGCCTGTGGTGCGGCTACACCTGCCCGCAAACGGTCTACACCGAGATCTTCATGTGGGCCGAACGCAAGATCGAGGGCGACCGCATCGCGCGCATGCGGCTGGACCAGGCACCCTGGGGCGTGAACAAGGTGCTGCGCAAGGGCGCCAAGCAGGGGGTCTGGCTGGCCATCGCGCTGATCACCGGCTTCAGCTTCGTCGGTTACTTCACGCCCATCCGGGAGCTGACCGCCGTTGCGCTGGCGCTGGACATGTCGGCCTGGAACGCCTTCTGGGTGCTGTTCTACGGCGCCGCGACGTACGGCAATGCGGGCTTTCTGCGCGAGCAGATGTGCAAGTACATGTGCCCCTACGCGCGCTTCCAGAGCGCCCTGATCGACAAGGACTCCCTGGTCATTGCGTATGACGTCGGGCGCGGCGACCCCCGAGGCTCGCGGTCGAAAAAGGCCAACGCCGCCGCGCTGGGTCTTGGCGACTGCATCGACTGCACCTTGTGCGTGCAGGTCTGCCCCACCGGCATCGATATCCGCAACGGGCTGCAGAACGAGTGCATCGGCTGCGCGGCGTGCATCGATGTCTGCGACGACGTGATGGACAAGATGGGCTACGCCAAGGGGCTGATCCGCTACTCCACCGAGAACGGCGTCGTGAACGGCTGGACACGGCTGCAGATGTTCAAGCGCGCGTTGCGGCCGCGGGTGCTGATTTACGGGGCGCTGCTCAGCGCAGCCAGTATCGCCTTCGCGGTCAGCCTGGCGATGCGCAGCCCGTTCACGTTCGACGTGGTCAAGGACCGGGGTGCCTTGGCGCGTGTGGTGGAGGACGGCGCGGTCGAGAACGTCTACCGCATCCAGATCATGAACCGCACCGAGGCTGCGCAGACCTACCGGGTGGCCGCTGCCGGCATCGAAGGTTTGGAGGTCGTGGCGACGACGGCCCGTGCCGGCCCGGCGGCCGTGGCGTCGATGTCGGTGAGCCTGCGCTTGCCCTTCGCCCTGGCGCAAGGGCTTGCAGGCCGGTCGGTGCCGGTGGTGTTCGAGCTCCGGGCCGTGGAGCACCGGGCAGGGACCGGAACAGAATCGGTCGTCCAGTTCGAGAAGTCGACCTTCTTCGTCCCTCGCTGACGACTGAGGCCGCTGTCCTACAGCACCACCGGCATGTCCGCCAGTTCATTCCTGCCCTGGCCTTCAGAAGGAAAGTGCTGCTTCAGATGCCGCGTCACGGCCTGCACAACTCACCACACCACCCTCGAAGTTCGACTGCTTGAAGGCGGCTTCCATCTGGCGACAGACCTTGTTCCACTCGTGTGTCCACCTCGGCGTGAATGCCCCGGTCGGCAACTGATGCGTGGCATCCTGCTGTCAGACGCGTGCATCCAGCGCGGCCTGTACCAGCGCGCCTTTGTCGACAAGCTGCTCGCCTAACTGGAAGCGCATTTCACTGCACACCGGATGGTCGTCGACGCAGGTCCTTGGCCACGCTGATCAGCAGCGGGATAAAGGCACCCAGGCACAGAGCGGCCAGCACGTCCGACGGCCAGTGCACGCCGAGCACGAGTCGGGATATGGCGACCAGGCCTGCCCACAGCACAGCAAGCGCCATTGCCACGCGGCCGGCGCGGGGCCAGATGCGCGCCACGCACAACGCGGCAGCGGTCGCGAACGCGGCAGTGCTGAGCGTGTGTCCACTGGGAAAGCTGGAGCCCCAGTACCACTGCGCGTCCCACAACGCGGGTCGCGCCCGGCCAACGACGGCTTTCATGCCCCAGACGACGAGCGTCGCCGTGACCACCGATGCGCCCATCAGCAGCGCCTCGAAGCGGCGCCGGGCGACGAGCAAGACGAAGACGGCCACGCCTGCCATCGGCATCAGAAACTTCGCCGAACCGATGAGCGTGACCGCCGCGAAGAACCCTGTCAGCGCTGCCGGCACATGGTCTCGAACGAACCACAGAATGGCCTCGTCAACGGGCCCGGATTCTTTGGCGACGACATCCTCGATCAGCTTGATTCCAGCAGCGGCCAGCGTCAGGATGCCGAGCACGGCCAAGCGGCGCTTCGTCAGATGCTCGGTCCACTGCGGCCTCCTGCGCCGCGCGTAGGCACCGAGCAGCATGTAGGCACAAGCGATGAAGAGACCCAGTGTGGCGGCATCAGCCAAGATATTGAAAAGCATGCCTCATCGACCCCGGCTTTGCCTGAACAGCGTCCCAGCCGAGTCAATGCCCATGAAGAGCGGCCCGCCGATGCGTTGGGCCTTGCGGTAGTGACAGATCGCCTGTGTGATTGCGAGCACATGCCACTCGTTGAACGAGCGGTCGAAGGCCGAGCCGCGATGCCCCGAGGTACCGAAGGCCATGCGCTGCGCAGCGACGGTCGGGTCGGGCACCCCCGTGCGGTATGACGACACCAGTTTGCCCACATCCATCAGCAGCGAAACTGGGGCTGGTTGACCAGCAAGCGGACGAATCCTGGTGGCCATGCCGTCAGCCCCGCCGCGCGCTTGCTGATGGAGAGTCAAGCCAGGCCGTGATCACCTGGCACGCCAAGCCGCAGGGGGTTGAACGGCAGCGCATACAGCGGCTCAGCCCAATCGCGAGGGGCTCGGGAGGTTGCGAAACCATCTCTTTCGGCCACGCAGCCGTTGCAGCAACGTCCTTTGCGACAGCAGCCACCGCAGAGCGCTGCACGTCGTGAGCTACGCGCGCGTGTCCATTCCCGGGGAAGCGCCGAACCATGCAGGCACCGTTTCGAACCCATTCGATCCTTCCCTGCCGCATCTGGCTTGCCTTTTGATGCTCGGTCAACGCAGATGGGTCGTGACGACATCGGTGCCTGAGGGGTATGACGACGTCATCGGCGTACGCACAACAAGATGGACTCAGAGCCGACCATCGCGCGCCGACCCACAGCTTGCACGATGCGCTCGATGCAAGCCGCTCGTCTGTGCGCTGCCCAACTGATCGGACCAGCAGCTGTTGCTCATGACCTGGTGCCCATGACGCTTGCACCGATCCGCCGTGCATGCTGCGATTGGGCGCTGGGTCAGCTTGCCCGGCAGGCGGCGGGCCCGTGCCACAGCATTCGCGGTCGCACAGACTCAACCGGGCGGACCCAAACGGCATCCTTATCGGCAAACTCGATCTGCAGCGGGTCGGCGCCTTCGGGATCTCGCTGGGCGGCATCGGTTTCACAGCAACTTCACTGCTGGTGGACCAAGCGCGTGCTTGTTGCCGATTCGCAACCCGGGTTCGGCATCGCACAGACGCAGGCGTGCCCCGCACCTAAAACCGAGTGTCTCAACCCGCACCGGCAAGTCGCGGTTGCCACCAAACCCCACCACTTCAAGAAAGTCCCCACATGAGTCCGACACTGCAAGGGTCAACACCGTCTCGCCGCAAATTGCCTTTCAAGCTGCTGACGACGGCCGCACTGGGCTGCCTGCTGATGGCCACCGCGCAGGCGCAAATGGACGGGGGCTACTGGACGTTCGGCCTGGGCGCAGGCCAGACACGGAGCCAATTCGACGAACTGTCGATGGGCAATCGCAACAGCACCACAGTGCCGCCCGGCGGCCCCATCAGCTACAGCATCGCCACCGACCGGCGTGACGCTGGCGGCAAGGTTTTCCTGGGCCGGCAGTTCAACCGCTATGTCGGCATGGAACTGGGCACCTTCAACCTGGGCAAGTTCGGCTGGCAGACCACCACCACGCCGGCCGGCAGGCTGACCGGCGAGATTCGCGCGCAAGGTGTGAATCTGGACTTGGTGGGCACGCTGCCCTTGACGACCAACTTGTCCGCGCTGGCGCGCGCAGGCGCGGTCTACGCGCGCACCCGGTCCCAGTACACCGGCACCGGTGCCGTGACCGTGCTCAACAGCAGCCCCAGCCAGCGCAAGGCGGAACCCAAGCTGGGTCTTGGTTTGCAGTACGCCTTCAGCGACCACTTCCAGATGCGTGCAGAAGCCGAGGAATACCGCATCGCCGACGCCGTGGGCAGCCGCGGCAAGGTCCGGATGTACTCGGTGGGCCTGGTCTTCCCGTTCGGACGCACCGTGCAGTCGGCCCCCCGCTCCGCCTATGGGGCGCCTGCAGTGGCGCCAAGCCCGTCGCCTCGGGTCGAGCCGATGGTCATGATGGCGCCGGCACCGGCACCGATGGTGGCCCAGGCCGCGCCAGCAGCGCCCATGGTCGTGCCTTTGCGTCGCGTGCACTACGCGGCAGAGTCGATGTTCGAGTTCGCGGCGTCGGCGGTGCGACCTGAAGGCAAGCTCGCGCTGGACAAGTTCTCGTCGGAACTGGCCGGCACGCAGTACAGCTCCATCACGGTCGAAGGCCACACGGACCGCCTGGGCGGCACCGAGTTCAACCAGAAACTGTCCGAGCAGCGGGCTGACGCGGTCAGGGACTACCTGGTGCAGGTTGGCGGGCTCGCCGCGGGCAAGGTCACGGCCGTGGGCATGGGGGAAGGCAAGCCGCTGACGAAGGCCGAAGACTGCAAGGGCACCGCGCAGACGGCCAAGCTGATCGCCTGTCTGCAGCCCGACCGCCGCGTCGAAGTCGAAGTCTCCGGCACACGTTGAGGCCAATCCGTCGCGCTCCGCTGATCGGCCAAAGCCAGCCCGTGCGCCCAGACCTGCCTGCCACTGCCCTTGAAACGATGCCGCCCGCGATGACGGCTTCGTGGCAGCGCCTGGGATGGCTGGGCGTGTTGTGGCCGCTGCTGTGGCTGCAGGCGTGGCACGTGCGCCGCGTCGCGCCACCCTTGCCCGAACCGCCAGGGCAACGCCAGGGCACGGCCGGATGCGGCACCCTGCTGCGCCTGCTGGTGGCTGGCGACTCGGGCGCCGCGGCCGTGGGTGTGGCCAGTCAGGAAGAAGGCTTGTGCGGACAACTGGTGCGGTCGCTCAGCCAGCACCACACCGTTGAATGGTGCGTGCAAGGCAGCAACGGGCTCGACTCTGCGGGCCTCTTGAAGCTTTTGCAGGGCATGCCTGGGGCACGCTTCGACGTCGTTGTGCTGTCCATCGGCGCGAACGACGCCACGGGCCTGCACGGGCCCGTGCGGTGGGCGCAGCAGCAGGTGCATGTCGCCGAGCTGATCGAGCAGCGCTTCCAGCCTGATCTGCTGATGCACAGTGCCGTGCCGCCCATGCACGCCTGCCAGGCACTGCCGCAGCCGCTGCGCTGGTTCATGGGCCTGTGGGCGCGACAGATGAACCACGCCCTCGCATCCCGCCTGCGTCAACCGGGGCTGCGCAGCATGCATTGGCACCCGGAACAGATGATCACGGCGGGCATGGCAGCCGACCGGATACACCCGAACGCGCAGGGTTATGCCGCCTGGGCCAAGGTGCTGGTGCCTCACATTCTGGCCCGCCAGCGGCAGCGGCTATCGGCCGTCTCGCCCCGCTGATCGGCGCCCCATCAAGGCCCCTCCCGGGCCGGGAGTGGCGGTCAGCGCGAGGCCGCCACGACATCCTTGCACCACGACGCCATCTCGACCAAAACCGCATGCACGGCCGCCTGGGCGGCTGCCACGCCACCAGGGGCGTCTTCGCTGCTGCTGATGGCAACGTGTTCGAAGTCGCGCGTGGCCAGCACCTGGCGGCTGCTGGTGTGGATGAGTTGCGCACGCATCGCCAGCCGCACGCGGCTGGGTGAAGAGCCAAATTCGTGCTGCAGCCGCCGCAATTGCGTGTCGAGCTGCAGGCTGCCCAAGGCCGCGCTCGGCGCCAGCACGACAGCACTGAAACTGCCGCTGCTTTCCAGCTCAGCCACCATCAACGGCGCCAGCATGCGCGCCGGTGCGTCGACCCATTCGTGGCGGGCAAAGACTTCCAGGCGGTGTGGCTGCTGCGTGTAGACGATGCGCGCGCTGTCGAAGCCGGGCGCGGCGCTGGGCACATGCACCACCAGCACGGGCGCTGCACCGGCGGCCGCTGGGGGCACCACTTTCCGCACCGGCACGCGGCTGGCAACCGTCGGCCCCGGCAACGCCTGCAGGGCGTAGAACGCGGGCTGCGGGCTGGCGGCCGGCAACAACGAACCGCAGCCGCCCAGAGCCAACACCGACAGTGCAAACAAGGCCTTGATGGCTGGTGACGGCTGCTTGCGTGGTGCGGCCGCGGGTCTTTCAAATGTCATGCGCATCATCGTCTTCCTTGTTTGCCGGCCGCCGCTTCGCCCGGACCATCGGGCACGACGCCGCGGCCCAGCAGCAAGCTGCTGGGGCTGCGTTCGGCCGTGTCGCTGAGTCGTCGCAACGACACCGACAGCATTTGCAGTTCGGTCATCAGGCGATGCAACTCAGGCGCGGCATCGACCGACAGTTGCCGCACGTCGCGGCCCATCCCCACCACCGCACTGGCGGCCTGCGCGCTGGCCAGTGCCGTGTCCTGCCCCATCTTCTCCAGCGCATCGGCGCTGCTTCCGACCCGCGCCATGACCGGCCCCAGGTCGGCCGCCATCACGGCCGCCACGCGGGTGGTGTGCTGCAGGGTTTGCTCGGCGTTTCGGATCGCAGCGTCAATGGCCGGCGCCCGCGCCGCCACGGTGCGCGTGATGGTGGCGATGTCGGCCAGGCTGCTGGCCACCGCAGCCTGGTTGTCGTCGCTGAGCAGCGCGTCCACCGTGGTGGCGGTGTGCTCCACCTTGGCCAGCACCGTGGTCAGGACGTCTTCCAGCCGCGCGCTCAGCGAGGGCTTGCTCTTGATCACCGGCCACTCGCCTTCAACGCTCGGCAGCAGAGGCGCAGAGCCTCGCGCGCCACCAGCCAGTTCGATGGACGAAATGCCGGTCAGCCCCTGGGTTTTCAGCACCGCCAGCGTATCCACCGTGATGGGCGTACCCCGCTGGATGGCCAGCGTCAGGATCACCCGCTCCGGGTTGACAGGGTCGAGCCGAATGGCCCGCACCTGGCCCACGTCCACGCCGTTGAACTTGACCGGCGCATTGATGCTCAGGCCCGCCACCGACTCTTCCATCATCGTGAGGTAGAAGTCCAGCTTCTGCCGCCACGCGCCCCCGGCGGCCAGCCACAACACGCCGGCAATGAGCGCGGCGCCCAGCGCCACGACGAAGGCACCCACCAGGGTGTAGTTCACTTTGGTTTCGATGAGACCTCCTCTGCGGTTGGCGCTGCGGCAACCGCTGTGTTCGGCGCGGCTGGCGCCGCTGCAGCGGCCGCAGCCGCATGGGCCCGCGGGCCATTGAAGTAGGCCTTGACAGAGCCATGATCTGAACGCGCCAGTTCCGCCATGCTGCCCAGGGCGGCCACCGCGCCTTCAGCCAGCACGGCGACACGGTCGGCCACCTGCCAAAGCGAGTCCAGGTCGTGTGTCACCATCACCACCGTCAAGCCGAACAGCTCGCGCAGGCTGAGCACCAGCGCATCCACTTCGGCTGCGCTGACGGGGTCCAGTCCGGCCGTGGGTTCGTCCAGAAACAGCAACTCGGGGTCCAGCGCCATGGCCCGCGCCAGAGACGCGCGCTTGAGCATGCCGCCGCTCAGTTCAGCGGGGTACTGGCCCGCCACATCGGGCGACAGACCCACCATGTCCAGTTTCCACGCCGCCAATTCGTTGATCAGCTCATCCGACAGCGCGGTGTGCTCGCGCAGGGGCAAGGCCACGTTCTCCTGCACCGTCAGCGATGCAAACAGCCCGCCATGCTGAAACACCACGCCCCAGCGCCGTTTCAGCGCAGCCGCCGCCGCAGGCTCGATGTGCACCAGGTCGGTGTCGAGCACCCGTAACGCACCGGCGTCGGGCTTGTGCAGCAGCATCAGTTCACGCAGCAGCGTCGACTTGCCCGACCCGCTGCCACCGATCAAGGCAAACACCTCGGCACGCCGAACGCTGAAGCTGATGTCGCTGTGCACCACGTGCTGGCCGAAACGCGTGGCCAGGTGCTGCACATCGATCACGGTCTCGGCCACCACCGCGGTGCTCATCACAGGTCCAGTGCGCTGAAGGCGATGGAGAACACAGCGTCAGCCACGATCACCAGGAACGTCGACTGGACCACCGCGCGGGTGGTCTGCCGTCCCACGCTGTCGGCACCGCCCCGCGTCTGCAAACCCTGAAAGCAGCCGATGACGACGATGATGACGGCAAACACCGGCGCCTTGCCGATACCCACCAGGTAAGCCGTGACGCTGACGGCCTTGGTGAAGCGGTCGCTGAACTCTTCAATGCCGACGCCGAGTTGCAGGTTCGCCATCAGCATGCCGCCCAGCACCCCCGTCACATCGGCAAAGAACGTCAGCAGCGGCAGTGCGATCACCAGCGCGATGACCTTGGGCAGCACCAGCACTTCCAGCGGCTCGATGCCCAGCGTGCGCATGGCGTCGATCTCTTCGGTCACCGCCATGGTGCCGATCTGCGCGGCGTAGGCCGAACCGGAACGACCGGCGACGATGATGGCCGTCATCATCGGGGCGAATTCGCGCAGCATCGACAGCCCCACCACGTCCACGATGAAGATGTTGGCGCCGAACTGGCGCAGCTGGTCAGCGCTCTGGTAAGCCACCACGATGCCCAGCAAGAAAGCCAGCAGCCCGACGATGGGCAATGCATCCACACCGGCGGTGCGCACGTTGAACAACACCTGGCGCCAACGCCAGCGCCTGGGTTGCCGTATCGAAGCACCCAGGGTGGCCGCCAGTTCGCCCAGCAGCGCCAGCACCGCCAGCGCTTGCAGGGCCGCTTCGTGGCTTCTCCGCCCCAGCTTCGACACTGCGTTGTCGGCCGCAACTGCAGGCGGAGTGGGCGTGGCTTGCGCCCCGTGCGCAGCGGCCCGTGTCGACACCCGCGACAGCAACGCGCTGTGCGCCGCGCTCAAACCCTGCGGCATGGCCACACCAGGCCCCTGATCCAGCCGCGGTTGCGCCAGCAACGCATGCAACACCCACGCCCCCGCGCTGTCCAACGCGGTAAGGCCGTGGGCATCGATGACGCGTGAACCGTCAGGCGCGTCGGCAAGCGTCTTGATGGTGGCCTCCATCGTGCCTAGAGATAAAGCGGTCCATGCGCCAGAGATCACCACGCGCTGCGGATCGGCCTGTTCGAGGCGCGCGCATTCGACTGGGAGTTTGGTTTCATCGGGCATGGCCAGCGGCACGATGCCCGGGCCTGAACGCGAGGTCTGTTCGACAGCGCACACAAGCGATCACGGCATCTCGGCCTACAACCAGGCGCCGGATGCTCTGACAACCGGCCCAGCGCGCGCGAGCCACTATCGGGCATCGAGTCAGGACCGAACGGAAGGCTTTCGCGCTGCGAAGGCCCCGAACTGGAGATTCCCATGCAGGACCCTCGTGCAATGACCCAGCTCGCTGCTCATGCATGGCCGCAATTCCATGACCGAAGCCACAGCCCGGGTCCTGCCAGATGCAGTGCTCTTGCCGCGCCCCGGCTGAAAGACACCGCGACGCCTCAGGAGCGACATCGCGCGCTGGCTGACACGACCTGGGGCCACCTCGGTGGCCTGCATGCGCCATCCGGCCCTGACATGCCCCCGAAGGGCGACGCCGGAGACGCTGCCTTCGTTTCATTGCAAAGCGCGTACAGGCCCAGCGGTGGATTGGCCACTGGCGAAGAGGTGGCGGCGCGCTTGCACGTGAATGGCGAGGGCGGTCATTCCCGTCTGGCACGCTGGATCGTGGGGCGCCAGGTGTTCAGCTTTGCCTGGCACGAGCACTTCTGGTTGCCGATGTTCCAGTTTGAAGGGCCTGAGCTTTCACTGCGCGAGGGGCTGCGCCCGGTGCTCTCGGAACTGATCAATGCGATGGACGGTTGGTCTCTGGCCGTCTGGTTTGCCCTGCCGAACGCGGCGCTTGCTGGCCACAGCCCCTTGTCGGTGGGGTGCAGCCGCTGGAGCGACGTGTTTCACGCGGCCCGACTGCAACGGCATGCGTTGAACGCCTGAGCCTCTCCGCCCGCGGCGCCTGAGCGACACGCGGCGGGCTCAACCAGGCCCGATGTGAAGCTGGTGCTGGAGCTCAGGTCTAGACAGCCTGCACCGACTCGCCAGCCTCTGTCAGGTGATTGCAATAGGCGATGAGGCCATCGATTTCGGTCGACTTGTCGAACAACTGGTCGGCACCCAATTCCAGACATTTGCTGCGCATGGCGGCCGTTGCGTAGTTGCTGAACACGACCCATTTGCTGCTTCTGGTTCTGGCCCTGGCTGCGGCTGCACGCAGCACGCCCAGCCCCGAACCGCGCTTCAGGAAGATGTCGACGATCACCAACGAAGCTTCGTTGTCAGACTGCTCCAACCAGGCATTGGCGCTGCACTCATCTTCGGCAAAGCCCACCACCTCCACCTGCGTCAACTCCTGCAGCGTGTCGATGAGGTTTTCACGGATGACGGCACTGTCTTCCACGATGTAGGTCTTGAGCGGCTGCGCGCGCATGGTCAACCGCCGGCCCTACCGGGACACCGATGAGCAGATCAACCACGCGCCGGCGCTTGCGCTGGCAGCCATGCTTGGCAACATCACGGCACCTCGGGGCCCGGTGGCAAGAGCGGAATGGAGACTTTTGGTCATCTGGTGTCTGCCCCAGTTGTGGCGGGCGAGCATCGCGGGCGCATCCCAGCGTGGTCATCGGGTTGGTCAACCCATCCCTGGTGATATCGACGATGCCGATGCCGCACCATAAGTTGACTTGCAGCTCCGGACCATAGTCGCAGCACCCGAGCTCCTGTAGGACAGTAACCCGCAAGGCCCGTGGCAGCCCATGGCGCGGCACAACAGCACAGCGCCCAGCACGGCCAAGGCGCCGTCAACCGGCAGCGCGCGCAAGCTCCACCCGGCCGGGCGGCCGGCGCATGGTCCACGCGCTGTGTTCGCTTGCGAACACAGCCACGGTCGCCAGCGGCTTATGCTCGGCGCCTCGCGTCGACCATCGCCACGGTCCGGGCGCGCGGGCATTGACAAGGACTCGGCATGACCCCAAACCTCGGCCCCAGGGCCAACCATCTGATTGCAGCGCTGCCGAATTCGGCCTGGGAGCGCTGGAGCGACAGCCTGGAACCCGTGCAATGGCCTTTGGGCGCTGTGCTGTACGAGTCTGGCAGCACGCTCAGCCACATCTACTTTCCCACCACGGCTATCGTCTCCCTGCTGTATGTGATGGAAAACGGTGCCGCCGCAGAGATTGCGGTGGTGGGCAATGAAGGTCTGGTGGGCATCTCGCTGTTCATGGGGGGCCAATCCACGCCCAGCCGCGCGGTGGTGCAAAGCGCAGGTGCCGGTTTTCGCATGTCGGCGGAGATGATCAAGCACGAATTCAACACCTTCGGCCCGGTGATGCATCTGCTGTTGCGCTACACACAGGCACTGATCACGCAGATGTCGCAAACCGCGGTGTGCAACCGCCACCACTCCCTGGACCAGCAGTTGTGCCGCTGGCTGCTGCTGAGCCTGGACAGGCTGCAAGGCACCGAATTGGTGATGACGCAGGAATTGATTGCCAACATGCTGGGCGTGCGCCGCGAAGGCGTGACCGAAGCCGCCCGCCGGCTGCAGGAAGTAAAGCTGATCTCCTACGCACGCGGGCGCATCCAGGTGCTCGACCGCGAGGGCCTGGAGCAGCGCAGTTGCGAGTGTTATGGGGTGGTGAAGAAGGAGTACGACCGCCTGCTGCCCGCCGTCGTGGCCGAGTAAGGGGTCACCGTCCATCTACCTGTAGGAAGGGGCCCACGCCAAATGGCGGTGAAGGCCGATAGGTGCGAACCCACCGTGGCCTGACGATGACATCTCGAAAACAGACTCGAGATCGCCATGAAAAGTCCGGACAGCGCACCTGAAGACTTGGTCACTGGCCTCAACGGCAACAATTTGCTGGCGTTGCTGTCGGAACAGGATACGGCCCGTTGGCGGCCCCAGATGGAAGAGATCGAGCTGACGTTGGGCCAGGTGCTCAGCGAGTCGGGCAGCCCGCCCGCGTATGTGTACTTCCCGACCACTGCCATCGTCTCGCTGCTGTACACGACCGCCGAGGGTGATTGTTCGGAGATCGCGGTGGTGGGCTGTGACGGGTTGGTGGGCATCTCGGTCTTCATGGGTGGCAATGCCACGCCGAGCCAGGCCGTGGTGCAAAGCGCGGGTCGTGCGTGGCGCCTGCCGGCGCGGGCCATTCGAGAAGAACGAACCTCGTCACCCGTGGTTCTGCGCGTGATGCTGGGCTATGTGCAGGCCATGCTGTCGCAAGTGGCACAGACGGCGGCCTGCAACCGCTACCACTCCATCGACCAGCTCTTGTGCCGGCGGCTCCTGCTGGGCCTGGACCGTTCGCGCAGCGACAGCCTGGTGATGACGCAGGAACTGGCGGCCAGCCTGTTGGGCGTCAGGCGCGAGGGCGTGACAGGTGCCGCCCTGAAGCTGCAGCAGGCCGGCGTGATCCGCTACAGCCGGGGGCACATCGCCGTGCTCGACCGTTCGCAACTCGAGGCCCGCACGCGTGGCGCGCCCGCCCGCATCCCGACCTCGCGCCGCGCAGCTGCGGCAAGTGTGGCGGTGACCGCTTGAGAGGCTGAGGCCTCGGCGCTGACGTTGACGTGGACGGCCTGTTGCGGGCTGACGGCGTGATGTGTCACGCTCACGCAAATCCGGCCCGCGAGAATCATTCGGCCTCAGCTGCGGAATTGAACTGAGGCGTGGCCGGAACCTGATGGGGTGCTGGCCGCTGTATACCGATCAAAAGAATCGGCACAACGAAAAGGCCCACCGAACACGGCGGGCCTTTGATCTTTCCTGCGCTCAACGTGCCAACTGGCTAACGCAGCTTTCAATCCGGAAAAGCTTGCTGTACAGCACAGCGGCGGGCGGCCGCTGCAGCAGAGATCAGTTCTTGCCGAAACGGGCTTTGGCCGAGCTCATGCAGGAGGTCTTGGCGTCGCCCGCCAAGGATTCGCACTTTTCGGCGGCTACCTTGTATTCGGCGTCCATCTTGCTGTGGGCCGAATCACTGCGCGCCTGGCTGATCTGCTTACCCATCTTGGCATCCGCCAGACCGCGCACCTTCTGGGCCTTGGCTTCCTTGACGCACACATCCTTGCTGTTGCCGGTCTGGTCGTCGCAGCGTTGCTTGGCCACAGCGTAGGCCGATTCAGCCTTGGCCACGGCCACCTTGGTCTGGTCCTTGGCGCTGCCTGAATAGGCAAATTCCAGCTCGGCGCGCGCGACCTTTTCCTTGGCCTTGGCCTCCTCGACGCAGATGTCCTTGACATTGCCGCTGCGGCTGCTGCAGGCCTTCTTGTCGGCTTTGTAGGTGTCGCTGATACTGGATTTAGCGGCCCGGTAGTCAGCCCGGCTCATCGAGGCGGCTTGCGCGGGTAGCGCCAGCAAGGCTGCCGTGGCAACTGCTGCGAATGCTGACAACTGAAAGTGTTTGGAAGCGTTCATGGTGTCCTGTTGGGAGTTGAGAGAGTGTGACGAAGTGTGATCACACGCACGCTGCATTGGCACAGGACTCAACCGCTATCCACGGTAGTCATCGTCCTACGCCAACGGGTGCGCATACCGCACCTGGATCGGAATCTCGGGTCCGTCAGTCACCTTCGTCCAGCAAGACCAGGTGGCCCAGATCCTGTGCGGCCCTGACAGCCTCGGAGGGCAAGGCCACAGAGCTCTGGCCCCGGCTGCCCCAGACGATGTCGGTGAGCGGGCCGTCCATGCTCTCGACCACGCAGGGGCCCAGTGGTATGTGCACCTTGCGGCCGCTGGCTGCAAGGTAGGTCACGGGCCCGGTGATGCGGGCGGTGTGCGTCGTGATGGCCATGATCATGCCCGTCGTTGCATGCACGAAACTGTGCTGGTGGCTAACCTAAAGGCAGTGCCCGCATGCGCCATTCAGCCAACGCCGCCTTGCCGTGTCGGACAAGACGCCATTCAGCATCATGGAAGGCCCTCCTGGCTCCAGCTCAGAAGCCAACCGTAGGGCACCCTGAACGGGCGCCGCTGGGTTCGCCCGCGCACAGACCGCGAAGGGCCTACGGCGCACAGTGCGACCGTGCAGCGACCCTTGCCGTGCGCCATCCACAACCCAGAACCTGAAAGTACACAACATGCTGAAGAACAAGGCGGCCTACGGCAGGCAGCGGCAGATCGCCGCCCTGCTGAAAACCGGCGGCGGCGCCTTCGTCAACATGGCCACGCCGTGGGGACCGACCACACCGCCTGCGTGGTGACATGATGATGGACATGCGCGCACCCGTCGAACATGGCGCCCACCGCGGCGATACCGGTACGCCGGGCCAGGCCGCCGGTGGCCCACCGCCGCCCGCACCAGTGACAGGACCAGTGCCACGACCAGTGCCCGGACCAATACCCACAGCAACCCCCGTATCCGAGGCGGTCGGTGGCACGGTCTACACCTGCCCCATGCACCCGGAGATTCGGCAGGACCGCCCCGGCAACTGCCCGAAGTGCGGCATGACGCTGGAGCGCGTGCTGCCCAGCCTGGACGACGAGGTGAACCCTGAACTCGTCGACTTCGGGCATCGTTTCTGGTGGACCTTGCCGTTGACGGTGGTCGTCACGGTTCTGGCCATGTTCGGGCACCGGTTTGGTTGGATGGACATGGCCGCGCAGAGTTGGCTGGAACTGGTTTTGACGGTGCCCATCGTTTTGTGGGCGGGCTGGCCCTTTTTCTCGCGCGGCGCGCAGTCCATCGCCAACCGCAGCCCCAACATGTGGACCCTGATCAGTCTGGGTACCGGCTCGGCTTTCGTCTACAGCGTCGTGGCCACTGCAGTGCCGCAGGTGTTTCCGGACTCGTTCGTCTCGATGGGCCGCGTGTCGGTGTACTTCGAAGCGGCGGCGGTGATCATCTCGCTGACGCTGCTCGGGCAACTGCTGGAACTGAAAGCACGCTCGCAGACCTCGGCTGCCATCAAGTCGCTGCTCGGGCTGTCACCGAAAACGGCGCGACGGGTCGCAACCGACGGGTCCGAAGCAGACGTGCCGCTGGCAAACGTGCAGGTGGGCGACAGGTTGCGTGTACGCCCAGGCGAAAAAGTGCCGGTCGACGGCGTGGTGGTGGAAGGCAGCAGTGCGCTCGACGAGTCGATGCTGACCGGCGAGCCCTTGCCGGTGACCAAGCGCGCCGGCGACAAGCTGATCGGGGCGACGCTGAACACCAGCGGCGCTTTGCTCATGCAGTCCGAGCACGTGGGCGCGGCCACGGTGCTTGCGCAGATCGTGCAGATGGTGGCGCAGGCACAGCGTTCGCGTGCGCCCATGCAGCGCATGGCCGACTCGGTGGCTGGCACCTTCGTCTACGGCGTCGTGGCGGTGGCATTGCTGACCTTCTTCGGCTGGGGTCTGTTCGGGCCGTCCTCTGCCAACGACTCGAGCTGGGTGCACGGCCTGATCAACGCGGTCGCAGTGCTGATCATCGCCTGCCCCTGCGCGCTGGGCCTGGCCACGCCGATGTCGATCATGGTGGCCACCGGCCGCGGCGCCACCCATGGTGTGCTGTTTCGCGACGCGGCCGCGATCGAGAACCTGCGCAAGGTCGACACCTTGATCGTCGACAAGACCGGCACGCTGACCGAGGGCCGGCCCACGTTCGAGCAGGCCGTCGGCGCAGACGGCTTCGAGGCCGATGAAGTGCTGCGCCTGGCGGCAAGTCTCGACCAGGGCAGCGAACATCCGCTGGCCGCGGCCATCGTGGCGGCGGCGCGCGAGAAGCAGCTGGCGCTGGAAACGCCCGAACAGTTCGACTCGGCGTCGGGCATCGGCGTGCGCGGCAGCGTCGCGGGCCAGGCGCTGGCGCTGGGCAACACGGCATGGATGCAGCAGATCGGCGCGGATGTGGCACCGCTGGCCGCACAGGCAGAGGCCTTGCGCGCCCAGGGCGCGAGCGTGATGTTCCTGGCCCGGGACCAGCGGCTGGCCGGCATCCTGGCGGTCTCCGATCCCGTGAAGGCGACCACCGCCGAAGCGCTGGCGGCGCTGCGCAAGGCCAACATCCGCGTCGTGATGGCCACGGGTGATGGCCTGAGCACCGCGCAGGCCGTCGCCCGGCAACTGGGCATCGAGGAAGTGCATGGCGAGGTGAAGCCGGCGGACAAGCTCAAGCTGGTCGAGAAGCTGCAGGCCGAAGGCCGCGTCGTCGCGATGGCCGGTGATGGCATCAACGACGCGCCGGCACTGGCCCGCGCCGACGTCGGCATCGCCATGGGCACCGGCACCGACGTGGCGATGAACAGCGCCCAGCTCACGCTGGTCAAGGGTGACCTGCGCGGCATCGCCACGGCACGCGCCTTGTCGGTGGCCACCGTGGCCAACATGAAGCAGAACCTGGCCTTCGCCTTTGTCTACAACGCGCTGGGCATCCCGTTGGCAGCGGGGCTGCTGGTCCCCTTCACCGGATGGCAGTTGTCGCCGATGGTCGCGGCGCTGGCCATGAGCCTGAGCTCGGCGTCGGTGATCGGCAATGCCTTGCGGCTGCGGGGCGCTGCGCTGCGCCAGGACTGAGAGGGTGGGAGACTCCAACGATGGACATCATCGCGCACGCGCTCTGGGCCGCTGCAGGCGCCACCGCGCTGCAGCGCCGCCAAACGCTGTCCAGAGGCACCGTGATCGCCACGCTGACCCTGGCGGCCCTGCCCGACGTGCTGCACCTGCTGCCCATCGCCGGTTGGTGGCTGTTTGCAAATGGGTCGATTGCGGCCTTGAGTGGATATGCCGTGGCGCTACCAGGGCAAGAGCCCGCCTTGCCTCCAGGGGTCCAGCTCTGGTCGCACCACCTGCATTGCGTGATGCACGGCGCCCCTGTAGCTGCGCTTGTCACGGCGGTGCTGTGGGCGGCCCGGCGCGCATTCTGGATCCCGCTGCTGGGCTGGTGGTCGCACATCGTGATCGATGTCTTCAGCCATTCGGCCGACTACTACCCGGTGCCGGTTCTCTACCCGTTCACCGAGCGTGGCTTCGATGGCATCGCGTGGAACACGCCCTGGTTCATGGTGCTCAATTACGTCTTGCTGGCGCTGGCGGGCCTGTGGCTGTGGCGCACCCGTCGGGGCCCAATGCCAGGCCCAAGCAGGTGATGCCACGCGACAGGCGGCAGCCTCTGGCGGCAGCCACTGGCGCGGATGAATTCAAACCGCTGCCCTTCGATGGCAGGGCGGGTCAGCCGGGAGGCTCCCGACCGGGCCAGACCATCGATGCGGGCACCACCCAGCGGTCGAAGTCGGCAGCGCTGATGCCGCCCGGGCCCAGGGCCGACTCTCTCAGGCTCGACCCGCTGGCATGGGCATGCCGGGCAATCTGCGCCGCGCGGTCGTAGCCGATGTGCGGCGCCAGCGCCGTCACCAGCATCAGCGAGCGGTTCAGCAGTTCCGTCGTTCGCGGTGCATCCACTTCGATGCCTTCGACGCAATGGGCCGCGAAGCTGGCCATCGCGTCGCTCAACAGCGCCAGGCTGTCGAGCAGGTCGTAGGCGATCAGCGGCTTGTACACGTTCAGCTCGAAATGGCCCTGGCTGGCCGCGAAACCGATGGCCACGTCGTGCCCCATCACCTGGGCGCACACCATGGTCAGCGCTTCAACCTGCGTCGGGTTCACCTTGCCCGGCATGATGGACGAGCCGGGCTCGTTGGCCGGCAGGCGCAATTCACCCAGACCCGCGCGCGGGCCGCTGCCCATCAGACGGATGTCGTTGGCCAGCTTCGTCAGCGCCACCGCCAAGGTCTTGAGCGCACCGTGCAGCGTGACCAGCGCCTCATGCCCGGCCATCGCCGCAAACAGGTTCGGCGCGACGACGAAGGGCGCGCCCAGCCGATCTGCCAACACCTGGGCCACGCGCACACCGAACGCGGGGTGCGTGTTCATGCCGGTGCCGACAGCCGTGCCGCCAATGGCCAAGGCGTGCACGGACGGCAGGGCCTGCCGCAGCGCCGCCTCGGCCATCGCCAGTTGCGCCTCGTAGCCACCGAATTCCTGCCCCAGCGCCACGGGCGTGGCGTCCTGCAGATGGGTGCGGCCAATCTTGATCGTGCCAGCGAAAGCCACCGCCTTGGCGGCGAGCGCCGCACGCAGCCGGGCCAGCGACGCCAGCAAAGGCCGGCTCATCAACACAGCGGCCACATGCATGGCGCTCGGGAACACATCGTTCGAAGACTGCCCCAGGTTCACGTCATCGTTTGGATGCACCTTGTGGGCTGCACCCGGCAGCGCGTCAGCGTCGGACGCGAGATGGGCGACGACCTCGTTCACGTTCATATTGCTCTGCGTGCCCGAGCCGGTCTGCCAGACCGCCAGCGGAAACTGCGCATCGAATTCGCCCGCCGCCACGCGTGCCGCTGCGGCTGCGATGGCTGCCGCCTTGTCGGGGGCCAGAAGACCGAGTTGGCCATTCACCTCGGCCGCGGCGCGTTTGATCTGGGCCAGCGCGTGGATGATCGGCAGCGGCATGCGCTGCTGGCCGATGGCGAAGAAGCGCCGGCTGCGCTCGGTCTGCGCGCCCCACAGGGCGTCTGCAGGCACCTCGATCGGGCCGAAGCTGTCGGATTCGATGCGGCTCATGGTGTGATCATGGTGTGAAGCGGGCTTCGCGCGTGCGGGCCCGCTGAGGGCCCGTCGCCGCGAATCAAGGCGTCACATCTCGGTCTCGAGGTGCGTGCCACCCGCCCAGAACCCGGTGCGGCCATAGTGCCCGTACAGGCGAAGGTCCTGATCCGGGGTCCAGTCGACCACCGGGTCGTACAGCGGTGCGTTCTTGATCGACTCCCGGCTGAGGTCGACAGAGACCGAGCGGTCTGACCATTGCACGCCCTGTATCCAGGGCGGCGCCACCAGCACCTTGTGCCCGCCCCACCAGTTGCTGGTGTCGACCACCAGGTAGCGGATGGCCCAGGTCTCGTCATCGACGAGGAATCCCGACACATGGCCGATCTCGCCATCGGTGGCATGGATGCCGTACCCGGTGATGGCCTTGCAGCTGCGCAGGTGCGGGTTGTCGTGGCGGTGACGGAATTTCTCGTCGCGCAGGTACTCTTCCAGCTGGCGCTCGCGCGTCACGCGGTCGACGCCGTAGCCGGCGAAGCCCGGCGCCATGGCGTACGGGTACAGCCCTTCGCCCCACAGCGCGCCGCCTTCCCAGTAGGCGGGGTAGCCGTAGCTGACCAGCAGCTGCTCTTCGTTCTGCCGCGATACGGGCTTGTCGGTGTCGATGTCCGGGCTGGCCCTGACCTGCTGCTGGGTGATGGACACGGGCAGCGTGCCTTGCAGCCAGTCCGGGCTTTGCACCGAGATGGGCGAGATCAGCACCTGGCGGCTGTCGAGCCAGGTGCCGGTTTCGACCACGAAATAGCGCACCGCCCAGGCGTCGTCTTCGAAGTAGAAGTCCTTCACATGCCCGATCTCGCCATCGGTGGCGCGGATCTTGAAGTTCTCGAGGTCTTTCAGGTTGCGCAACATCAGGTGCTCTCCTTGGTGGATGCCGTGTCAGGCGCATCAACTCGATGCGGACCTTGACGACCGTGGTGACGGGAAGACTTGCAGGCAGAGGTCGCATTCATCAGCGTGGGTCGCGCTGGGTGCTGTGATCCCACCGGCACTGTGAGGGCAGCGCTGCGCCGCCGTCTGTTCGTTGCCGCACCACCAGGCAGGTGGCAGGCCAGCCGTGCCCGGCACAACGTACGCCGCCGCACAGACGAGCAGGCGCTGCGCCCTGCACGCGTCAGCAGGTGCGTTCGTTCGTGGCCAGTGCATCTCCGGCCGCGGCCGCGGTCTCGCCGCCCGCGGGCCTTCAACCGGCCTTGGGCACCATCAACATCAGATCCGAGGCGGCGTTCAAAATGGGGATATGGTGTTCGCGGTGCACGGCCGGGGGGTGGTTGCTGGCCATCGGGTATTTCCTGCTGCCGCTCGGTGCCGGCGCCATCGGACCCGCCCACGCCTGCACCCCACACGGAGCTTGACCCATGGCCCAGTTGTCAGCCGAAGAAATCAGCCAATACCGCAGCCAGGGCTGCGTGATCCCCGGCTTCATGCTGCCGGCACCGCAGGTGCAGCAGATGGTCACAGCGCTGGACGAACTGATCCGGCGCAACCCGGGGGTGCGCCCGGAAAAGCTGGTGTCAGCGCATGTCGAAGGGGGCGCTGATGGCAACGCCGAGGGCGTGCGCGGCAGCCGGCAGTTCCTGGACCTGGCGATGGACCCGGCCCTCGTTGAACTGGTCAGCGGCGTCATCGGCCCCGACATCGTGCTGTGGGGTTGCCATGTATTCTGCAAACCCGCGGGCGACGGCTTTGAGACCCCGTGGCACCAGGACGGCCACTACTCGCCCATCAGGCCCTTGGCCACCTGCACCGTGTGGCTGGCGCTGGAGCCTTCCACGCGCGCCAACGGTTGCCTGCGGGTGATACCGGGCTCGCACCGCGGCCAGCAGTTGTTCGACCACCTGCACGAAGACCGCAACGACGTCACGCTGAACCAGCGCCTGGCGCCGCAGACTTTCGACGAGAGCACCGCCGTCAACCTGGAACTGCAGCCCGGTCAGATGTCGCTGCACGACGTCTACATGATCCACGGCGCGGCCGCCAACCGCTCCACACAGCGGCGCACGGGCGTGGCGCTGCGCTACATGCCCAGCACATCGGTCTTCGAGCGCAACCTGCGGCCCGCCGAAGGCCAGACCGGGGTGCCAGTGAATTTTGCACAGCGCCCGATCTGGCTGCTGCGGGGCGTGGACCGCAGCGGGCGCAACGACTTCAAGGTCGGGCACCGGCCATGAAGCCCGGCCCGATGGCACCCGCTGCGCTGGCCGCAACCACCGCCTTGTGCGCGCTGCTGGCCATCGCGTCAGCACCCTGGGCCTTGGGCCTGCCGGCACTGAACTTCATCTTCAAGCCCCTGGCGACGATCGCCATCATCGCCTTCGCGCTGCAGCGCGGTGCAGACCAGCCGCTGCCACGGCGGTGGGTGTTGACGGGCCTGTTGTGCTCGCTGGCCGGCGACGTGGCGCTGCTGTGGCCGCAGGCCGGTTTTCTGCCCGGGCTGGTGAGCTTCCTGCTGGCGCATCTGGCCTACCTGGTGGCCTTCACCCGCTTGCGGCCGCTGGCCGCGCACCGGCTGCCCTTTGTGGCCTATGCCCTGGTGGCCAGCGCGGTGCTGTGGCTGCTGTGGTCGGGTGTGCCCGCCGCGCTGCGCGTGCCCGTGCTGGTCTACGTGGTGTGCCTGGCCAGCATGGCGGCACAGTCCGCCGTGCTGTGGCGCAGCGGTGAACCCCGTGGCGCGGTGCTGGCGCTGGGTGGCGCGCTGTTTGTCGCCAGTGACGCCTTGCTGGCGAGCAACCGCTTTGCCACGCCGCTGCCGATGGCCAGCCTGTGGATCCTGCCGCCCTATTGGCTGGCGCAGTGGTGCATTGCAGCCTGGCTGGCGCCGCCCCCCCGGGTGCAGTATCCGGGCTAGCATCTTGCGCATGTCACTGCCCTGCCCCCGCATGGGACCGCGGCGTCCCTTGAGCAGCAGGCCTGGCCCGTCGGTCGGCAGTTGCCCGTGACGGCCGCCGTCAAAGAAAACCCGAACACGCCGGCCGCTGCACTCACCCACTGGCCGGCGGTGCTGGCCGTGATGGCCGCGGGCTTGGCCGTGGCACTGAACGTGGGCAAGGTGCCGGTGGCGCTGCCCCTGCTGCGCAGCGAACTGGGCCTGAGCCTCGTGCAGGCCGGCTGGGTGTCTTCGATGCTCACCACCGTGGCCGTTGTCGGCGCGGCCGCCGTGGGCATGTGGGTGGGGCGCATCGGCGCCTTGCGCATGGTGCTGGCGGGCCTCTTGTTGTGCGGCGCTGCATCATTGACGGCCGGCGTCGGCCCCCAAGCTTGGGCCTTGTTGATGGCCAGCCGGTTGCTCGAAGGCGTGGGCTTCATGGTCGTGGTGGTGGCCTGCCCGGCGCTCATCACCACCGCCGCGGGGCCCCGGCAACGGCGCTTTGCGCTCGGGCTGTGGAGCAGCTACATGCCCGCTGGCGCCAGCCTGGCCATGGCCAGTGCACCCTGGCTGCTGCCGCGCACCGGCTGGCGCGGCCTGTGGCTTCTCACGGCCCTGGCGCTGGTGGCTGCTGCGGGTGCGCTGTGGCTGCAGCGGCGTCACTTTGGCAGCTCGGTGTCGACGGCCGCGCCCCGCCCTGCCACGTTTCTGGGGCCGGTCAGGCAGACGTTGTCGCAGGCGCTGCCCTGGCTGCTGGCCCTGGCCTTCGCCGTCTGGGCCGCGCAGCACTTTGCACTCATCGTGTGGCTGCCCACCTACCTGCAGGAACAGCGTGGCCTGGGCACGGCCACTGTGGCACTGCTTTCCAGCGCCATGCTCGTGGCCTGCGTGCCCGGCAACCTGATCGGCGGTGCCTTGGTGCAACGCGGCTGGCCTCGGGGCTTGCTGATAGCCGCTGCCCAGGCGTGCACCGGGCTCGGCGCCTGGGTCTACAGCGCCGAATCGCTGCCCGATGGCTGGCGCTATGCCGCCTGCGTCGGGGTGTCGTTTGCCGGCGGTCTGATTCCTGCTGCCGTGATGACCTCGTCCAGCGTGCTGGCGCGGTCCCCGCAGCAGGTGGGCACGCTGCAGGGGCTGTACATGCAGGGCGCGCAGCTCGGCCAGTTTGCCGGCACACCGCTGGTGGCCGCCGCAGTGGCCGCCAGCGGGCACTGGAGCAGCGCACTGTGGGTCACGGTGCCGGCGGCCTTGACCGGCGTGGGCTTGGGCCTGATGGCGCATCGGCTGGAGAAGCGCGGTCAGAGCCAGCCCGCCGCGCACGGCTGAAAGAACGGCGGCACCGCCAGCCCCCCAGGGCCGCCTTCTGCGGGCGGCGACAGGGACTGAAAGGGCAGAAGCAGGGCACGCCCTTTTCCTGATCGCGATTTGATCCACGCCACGCCCTGACGGCGCGCAGGTGGCAGGCCTGTGGTTGAGAATCCGTGACCAACACACGGCAGTTGCCCAGGTACCGCGCGCATGGCAGCCTGCACCGCCCGTCCAAGCGTCCCCATTCATCAACCCGACCGCAGCCATGCAAGACACCCGACCCCTGCTCATTGGCGTTTCTGCGCGCATCTACTACCCGGGCTCGCAAGGTGCGCTGCCCGGCGTGTTCACCAAGACGCTGCACTACCTGGAACAGTCGGTGGCGCATTGGGTGCTGTCGGGCCACGCGATGGCGGTGATGGTGCCGGCCGTCACCCGCGACAGCCTGGTGCAGCGCAGCGACCTGGACCTGAACGACTACGCCCGTGCGCTCGACGGCCTGGTGCTGCAAGGCGGCAACGACGTTGCTCCGGAGTGTTACGGCCAGCAGCCCCTGCACGCCGACTGGGCCGGCGACGTGGTTCGCGACCGCTACGAGATGGAATTGATCAACGCCTTCGTGCAGCAGGGCAAGCCGGTGTTCGGCATCTGCCGCGGCCTGCAACTGATCAACGTGATGTTCGGCGGCAAGCTGTGGCAGGACATTGCCACCCAGGTGCCTGGATCGCGCGCACACCGTGAACCGGGCCGCTACGAGAACCACTTCCACGGCGTCGCGTTCGAGCCGGGCTCGAGACTGTCACAGCTGTACCCCGGCGTCGGCGGGGCCATCACCAACAGCATCCATCACCAGGGCATCCAGAGCCTGGCACCGGGCTTCGCGGTCGAGGCACGCTGCCCTGAAGACGGCGTGATCGAAGCCATACGGCGCAGCAGCGGCAGCTATGTGGCCGCTGTGCAGTGGCACCCCGAATTCCACGTCAGCGGTGGCGCGCACCACCTGGATGACAGCGCGCTGCTGCAGGACTTTCTGCAAGCCTGCCGCACCGCGCGTACACAGAAAGATTGACCTGCCGCGGCTGGGTCAGATGCTCTGCTGCGCGCTGCGGCAAGGCGGGCGCCGCCACGCGCAGCACCTCCAGACAGGCGCATCAACAGCGCCTGCAGGCTCCCTCCCCCGGGCTCAGCTTTCGCGGCGGCGCGTGATGGCTCCGACATCCGCCTCGTGGAGCCCCCCCCCCCGGAGCGCGGGAGCGCGTCACCCACACACGCCCTGCTTCGCAACCAACCGTTTCCGAAGCCGTCGCAGCACCGCGCGAGCCCGCAAAGGCGCGGCCTGCCGCACCAACCCGGCCCGCCGGGCACCGGCATCGCCCCCGCACCACCGACCTGCGTCAAAATCGTCGCATGGAAACACCCGGCAATCTCTTTTGCGTGGCCGCACCCAGCGGCACCGGCAAGTCCAGCCTCGTGAAGGCGCTGCTGGAGCTGGACTCGCGGCTGGCGGTATCGGTGTCGCACACCACCCGTGGGCCGCGGGGGCAGGAGGTGGACGGTCGGGAGTACCACTTCACCGATGAGCGCAGCTTCAAGGGCATGGTGGCCAGGGGCGACTTCTTCGAATGGGCCGAGGTGCATGGCAACCTGTACGGCACCAGCCGCAAGGCCATCGAGGAACGGCTGGCGCGGGGCGAAGACGTGGTGCTTGAAATCGACTGGCAGGGCGCCTTGCAGATCAAGAAGCTGTTCGGGCATGCGGTGCTGATCTTCATCCTGCCACCCAGTTGGGCCGAACTGGCGCAGCGCCTGAACCGGCGCGGCGAAGACCCCGCCGACGTCATCGCCCAGCGGCTGGCCAATGCCCGGGTCGAGGTCGCCCATGCGCGCAGCTTCGACTTCGTTATAATCAACAGCTTGTTCGAAACGGCGCTGTTCGACCTGAAGACGGTCGTTCATTCCCAGCGCCTGAAATACGCCGCCCAGATGCGCAACCGCACGCAGGTTTTCATGGCGCTGGGTCTGGTCTGAATCCCGCGTCGCTGGCACCCCGGTCCTGAATCCCGTGCTGTCAAAAGCTCGGTTCTGCAACCTGCGCCCCGCAAGCTCCCATCCGGCGCAGTCTCCACACAAAGGTTTCCTCATGGCCCGCATCACCGTCGAAGACTGCCTGGACAAGATTCCCAACCGCTTTCAGCTCGTGCTGGCTGCCACCTACCGTGCGCGCATGCTCAGCCAGGGCCACGCGCCGAAGATCGAAACCAAGAACAAGCCCGGTGTGACCGCGCTGCGCGAGATTGCCGCCGGCGAAATCGGCATCGAGATGCTGCGCAAGGTGCCGGTCTGAACTGAGGTCCCGCCCCGCCGGCGCAGCACTGCAGCGCCGCCGCCGACAAGCGCCCCGCCTGCAAGGCCGGGCGCTTTTTTCTTGCTTGGGCAGTCTGGTCTGGGGTTACCCCACGGGGCCACGGGCCGCATCTGCAAACCGCGCTAAATTCCGGGCATGGGTCTTCGATCACTGGCTGCTGAACTACTGCCTGCTGCACTGCAGGGCCTGCAGAGGACCACGGCCGTCCCGGCCACGCTGGGGCCAGGCGACGAAGCCGCCACGTTTGCGGCCTTGACGGACAAGCTGGCCTACCTGTCCAAGGGCGACCTCAAACAGGTGCGCGAGGCCTACAAGTTCGCCGACGAGGCCCACCTGGGGCAGTTTCGCGCCAGCGGCCAGCCCTACATCACGCACCCGATTGCGGTGGCCGGCCTGTGCGCCGACTGGAAGCTGGACGTGCAGGCCATCATGGCCGCCTTGATGCACGACACGATCGAAGACCAGGGTGTCACGAAGACCGAGCTCATCGAGAAGTTCGGCGCCCCGACGGCCGATCTCGTGGACGGTCTGACCAAGCTGGACAAGCTGCACTTCAGCACGCGCGAAGAAAGCCAGGCCGAGAGCTTTCGCAAGATGCTGCTGGCGATGTCGCGCGACGTGCGCGTCATCCTCATCAAGCTGGCCGACAGGCTGCACAACATGCGCACCATGCAAGCCATGGCGCCCATCAAGCGCCAGCGCATCGCGCGCGAAACGCTGGAGATCTACGCCCCGATCGCGCACCGCCTGGGCCTGAACCAGATGTACCGCGAACTGCAGGAGCTGTGTTTTGAGCTGCTGCACCCATGGCGCCATGCCGCGCTGGCCAAGGCCGTGCAGCGCGCGCGTGGGCACCGCCGCGACATCGTGGCGCGCATCCAAAAGGATATCGAAACCACCTTTGTGCGGCAAAAGATCAAGGTGCAGGTCAGTGGCCGCGAAAAGACCATTTATTCGATCTACCGCAAGATGCGCGACAAACATGCCGGCTTTGCGCAGGTCAGCGATATCTTTGGTTTCCGCATCGTGGCATCAGCACCACTGGACTGTTATTTGGCGCTTGGCCTGCTGCACCAGCTGTACCAACCGGTGCCCGGCCGCTTCAAGGACTACATCGCGCTGCCAAAAAGCAACGGCTACCAAAGCCTGCACACCACTTTGCTCAGCCCGCTGGGCACGGCTGTCGAAGTGCAGGTGCGTACCGAGTCCATGAACGCCGTGGCCGAGGCCGGGGTGGCGGCGCACTGGCTGTACAAAGTGGGCGACAAGGTGCTAGACAAGCGGCTCGCCAAGGACGACGCCAAAGGTGAGAAAAAGGGCAAAGCCACCGGCGCCGACGAAGCACAGCGGCTGTCAGCCATTTGGCTGCAGAGCCTGGTCGACATCCAGGATGAAACAGGCGATGCGACGGAATTTCTGGAGCATGTGAAGTTTGACCTGTACCACGACGCGGTGTATGTCTTCACGCCGCGCAACAGGATCCTGGCGCTGCCGCGTGGGGCCACGCCGGTGGACTTTGCGTATGCCATCCACACCGATGTGGGCCAGCACGCGGTGGCGGCGAAGGTGAATGGCGAGCCCACCGCGCTGCGCACGCCGCTGAAAAGCGGCGACGTGGTGGAAATCATCACCGCCCCTGGCGCGCGGCCCAATCCGGGCTGGCTGAACATCGTGCGCACCGGGCGCGCGCGCTCCAAGATCAGGCACTACCTGAAGAACATGGAGAACGAAGAGTCGCAGGCGCTGGGCGACAAGCTGTTTGCGCAGGCGCTGCGCGCCGAAGGTTTTGAGCCCCCACTGGCCGACACCAGCGACGCCGTGGGCACCGGCCTGTGGCTGCAGCTGGGGCGCTGGAGCGGCATGCGCAGCCGCGCCGAGCTGCTGGTGGACATCGGCCTCGGGCGCAAGGTGGCCGTCATCATGGCCAAGCGCATGGCCGGCTTCATGGTGGAAAAAGGCATCAAGCACGACCCGCTGTTGATGACGCAGGGCCTTTTCAACGCCGAAGAAACCAGCCACCGGCAGGGCCTGGTTTTTGTAGACGGCGGTGAAGGCACATCGATCCAGTTCGCCACCTGTTGCCGGCCCTTGCCCGGCGACGAACTGGTGGGCTACCTGGGCCGCGGCGAAGGTCTGCTCGTGCACACCGCCGAATGCAGCACGGGCAAGCGGCTGTTTGAGCGCGACAGCGAGCGCTGGATGCAGGTGGAATGGGCCGAAGAGCTGAAACGCCCGTTTGACACCAGCCTGCATCTGCTGCTGAAAAACGGCAAGGGTGTGCTGGCGCAGGTGGCGTCGGCCATCGCCGCGGCCGAAGCCGACATCGTGCACATCGACATGGACCCCGAGCCCGCCGACGAAACCATCGAATTGCGGCTGCTGGTCAGCGTGCGCGACCGCGTGCACTTTGCCGGCGTGTTACGCACTTTGCGGCGCTCGCCGGTGGTGCTGAAGGTGGCGCGCTACCGCTTCGGATAGCGGCTTTGGCCCGCGCTTGGCCTTCAGGGTGCCGGGTAGCTGACGTCCACCACTTCGATACGTTCCACGCCGCCGGGTGTGACCAGATTCACCTCGTCACCCACACGCGCCTTGAGCAGTGCACGCGCGATGGGCGAGACCCAGCTCACCTGGCCAGCCAGGCTGTCGGCTTCGTCTATGCCCATGATGGTGATGGTGCGTTCCTGGCCTGAGGCCAGCGCGTAGCTCACCGTGGCGCCAAAAAACACCTGGTCGCTGCCGTGGTGCACCGTGGGGTCGGCCACTTCGGCGATGTCCAGCCGCTTGGTCAAAAACCGGATGCGGCGGTCGATTTCACGCAGCCGCTTCTTGCCATACAGGTAGTCGCCGTTTTCTGATCGGTCGCCGTTTTTGGCCGCCCACGACACGGTTTCCACCATCTTGGGGCGCTCAACGTCCAGCAGCGTCATCAGCTCTGCGCGCAGGCGCTGGTAACCGGCCGGCGTGACGTAGTTGCGTGCGCCTGCGGGCAACGGCGGCAAACCAGCGGCGGCTTCGTCGTCTTCATCGCCTTCGGGTTCTTTGACAAAGGCCTTGTTCATCAGCGGATTGTTGCAAAGGCGGCGCAGCACGCCAGCGGCACGCTAGAGTGGCCCCTGCACCGGTCTTGCCAACAGCCCCATGAGCACCCCTACCCCCTCCACCGACCCCCGCTTGCAGGGCCTGACCGTGCTGGAACGCGGCTGGCTGTCCAGCAACAACGTGCTGCTGCACGGCACCCCCGAGCAACCCGGCGCGGTGCTGGTGGACAGCGCGCACCTGACCCACGCCCAGCAAACGGTGCAACTGGTGGGCCACGCGCTGCAGGGCCAGGGGGGTGGTGAGGTGCTGCGCGAAATAGTGAACACGCATTTGCATTCAGACCACTGCGGCGGCAACGCCACGCTGCAGCGCGTGTACGGCTGCCCGGTGCGCATACCGCCGGGCAGCTGGGATGCCGCGCGGGCCTGGGACGAAGAGCGCCTGAGCTACCGCGCCACCGGTCAGCGCTGTGAACGTTTCACACCCGACGCGCGCATCGAACCCGGCCAGGTGCTGCAGGCGGGCGGCCGCCGCTGGCAGGTGCTGGCCGCACCCGGCCACGACCCCGATTCGGTGATCTTTTTTGACGACCAGCACGGCGTGCTGATCAGCGCCGACGCGTTGTGGCAGAACGGTTTTGGCGTCGTCTTCCCTGAGCTGGACGGTGAGCAGGCCTTTGACGACGTGGCGCGGGTGCTGGACCTGATCGAAAAACTGGACGCGCGGCTGGTGATACCCGGCCACGGCGCCGTTTTTACCGACGTGGCTGAAGCACTGGCGCGCGCGCGCAAACGCCTGGCCGGTTTTTGCGCCGACCCGCAGCGCCACAGCTGGCACGCCACCAAGGTGCTGCTGAAGTACCACTTGCTGGAAGACGGCCCACAGCCTCTGGACGAGCTGCTGCGCTGGTTCGAGGCCGCACCCTTGGTGCAGCGCGTGTGGCTGCGCCTGGGCCGGCCCGAAGGCAGCGTTGAAAACTTCGGCCGCCGCGCGGTGGCCGAGCTGACCGCCGGCGGCGCGGCGGTGCTGCGTGACGGCGTGTTGTTCAACGACTGATCAAGGCGCGGCCCGGCGCGGTGGGTTCAAGTTGTTACAGAGGTGCGCCGATAAGGCGATGACAGGCGCGGCATGGGGCCGCCAACCGACCTGCACGTCTGGAACCCGCTGTGATTCCGAAAATACGCCTCGGCGAACTGTTGATCCGTGAAGGCAAGCTCACCGACGAGCAGCTGGCGCAAGCCCTGGTGCGCCAAAAACAAACCGGCCGCCGGCTGGGTGCGGTGCTGCAGGACATGGGTTTTGTCAGCGACGAAACCATCGCCCGGCTGCTGGCGGCGCAGCTGAAGTTTCCGTTTTTTGAGCCCCGGCTGGAAAACGTGGACGTCAATGTGGCGCGCCGCCTGACCGAACTGCAGGTGCGCAAGCTGCGTGTGCTGCCGGTGGGCGACTACGGCGACCGCGTGCGTGTGGCCGTGGTGGACCCCACCGACTGGGCCAGCATCGACGAACTGCCCAAACTGCTGCGCGGCCACATCGACCTTGAACTGATCCCCGAATCGGGCCTGTTGGCGCTGATAGACCGCATCTACAGCACCAAAGACAACATCCAGGGCCTGGCGAAAAAGCTCAGCGAAGAACTGCGCAGCAACGACGTGGACGCGGTGGACTTTGGCGCCCTGGGCGCCCAAGTGGGCACCGAAGATGCGCCGGTGGTGAAACTGCTGCAAAGCTTGTTTGACGAAGCGGTTCGAGCCAAAGCATCCGACATCCACATCGAACCCATGGCGCAGGCCGTGGCCATACGCCTGCGTGTGGACGGCCATCTGCGCGCGCATGCTGAATTTGAGTCGCGCCTGGCACCGGCACTGGCGTCGCGGCTGAAGCTGGTGGCGTCACTGGACATCAGCGAACGCCGGCTGCCACAAGACGGCCGCTTTGTGGTGCAGGTGCGCCAGCAAACGGTGGACATACGGCTGTCCACCTTGCCCGGCCAGTACGGTGAATCGCTGGTCATGCGGCTGTTGTTGAAAGACCCGATGTTGGCGTCGCTGGACCGCCTGGGCATCGGCCTGCGCGGGCTGACGGCGCTGCGTGATGCGCTGAGCAACGGCGCCGGCCTGGTGCTGGTCACCGGCCCCACCGGCAGCGGCAAAACCACCACGCTGTATGCGGCGCTGGCGTCACTGGACGCTGCCAGCACCAAGATCGTGACCGCCGAAGACCCGGTGGAATACCGCCTGCCCGGCATCACACAGGTGAACGTGAACGAACGTGTGGGCCTGGGTTTTGCGCAGGTGCTGCGCGCCGCGCTGCGGCAAGACCCCGACGCCATATTGATAGGCGAGATGCGCGACGCCGACACCGTGGAAACCTGCATGCGCGCCGCCGTCACCGGCCACCTGGTGCTGAGCACGCTGCACACCAACGACGCCGCATCGGCCGCCGCGCGCTTGATCGACATGGGCGCTGCGCCCTACATGGTGGCCACGGCCGTGCAAACCATCGTTGCGCAGCGCCTGGTGCGCCGCGTCTGCCAGACTTGCCAGGAACCCGTGCAGCCCACCGCGCAGCACCGCGCCTGGCTGGACACGCAGCTGGGTGCCGACAAGTGGGACGCCACTGGCATGAAGCGCGGGCGCGGCTGCGCCCGCTGCCGCCACACCGGTTTTGAGGGCCGCCTGGGTTTGTACGAAGTGCTGGCCATGGACCAGGACCTGGTGAACACGCTGATGCGCAACGACATGGCCGGTTTTGGCGAAGCCGCGCGACGCGCGCTGGCCGGCCGCAGCCTGGGCGTGGAAGGCTGCCGCGCTGCTTTGGGTGGCCACACCACGCTGGACGAAGCCATGCGCATCGGCCTGCGCGGCATGTAGCGCCAGGCCAGCCCGCCGCATGGCCGCCGCTGCCCTTTTTGACTACCGCGCACGCGACGCCACGGGGCGTGAGCACCGGGGCGTGGCCGCGGGCGCTTCCAGCGCGGCGGTGGCCAAAGAACTGGCCGGCCGTGGCTGGGTGGCGGTGGACATCAAAGCCAAACCCGGCGCGGCTGGCAAAGCTGCAAAAGCCGGCCCTCGCGGGCCTGAACCCGCAGCCGCCGCCGCACCAGCCAAGACGGCCACTGCTGACGATGGCACGGTGGCCAGCCCGGCGCTGCGCTTCAGCCTGCCGCGCCTGGGCGGCCCCAGCAAAAAGCGGCTGCAGATGTCGTTTGGCATGGTGCTGCGTGAACTGGCGGCGCTGCTGCGCGCCGGTGTGCCACTGATGCGCGCGCTGCACCTGTCGGGCGACAGTGCGGTGGATCTAAAGGTGCGCGAGGCCATGCAGCGCATCAGCCGTGACCTGGACAACGGCCACAACCTGGTGAAGGCGGCGGAACACGAACACCGCAAGTCGGGGCTGATCACGCCCTACGACATGGCCATGCTGCAGGTGGGTGAACAAACCGGCCGCTTGCCCGAGGCCTTGTCTGAACTGCACCGCCACCGCGAATTCACCCGTCAAACGGCTGAGCAGGTGTCGGCCGCTTTGCGCTACCCGGCTTTTGTCATCCTCACCTGCCTGCTGGCCATGGTGGTGGTGAACATCTTTGTCATACCGTCTTTTGCGCGCGTGTTTGAACAGGCACGCACGCCGCTGCCCACGCTGACGCTGGTGCTGCTGGGCACGTCCAACTTCATGATCAAGGCCTGGCCCTTGCTGCTGGCGCTGGCGGCCGGGCTGTTTTTTGGCTGGCAGCGCTGGCTGTCCACACGCCGAGGGCGCCTGTGGTGGGACCGCATCAAATTGCGCCTGCCGGTGGTGGGGCCCATCCTGGAAGGCATCGTGTTGTCGCGCCTGTCAGCATCGCTGTCGTCCAGCCTGGGCGCCGGTTTGACACTCAGTGAGTCACTCACCGTCACCGCGCGCACGCTGGACAACCAGTGGTACGAAACCCGTTTGCAGCAGATGGTGACCGAGCTGGCGCGCGGCAGCTCGATAGCCGGCGCGGCACGCAACATGGGCATGTTGCCGCCGACCATGCTGCAGCTGTTTGCCATTGGCGAAGAGTCGGGCTCATTGGAAGAGTTGATGCGTGAAATCTCGGTGCACCACCAGTCCAACGTGGACTTTGCGGTGAAGCGGCTGTCGGGCACGCTGGAACCGATCTTGATCTGGTTCCTGGGCATGGGCGTGCTGGTGCTGGCGCTGGGCGTTTTCATGCCGATGTGGGACCTGGGCAAGGCGTCCATCAAGTAGAGGCTCAAGTTCTGCTGCGAGAGGCCGAAACAGCCGGTCATGAACTCCGCAGGCCCCATGCCCCGACCGCCCCAACATCCCCGACACCCCCGACACCCCAGCCAACGCGGCTTCACGTTGGTGGAGCTGATCACGGTGATCCTGATTCTGGGTGTGCTGGCGGCCGTGGCGCTGCCCCGCTTCACCGGTCTGCAAGGCAAGGCTCGCGAAGCCAAGGTCAAGGCCATGGCCGGGTCCATGGCGGCCGCAGCCAGCCTGGTCAAAGCCAGCGCCATGGCGGCCCCGGTGTCCTGCGCAAGCGCCACCGGCACTGCGGTGGCGCTGGAAGGTTTGAGTGTCGACCTGAACCACTGCTACCCACAGGCCCTGGGCACCTTCGGGCAAGGTGTGCTGGGCGCCGCCAACGTGCTGGCAAGTGACGACTGGGTGGTGGGCAGCAGTGCCGGCGCCGCGGCGGCCGGCTCGGTGTTGACGATTCAATTGTCCGAGGCCTCGACACCGGCCAACTGCTCCATCACCTACACCTCACCGGCGACGCTGAATGCATCACCCAGCATCGCCACGACGGTCTCGGGCTGCTGACGCCATGCCGGCCTACCTGTACGAAATGACGTGTCAAGTGGCAGCTAATCCGGCTGCCGGCAGCGCTGCAGCTGCGAACAATGGCAAACACAGCAGTCCGCGCCTTGGGGCTGCAGCGGGCGCAGTCCAGACCCTGCTGAAACGCAGCTGCCATTTTCCCGCGCATCCCTTTTTTCTTGCGGAGCAAACCGTGACCACACCACACAAAATATCCCTCGCGGGCAGCGGCCGCCGCACCCAGGCAGGCTTCACGCTGGTCGAACTGATCACCGTGATCCTCATCCTGGGCGTGCTGGCAGCGGTGGCGCTGCCGCGCTTTGCTGACTTGCAAGGCAAAGCGCGCGAAGCGAAGGTGAAAGCCATTGCCGGCTCCATGCGTGCCTCGGTAGGCCTGATCAAGGCCAGCGCCATGGCCAACGCCGTGTCGTGCGCAACGGCTACCGGTACCTCGGTGTCGGTGGAAGGCTTGAGCGTGGCGCTGAACCACTGTTACCCGCAGGCGCTGGGCGGTTTCGGCACCGGCATCCTGGGTGCTGCCAACGTGACCGCGGCCGACGGCTGGACCATCGTGGGCGGTGCGGCGGCCGTCGGTTCGCTGCTGACCATCAACCTGAGCGACGCGGCAACGCCAGCCAACTGCTCCATCGCCTACACCTCTGCGGCCGACGCGGTGACGCCGCCGGTGCTGGTGACCACGGTCTCGGGCTGCTGATCTTGCGCCCTGCATCTATGGCAGGGGCGGCCAGGGGCAGCACCCGCGCAGCGTAGAGGCACCATGCAACGCCCCCTTCAACGCGGCTTCACCCTCGTTGAACTGGTGGTGGTGATGGTGCTGATGGCCATCATCACCGCCGTCGGCATGTCGCGTTTTGCCAGCCGCGAACCCTTTGCCGTGCAAGCTGTGGCCGACCAGTTGATGTCGGGCCTGCGCCTGGCGCAAGCCACGGCCATCGCGCAGCGCCGCACCGTGTACGTACAGCTGGGTGCCACGCCGGCCACGCTGGCGGTGTGCCTGGACGCCGGCTGCACGCAGCCCCTTGCACCACCCGGTGGCGGCAGCTGGCTGCAAGAGACGCTGGACGTGGTGCTGGCCAGTGGCTTGAACTTCAGCATCGACGCCGCCGGCGCGCCTTCATTTGCTACCGCACAAACGGTGCAGGTCAGCGCCACCGGTGGTGGCAGCCCGGCACCGCCCATCACCCTGGAACCCCGCAGCGGCCATGTGCATTCACCCTGAACGGCGCCGCATGCGCCGCCTGCGCGCCAAGACCATCCAGCAGGCCCGCCAGCGCGGCCTGACTTTGGTCGAAGTGGTGGTCTCGCTGGTCATCGCTGGTGTGGTCATCAGCACCCTGTGGAGCGCCTGGGCCTTGATGGGCCGCAGCAGTGCCGACCCGTTGGTGGCGCGCCAGCAGCTGGCCATAGCGCAGTCGCTGTTGCGTGAAATTGAACTGCAGCCTTTGCCCGGCACCGCCACCGCTGCGCCAACTGCCGGGCGCACCGGCTTTGCGTCGATCAGCGACTACCACGGCTTGAGCCTTTCGGGGATAACCGACGTTGAAGGCATCACCGTGCCGGGCCTGCAGACCTACAGCGCCAGCGTCACGGTGCAGCCGCTGGCGCTGGCTGGCGTGCCCGGCGGCAGCGGCTGGTGGGTGCAGGTCAGCGTGGCCGGGCCGGTGCCAGGCAACCTGGTGCTGGGCCAGTGGCGGTCGGTGCGGTGAAGGCCTTGCTGCGAACGCGCGGCCAGCGCGGCAGTGGCTCCAAGATGCCGCAGCGCGGCGTCACGCTGGTGGAACTGGTGGTGGTGCTGACCATCATGGGCGTGGTGGCCAGCATAGGCGCCACGCTGGTGGGCCGCATCGTGGCCGGGCAGCAAGACAACCGCGGCCGCCTGGTGCTGGCCTTGTCGGCCGACGCCGCCGTGGCCGGCGTGGCCGACGACCTGGCGCGTGCGCTGCCCAACAGCCTGCGCCTGACCAGCAACGCTGCCGGCGTGTGGATAGAAACCGTGCCGGTGCTGGACGCCGGCCGCTACCGCGCCGCACCCGACACCGTGAGCGGCAGCCCCGGCGACCCGCTGGACCTGGACAACGCGGCCGACAACAGCTTTGACGTCATCGGTACCGTGCTGGCTGCCGGCACGGCCGGCAAGAACCTGGTCTTCAACAACCAGGGCACACCCGACGCCGACGTCTACAGCGGCAACAACCGGCGTGCCGGCATCGTGCTGGCCAGTGGCGGCGCGCACGTCAGCTTCACGGCCGCTGGTGCCTTGCCGTCGGCGCCGGCCCAGCCGCGTTTTTTTGTCGTCGACACACCTGTCACTCTGGCCTGCGTGCTGCAGGTCGACGGCAGTTACGAACTGCGCCGCTTTGCAGGCTACGGCTGGCTGGCGCCGCAACCGGCCAGCCTGGCCGCATTGGCCGGTGGCAGCAACAGCCTGCAGCTGGGCGGCCTGGTGGGCTGCAGCGCGGCCTACAGCACGGCGCTGGCCAACATCGGCCTGCTGAACCTGCGCCTGAGCGCGGGCACACCCGGCAGCACGGCGCGCATGGACCTGCTGCACCAGCTGCCGGTGGACAACACGCCATGAAGCATCAGTTGAAAAAGCAGCAGTACGGCATCGCACTGCCGGCCATGGTGTTCATGGTGGTGATGGTGGGCCTGATGCTGTCGGCCGGACTGCTGCTGATCACACAAAGCCAGCACAGCCAGAGCCTGCAGCTGCAGACCGCGCGCGCGCTGGCCGCCGCCAAAAGCGGCACCGAATGGGGGCTGTGGAAGGTCAGCGACCCCACCGGCGCGCTGGGCCTGGCGGGTGACACGCTGCCGCCGTGTTTTGCGTCACAAGCGCTGACCCTGCCCACGCCGTTGAACGGCCTAACGATTCAAGTCAGCTGCACGCGCGAGCCCGCCGCCGGCAGCGTGGACGAGGGCGGCCTGCGCCTGGCCAGCTACCGCGTGCTGGCAGTGGCCGGCAGCGGCAGCAGCGGCGCGCCCGACTTTGTGCAGCGGCAGGTGGAGGCGCGGCACACGGTGTGCAAGAACCCGGGTGCCAACGCGCCGCTGTATGCCTGCTGAGGACAGCGCAGTGACGGCTGCGGTCGCCCGCATCACCAGCACCTGGCGGCGCCTGGGCCGGCTGCGCGCCGCGCTGCTGATGGCGGCGCTGGCGCTGGCCGCGGCGTTGTATGTGAAGTACGCAATGGCAGCGACCTACACCGTCAACACCACCGCCGACACTGCGGGCAGCACTTGCAGCGGCACCTGTTCGCTGCGCCAGGCCATAGGTGCGGCCAACGCAGCTGGCGTGGGGCCGCACACCATCAACATCAACATCTCGGGTTGCGGCAGCGGCTGCACCATCACGCTCACCAGCGACCTGCCCAACATCAGCCGGGCGGTGGTCATCAACGGCACCGCGCAGTCGGGCTACAGCGGCGCGCCGCTGATCCGTGTCAATGGCGGTGGCGGCAGCCACAAGTGTTTCAATTTCCAAAGTGCGTCCAGCGGCAGCACCTTGCGCGGGCTGGTGATGAGCGGCTGCCAGTCGTGGGCGGTGATCCTGGACAGCAGCAACAACCTGATCGCCGGCAACTACATCGGCACCGATTTGACCGGCAACAGCGCCGACGGCAACGACCTGGGCGTGCAGATCAAAGGGGGCACCGGCAACACCATAGGCGGCACCAGCGCTGCAGACCGCAATGTGATTGCGTCCAACACTGACGCAGGCATCCTGATCGAAACCGACAGCAACGTGGTGGTCGGCAACTACATCGGCGTGGGCGCCAACGGCAGCACGGCGCTGGGCAATGGCGCCTCGGGCGTCAGATTGAAGGGCGGCATCGACAACAACCGCATCGGTGGCGTGAACGCGGCCGACGCCAACATCATTGCCAACAACGGCTATGACGGCATCACCTTCCTGTCGGGCAACAGCAGCGGCAATGCCTTCCTGCGCAACGCGTCCTACAACAACGCCTACTACAGCATCGACCTCAGCGACGACGGCGTCACCAACAACGACAGCGGTGATGGTGACAGCGGCGCCAACGGCCTACAGAATTTTCCTGTGTTGACCACCGCCGTGACCACGGGCGCCAGCATCACCATCACCGGCAGCCTGAACAGCAACGCCAGCACCAGCTACCG
>JANOZF010000203.1:0-6230 GCA_031429255.1 Rubrivivax sp.
ACGCATGGCCGGCAGCATGCTGGCGCAGGTGCTGGGGCAGTTCGGCGACGAAGTGCCCGACCTGGACGACGCGCAGCAGCTCAAGCAGCTGGTCAGCGCCATCAACACCCTGCGCGAGCAGGGCCGCATCCTGGCCTATCACGACCGCAGCGACGGTGGCCTGTGGGCGGCGGTGTGCGAGATGGCCTTCGCCGGCCACCTGGGCGTGAGCCTGAACGTCGACACCCTGGTGACCGAAGGCGACGGCATCGCCGACAGCCGTGCCGAATATGGCGACTCCAAGAACTGGGCCGGGCAGGTCAGCGAGCGCCGCAACGAGTTGACGCTGAAGGCCCTGTTCAACGAAGAGCTGGGTGTCGTGATCCAGGTGCCCACGGCCGTTCGCAACGAGGTGGTGGCCACGCTGCGCGCACACGGCCTGAGCCGCCATGCGCACTTCATCGGCAAGACCAACGACCGCGGCGTGGTGGAGGTCTGGCGTGATGCCAAGTGCCAGTACAGCGCGCCGCTGCAGACCCTGCACCAGCAGTGGGACGAGGTCAGCTGGCGCATCGCGCGCCAGCGCGACAACCCGCCCTGCGCCGACGCCGAACACGCCGCCGCCGGCGACTCCGCCGACCCCGGCCTGCACCTGCACCTGAGCTTTGATGCCGCGGTGGACGTGGCGGCGCCCTACGTGCACAGCGCGCGGCCGCGCATCGCCATCCTGCGCGAGCAGGGTGTGAACTCGCAGGTCGAGATGAGCTACGCGATGGCGCAGGCGGGCTTCGACACCTTCGACGTGCACATGAGCGACCTGCAGGCCGGCCGCACGGTGCTGGCGCAGTACCAGGGGCTGGTGGCCTGCGGTGGCTTCAGTTATGGCGACACGCTGGGCGCTGGTGAAGGCTGGGCGCGCAGCATCCTGTTCAACCCGGCGCTGGCCGAGGCTTTTGCGCAGTTCTTCAACCGCAGCGACACCTTCGGCCTGGGCGTGTGCAACGGCTGCCAGATGTTTGCCGCGCTGGCGCCCATCATCCCCGGGGCGCATGCCTGGCCGAAATTCACGCGCAACAAGAGCGAGCAGTTCGAGGCCCGGCTGTCGCTGGTGGAAGTGCTGGACTCACCCAGCCTCTTCTTCCAGGACATGGCGGGCAGCCGGCTGCCCATTGCGGTGGCGCATGGCGAAGGCTTTGCCGACTTCAGCCAGCGCGGCGACGAACAGGCCGTGCACCGCGCGATGCGTTTTGTCGACCACCAGGGCGCTGCTACCGAACGCTATCCCGCCAACCCCAACGGCAGCGCGGGTGGCCTCACCGCGGTGACCACCGCCGATGGCCGCTACACCGCGCTGATGCCGCACCCGGAACGTGTGTTCAGGAACGTGCAGATGAGCTGGACCGCGGGTGATCTGTCGGCGCGCAGCCCCTGGATGCGCATGTTTGGCAACGCCCGGCGTTGGCTGGCCTGAGCGCTTCGGCCAGCAACGCCCGTTTCCCGGCCTGGGCTCGAACTGAAAGGATGGCGATGATGAATCAAAGCCCTGCTGCAGACGCAACGGCCACCGTGCAACAGCGCGCGGCCGCCATCGAGGCCGTGCTGGAGCAGCGCGGCTTCCAGGCGGCCCAAGCGGTTGATCAGGCGGCGCACCTGGTGGACGATGTGTGGCTGCCGCAGCGCGGCGCACGTGTCGTGGCCAAGGCCTGGCTCGACCCACTCTTCCGCCAGCGCCTGCTGGCCAACGGGCGCGACGCCGTGGCCGAACTGGGCATCGAACTGCCACGCCACCACCGGCACCTGGTGGCGCTGGAGAACACACCCACGGTGCACAACGTCATCTGCTGCACGCTGTGCTCTTGCACTGCGTACACCGTGATCGGTCTGCCACCCGATTGGTACAAGGATCTCGAGTACAGAGCCCGTGTGGTGCGCGAGTCGCGCACCGTGTTGCGCGAGATGGGCCTGGACCTGCCGGCCGAGGTGGAAATTCGGGTCTGGGACACCACGGCCGACACGCGCTACATGGTGCTGCCCGTGCGCCCCGCGCGCACGGCCGGCTGGACCGAAGAACAACTGGCCACCATCATCAGCAAGGACGCGATGATTGGTGTGGCTCAGGTGCGCTGAACGGCGCGCCACGGTCTGCCAGCATCAACCCACAGGAGCACCCGATGGACGGCATGCACGATCTCGGCGGCACACAAGGTTTTGGTGCCGTGCGCCATGCGCCCGACGCGCCCGTGTTCCATGCCGAATGGGAGCGGCGCGTGAACGCGCTGTATGCGCTGGCGGTGCGCGCGGGTGTCTTCAACATGGACGAATACCGCCACGCCATCGAGCGCATGGAGCCCCGGCACTACCTGTCGGCTGGCTACTTCGAACGCACGCTCACCAGCCTGGCCACGCTGTGTGTTGAAAAAGGTCTGGTCACGCCAGACGAACTGAACCGCCGCGCCGAGGGCCACTTTCCGCTGGCCCGGCCGTTGGGGCCCGGGCGCAGCAATGCAGCTGACCGTGTGGCCTTTGCGCCCGGGGATCGCGTGCGCGTGCGTGAAGACTTCGTGGCCGGCCATGTGCGCATGCCGGCCTACGTCCGCGGCAAGACCGGGCTGGTGGTGGGCATGTCGCCGCCATACCCCTTCCCCGACGCACAGGCGCACGGCGTGCAGGCCGAAGACGAACCGACGTATGACGTGCGCTTCGTCGCCAGCGAACTGTGGCCGGGTGGCTGTGACGATGCGATGGTGCACGTTGCGGTGTTCCAGAGCTACCTGCAGCGCAGCGATTGAGTCTGCGGCCATGGCCGCGGTGGGCTGCGGGCCTCAAGCCGCCAGGTGCTCGCGCACGCCGGCCAGCAACTCGTAGCTGCGCAAGCGCGCCTGATGGTCGTGCACGGCACCGGCGATGATCAACTCGTCGGCTTGTGTCTGCGCCAGGATGCGCGACAACTGCTGCACCACCGTGGTGGGGCTGCCCACGGCCGAGACGGCCAGCATGCGTTCCACACCATCACGCTCGGCGCGGCTCCACAGAGCATCCATGCTTTTCACGGGCCGCGGCAGCGGCCCGCGCACGCCCTTGCGCATGCCCAGAAAGCGCTGCTGGATGGACGTGAAGTGGTAGGCCGCTTCGGCGTCGGTGTCGGCTACCACCACGTTGCAGGCCACCATCGCGTGCGGTCCGGGCCAGCGCGGGCTGGGCCGGTAGGTGCTGCGGTACAGGTGCAAGGCCTGCAGCAGCAGGTCGGGCGCGAAGTGCGAAGCAAAGGCGAAGGGCAGCCCCAGGTAGGCGGCCAGCTGCGCGCTGTAGGTGCTGCTGCCCAGCAGCCAGATCGGCACCTCGGTGCCCTGTCCGGGGATGGCGCGAACGACGCTGCCCGGCTGCGCTGGCGCCAGGTAGGCCTGCAGTTCCAGCACATCCTGCGCGAAGCCGTCTTCGTCGGCGCCGGCCAGCGTGCGGCGCAGCGCGCGCATGGTGGGCTGGTCGGTGCCGGGCGCACGACCCAGGCCCAGGTCGATGCGGTCCGGGTACATCGTGGCCAGGGTGCCGAACTGCTCGGCCACCACCAGCGGCGCGTGGTTGGGCAGCATCACGCCGCCGCTGCCGACGCGGATGGTCTTCGTGCCCTGGGCGATGTGGCCCACCAGCACGGCGGTGGCGCTGCAGGCCAGGCCGTCCATGTTGTGGTGCTCGGCCAGCCAGAAGCGGTGATAGCCCTGCCGTTCGGCATGCTGGGCCAGCGACAGGCTGTTGGCGATGGCCTGCGCAGCGGTGCTGCCTTCGACGATGGGCGCGAGATCGAGTACGGACAACGTGGTCATGGCCGTGATCTTGCACCATCGGCGCCGCCGTGGCGCGTGCCAGGGCTTGTGCAGGTACTCGCCACCGCAGGCGGGCCGTCCTGAGGCGGGGCCCAAGAGCCTGGGGCCAGGGTGCCACCGCCGTCGGTGGTACCTTCGCGGCACGCACGCCGTAACCAGAACCACCCCCACAACCAAGACCACGCACGCCATGACTTCCCGCCACCCCGCACTCATCCGGTCCCAGCACTTTGCGCAGCTCCTGGGCCTGCGCATGCCCGTGGCCCATGCGCCGATGGCGGGCGTGCCTGCCGTGGGCCTGGCCGTGGCGGTGTCGCACGCCGGTGGCCTGGCCGCCCTGGGTGCGCTGCTGATGGACCCTGTGGCCATAGCGGACTGGGTGGCCCGTTACCGGGCTCTTGCGCCAGGGCCGCTGCAGATCAACCTGTGGGTGCCGGACCCGCCGCCGCGCCGCGATGCCGCGCATGAAGCGTCCGTGCGCGCCTTTCTGGGCCGTTGGGGCCCACCGGTGGCTGCCGATGCGGGAGACGCCCCGTTGCAGGACTTTGCGGCCCAGTGCGAGGCGCTGCTGGTGGCACGGCCGCGCGTGGTGTCTTCCATCATGGGCCTGCTGCCACCCGATGTGGTGCGGCGGCTGAAAGCGGCGGGCATCGACTGGTGGGCCACCGTCACCACGGTGGCCGAGGCGCGCGCGGCGCAGGCTGCGGGCGCCGATGCGGTGGTGGCGCAGGGCAGCGAGGCAGGTGGTCACCGGGGCGCATTCGATGCCGCAGCGGCGCGCGACTCGGCGGTGGGTCTGTGTGCACTGCTGCCCCAGGTGGTGGACGCGGTGAAGGTGCCGGTGGTGGCCACCGGGGGCATTGCCGATGCCCGCGGCGTGGCCGCTGCGTTGTTGCTGGGTGCCAGCGCGGTGCAGGTGGGTACCGCGCTCTTGCGCTGCCCTGAAGCGGGGCTGTCCCCTGCGTGGAGCCAGGCGCTGGCCGGCGCCGCGCCGGAGGACACGCGCCTGACGCGGGCCTTTTCGGGCCGTTGGGGCCGCGCGCTGGCCACCGACTATGTGCACGCGGCGGCCGCGGCGGGCGCGCCCGAACCGGCCCCTTACCCGGTGCAACGCGGCCTGACCGCGGCGATGCGCAAGCACGCCGAACAGGCCGGGGACGTGCAGCGCATGCAGGCCTGGGCCGGGCAGGGTGCAGGCCTGGCCACCGCGCAGCCGGCGCAAGAGTGGCTGCAGGCCGTGTGGTCGCAGGCGCAAGAACTGCTGGGCTGACAACAGGCGCTGCAGCGGGTGGCGCCCGCGCTTCGGTTGGCCTGGTGATGCCGCGGATGTGTGGTGTTCAGGCGCGGCGCCGGGCCGCCATTCACACCCCGCGGGTGGCCTGCCGAGGCGCGGCCATCGCCAGTGGCACCGAACGCTGCAGCACGTCTTCGGCCAGCCAGACCGCGGCGCGCCGCGCGCGTTCGGCCACCACCGGCAGCGGCAGCTGCTGGTAGTCGTCGTTGAAGACCTCGAAGCTGTAGTCGCCGCGGTAACCCAGCCGGTCCAGCGCCACCACCAGCCGTGCCAGCTCTTCGCTGTGCACGCCTTCACCGGGGAACACGCGGAAGGTGCGCGCCGTGGTCATCCGCTCTTCGAAGGTGGGTGTTTCCTGCCACATGAAGTCGGACAGTTGCACCAGGTAGATGCGCTGCGGGTCCAGCAGGTCCAGGTCGTCCAGGCTGTCCTTGGCCGCGAAGATGTGGAACGAGTCCAGCCCGATGCCCAAATTGGGGCAGTTGGCCTCGTCGACGATCTGCCAGGCCTGCGTGAATCGGTTGACGGTGCGGCCCCAGGACAAGGCTTCATACGCCACCTTGATGCCGTAAGGAATGGCCAGCGTGGCCAGCTTGCGCAGGTCGCGCGACAGTGTGGCGGGGTCTTGTGCCGCGTGCTTGCTGGTGCTGCTGCAGGCCAGCAGTACCTTGCAGCCCAGCGCGGCGCACATCTCGATCATGCTCTTGGCGATGTCGACCTTGTAGTCGTGCAGCGTGCCCGACAGGCCCTCGAAGTCGCGCAGCACCTGGAAGCCGGTGCCGCGCAGGCCGCTGCTGCGCACGGCGCGCACGGCAGCGTCCAGACCTTCGGGGTGGCCCACCACGTCGCGTGCGCTGAGCATGACCTGGCCGAAGCCGGCCTCGCGCATCGCGCGCAGCTTGGCTTCCAGCGGGCCGGCCAGGCTGATCGTGTCCATGCCGAATTCGTCGATCTTCATGGTGTCTCTCGATGCGCCTCAGCTGCGTGCGTCGTGCACGAACTCGAACACCACCGAGTGCATCACGTTGCGCGTGAGCGCTCCGCGCGACTCGACTTTGAGGTTGGCCGACTCGACGAACTCGACGCCGTTGCGCCGCAGCAGGCCTACCGCGGCCGGCACGTCGGGAGCGCCGAAG
>JANOZF010000204.1:0-7633 GCA_031429255.1 Rubrivivax sp.
CGCCGAAATGATGGGCCAGGGAAACGTGAACTCACCCTGGTACAGCGTGATGCCCACCGGCAGCGTGCGCATGCTGGCGCTGGCGTTCAGCGACAAGGCCAGCAGAAATTCGTCCCAGGCGTTGACAAAGGCCAGGATGCCCGCGGTGAACACACCCGGCGCGGCCAGTGGCACCACCACGCGCCACAGCGCGCCCATGCGCGTGCAGCCGTCGATCATGGCGGCGTTTTCCAGATCTTTCGGTATGCCCTGGAAAAAACCCACCAACACCAGCGTGCACACCGGCAGGTTCAACACGGTGTAGGGCAGGATCAGCGCGGTGTAGGTGTTCAGCAGGCCCACGCTGCGCATGGTCTCGAAAATGGGCACCAGCAGCGTCACCAGCGGGAACATCGAACTGGCCACGATGCAGGTCAGGATCAATTGCCGGTGCTTCAGGTTCAGCCGTGCAATGGCGTAGGCCGCCAGTGCCGACACCAGCAGCGAAACAATGGTCGAGCCTATGGCCACCAGTGCGCTGTTGGTCATGTAGCTGAACAGCGGCTGGTCGCTGAAGGCGCGCACGTAGTTCTGCAGCGTGGGGTTGTGCGGCCACCAGGTGATGGGCTTGGACACCAGTTCCGCTTCGGTCTTCAGCGACGTGAGCAGGATCCACAGCGCCGGGAAGAAGCCGTTGACGACCACGATGCCGGCGGCCAGCAGACGCAGCGTGCGCGGGCTCATCAGCAAGGCCCCGTTCATGCCGCCGTTCATGCCGCGTTCGCGCCCACGCGCTTCAGATAGAACGCCGTGATGACCAGCGAGATCACGAACATGCACACCGCCAGCGTGCTGCCGTAGCCCACGTCCAAGTAATCGATGGTGGTCTTGTGGATCAGCATGGCCAGCGTCTCGGTGCTGTTGCCCGGGCCGCCCTTGGTCATGGTGTAGGGGATGTCGAAGGTTTGCAGCGCGGTGATGGTGCGAAAGATCAGCGCCACCAGGATGCTGGGCATCAGCATCGGGATCGTGATGCCCCAGAACTGCTGCCAGCGGCTGGCGCCGTCCACTTCGGCGGCTTCGTACAGGCTCTTGGGAATCATCTGCAAGCCGGCCAGCAAGATCAGCGCCATGAAGGAGCTGCTCTTCCAGATGATGGTCAGACAGATGGCCGCAAAAGCCCAGCCCGGCTTCAGCAGCCACATCGCCGGCTCGCGGGCGTCAACGAGGCCGAAGCGGCGCAACACGTCATTGACGACGCCGTACTCGGTGTGAAAAAACCAGGCAAAGATCAAGCCGGCAAACGACAGTGGCAGCGCCCACGGCAAAAGCAGCGCCAGCCGCACCGGCCATTGCCGCTTGAACGGCAAGTTGGCCAGCAGCGCCAAGCCCAGGCCCACCACCAGCGCGCCCGGCACGGTGATCAGCGTGATGAGCACGGTGTTCTTCGCAGCGTTCCAGAATTCGGCGTCGGCCAACACCAGCGCGTAGTTTTCGAAGCCGATGAAGGTGGCAGCGCCTCCGCCGCCTGACAGGCGCAGGTCGAAGAAGCTGTTGAAGATCAACTTGCCGATCGGGTAGGCGACGATCAGCGCCAGCAACACAAAGGCCGGGGCCAACAGCAAAAAGCCCAGCGTCTTTTCGCTGGGGTCGCGCAGGCGGTCGATCAGCCTTGGGGGGGGCATCATGGGGCTGCGCGCTGCGGTGTAGGTGGTGGCGATTCGCCCTCACCCCTGCCCTCTCCCTGGGAGGGAGAGGGAGAATTACCCTGCCCAGTCGGGGCCTTCGGTGTTGCTCCCTCTCCCTGGGAGGAAGAGGGAGAGTTACCCTGCCCAGTCGGAGCCTTCGGTGTTGCTCCCTCTCCCTTGCAGGGAGAGGGCTGGGGTGAGGGTGAATGCCCGCCCCGCTGCGAATCCAAAGCCTCAGCAATCACCACCAGCACCCCTTCAGTGTTCTGCAGCACCTCATGGTTCCAAAACCGCAGCACACGCCAGCCCTGACCGCACATCCAAGCATCACGAACCGCGTCATGCGTCGACTCTGCGTGCTGCCCGCCGTCACACTCCACGACCAGCCGGGCTTCAACACAGACCAGGTCGGCGACATACGGCCCCAGCACCACCTGACGTCGAAACTTGGCACCACCCAACTGCCGGCTGCGCAGGCGGCGCCACAGCGCAGCTTCGGCCTCAGTCGAACCTGCTCGCAGGCCGCGGGCAAAGTCGGTTTGGTGGGTTGGTGTTCGGTGCATGTGGCGCAGTGGGGCAGTCGCGATGGAGTGGTGATGGCTGCATTCACCCTCACCCCAGCCCTCTGCCTGCGAGGGAGAGGGAGTGAAATCAGCGCATCACCCTGGCCAGGCGGGATGCGATTTCGCCCACTCCTTCGTCGGGCGTCTTGGTGCGCGCCAGCACGGCGCTGGTGGTGGTGCGGATGATGTCGCTGACCTGGCCGTAGTCGCGGCTCATCGGGCGGCTCTTGCCACCCGCTACCGCAGCGGCAGCGTCCTTGAACCAGGGCACCGCCTTCACCACGTCGGCATCGGTGTAGACGCTGCTGTAGGTGGGCAGCAACGAGCCTTCAACAGCCAGGAACTTGCTGGCTTCGGGGTTGGACATGAAGCGCACCAGCTTGGCCGCCTCGGCCTTGTTTTTGCTGAAGGCGCTGACGGCCCACTGCCAGCCGCCGATGCAGGTGGCGCTCTTGCCACCAGCTACTGCTGGCAGCGGCATCGCACCCACCTTGCCCTTGACTTGTGAGTCGGCGTCGTCTTTGAAGCGGTCCCATGCAAAGCCCCAGTTGATGCCAAACAGCACCTGGCCAGCCTTGAATTCGTTCACAGTGTCGCCGGTTTTCACTTCGGCGACGTTTTTCTTCACCACCCCTGCATCCACCAGGCTCAGCCACTGCTGCAGGCCTTTGGCCGCGGCAACACGGTCGAGTGTGAGCTTGCCGCTGGCGTCGTTGAATTCCTTGCCCTGGCTCCAGTAGGGCAGCAAAAACGTGCACACCGCGCCTTCGATGGGCGCGCCCTGGATCGACAAACCCTGCAGGTTGGTGTTGCCCGCCTGCGCCTCGGCCGCGACGATCTTTTTGGCGGCGGCCGCCAGTTCGTCCCAGGTCTTGGGTTCGGCCACCTTGTGCTTGTCCAGCAAGTCCTTGCGGTAGTACATGAACATCCCGTCGGCAAAGGCCGGCATCGCGGCCAACTTGCCATCCACCACGTTGGACGTGGCGTACACCGGCAGGTAGGCTTTCAACGCCGTGGCCGGCTCACCCATGTAGGCGTTCAGCGGCTCCAGCCAGCCCGCGCCGTAGTACTGCGCCGGATTCACGATGTCGATCAGGTAGACGTCGATCGTCGGGTCTTTGGCGTTCAGCACCGTGCTCAGGTACTGGCGCTGCAGCTCGCTGGTGGAGCCGCCCGTTTCCATCTCGATGCTGACGCTGGGGTTGCGCTTGCTGTAGTCCTCAAACAGCCGCTTCATCAGGTCGGGCCGCTGCTGCTGGCCACCTGAGAACACACGCAGCTTGGTTTGTGCCCATGCCGCTTCGGGCAGGGCCAGCAGCGCTGCGGCTGTCAGCGCAGCAGTCAAGAACCAACGACGGGACATGGTGTTTTCCTGATGGGGTCAGAGGGCGGCGCCAGAGGTGGCGTCAAAAAGGTGCAGGTGCTCGGGGCTGAGCACCACGTTCACCGGCGTACCCGGTTTTTCACGGAACGAGGCTGAAGCCCGGGCCACCATCTCGCAATGGCCGATGCTCAGCGTGACCAGGGTCTCGGCACCCAGGGGCTCGAGCAACGACACCAACGCCGGCACGGACTGGCTGGTGACGGGCTGGGCTGGGTGGGCCGGGTACCCCGCTGCGGGTGCGAGTGCCAGGTTCTCGGGCCGCACGCCCAGCTTGACCTTGGTCACTCCAAGGGCGCGCTGCGCCAGCGCGGCTGGCAACTGAATCAGCGTGCCGCCCAGATCGGCCTGCTCACCGGCCACCGTGCAGTCCACCAGGTTCATCGGAGGCGCTCCGGTGAAGCCGGCCACAAACAACGCCGCGGGCCGGTTGTAGATGGCGTCGGGCGTGTCGTACTGCATCTTGTGGCCAGCGTGCATCACGGCGATGCGGTCGGCCAGCGTCATCGCCTCGGTCTGGTCGTGGGTGACGTAGATGATGGTGGCGCCCAGGCGCTGGTGCAGGCGCTTGATTTCGCTGCGCATCTCGTTGCGCAGTTGGGCGTCCAGGTTGCTCAGCGGCTCGTCGAACAAGAACACTTTGGGCTCGCGCACGATGGCGCGGCCGATGGCCACGCGCTGGCGCTGGCCGCCCGACAGCGCGGCCGGGCGCCGTTCAAGCATGTGGTCGATGCGCAGCAGCTTGGCAGCGTCCATCACCCGGCGCTGGATCTCGGCCTCGGGCGTCTTGCGCAGTCGCAACCCGAAGGCCATGTTCTCGAACAGCGTCTTGTGCGGGTACAGCGCGTAGTCTTGAAAGACCATCGCGATGTCGCGGCTGCGCGGCGGCAAATCGTTGACACGTTGGCCGTCGATCTTGACGTCGCCCCCGGTGATCGGCTCCAGCCCCGCAATCATGCGCAGCAGCGTGCTTTTGCCGCAGCCGCTGGGGCCGACAAAAACTACAAATTCACCGTGGCGGATGGCCAGGTCGATGCCGTGGATGACGGTGTTCTTGCCGTCGTAGCTTTTGCTGACGGCGTGCAGATCAACGGCGGCCATGTTTTACTCCCTCTCCCTTTGAGGGAGAGGGTTGGGGTGAGGGTGAGAAGGTAGCAGGGCTCAAGTGGTTGCATGCGTGCATTTCACCCTCACCCCTGCCCTCTCCCTCGAGGGAGAGGGAGAAAGACAAGCTGCAGCGTGTTTGAACCACCGATCAATACCCGCTTTGCGGCTTGGCTGGCGCAGCGGCGGGAGCCCCGCCATCGATGGCCCGCAGCGCCTGCGCCGCCGCCTGCGCCGCGCGCATCAGCAGGCCCAGGTCGGAGGCCACGGCCACGAAGTCGTAGCCCATCGTGCGGTACTGGGCCACCACTTCAGGCGTGCCGCCCACCGTGCCAATCGGCATGCCCAGTTGGTTGGCGCGCCGCGCTGCGCTGCTCATCTGTTCCATCACGGCCGGGTGCGTCAGGTTGCCGACATGGCCCATCGAACCCGACAAGTCACCCGGGCCCACAAACAGCGCGCCCACGCCCGGCACCGCAGCAATGGCTTCCAGGTTGGCGATGGACTCCACGGTTTCCATCTGCAGCACCGCGCAGACGTTGGCATTCGCTTGCTTGAAGAAATTGGGCACGGTGCAAAAGCGCGACGCGCGGCTCATGCCCGCCATGCCGCGCACACCTTCAGGCGCGTAACGCGTGGCAGCCACCGCCTGGCGTGCTTCGTCTGCGTTCTGGATGAAGGGGAACAGCAACGAATGCGCGCCGGCATCGAGCACACGCTTGACGTTGACGGTGTCGTTCCAGGGCACCCGCACCAGTGGCGCCATGCGTGTGTTACCCACCGCCTGCAGCATGTGCACCAGGTCCATCAGGTCCAGCGGCGTGTGCTCCATGTCGATCACGCCCCAGTCGAAACCGGCGGTGCCGATGGCCTCGGCCACGATGGGGCTGGCCGACATCACCCAGGTGCCGATGGGCACCTTGTCGGCGCGGTCGGCCAGCAGTTGTTGGAAAGGGTTCATCAGCAGGCCTCGTTCAGTAGATGACGGGCTCGGGCGTGGCCGGGCCGCTTTGCAAGAAATCGAGATCGCAGCCCTCGTGGGCCTGCGTCACGTGCTGCTGGTACAGCTGCGCCCAGCCGCGGCCATAGACCCTGGGCGGCGCGGTCCACGCGGCACGGCGGCGCGCCAGTTCTTCGTCGCTGACGTCCAGGTGGATGCGGCGCGCGTCCACGTCCAGCTCGATCATGTCGCCGGTGCACACCAACGCCAACGGTCCGCCGACCGCGCTTTCCGGGCTGACGTGCAGGATGCAGCTGCCGTAATGCGTGCCGCTCATGCGCGCGTCGCTGATGCGCACCATGTCGCGCACGCCCTGCTGCAGCAGCTTTTTCGGTATCGGCAGGCCACCCCATTCGGGCATGCCGGGGGCACCCACGGGGCCGGCATTGCGCAGCACCAGCACGGTGTTTTCATCCACATCCAGGTGGGGGTCGGCCATCGCGGCCAGCATCTGCGGCTGGCTGTCGAACACCAGCGCACGGCCGCGGTGTTTCAGCAGCCTGGGTGTGGCGGCGCTGGGTTTGATGACGGCGCCCATCGGCGCCAGGTTGCCGGTCAGCACGGCCAGGGCACTGTGACTGACGGGGTTGTTCAAGGGCCGGATGACCTCGTCGTCAACAACGCCGCAGCCTTCGAGCTGTTCACTCCAGCTGCGGCCAGTGACGGTCAACTCACCCAGCGACAACTCGCCGCGCAGGCGGTTCATCAGCGCCGGCAAACCACCGGCGTAATAGAAGTCTTCCATCAGCCGGTCACCGCTGGGAAACAGATTGGCCAAGACCGGCACGCGGCGTGCCACGGCGTCCAGGTCGGCCAGGTTCAGCTGCACACCGGCCCGGCGCGCCAGTGCGATCAAGTGCACACACGCATTTGTGCTGCCGCCCAGCGCCATCTGCACCACGGCCGCGTTGACGAAGGCGCCGCGTGTCAGGATGCGTGCCGGTGTCAAGTTTTCGCCCACCATGGCGACGATGCGTTGACCGCAATCGGCCGCCATGCGCGGGTGCGCGGCGTCCATCGCCGGGATGCTGGTGCTGCCCGGCAGCGCCATGCCCAGCGCCTCGGCAATGGCGGTCATGGTGCTGGCGGTGCCCATGGTGTTGCAGGTGCCGGGGCTGCGTGTCATGCGCGATTCCAGCTTCACCCAGTCGGCATCGTCGATCTTGCCGGCTTGGTATTCGTCCCAGAACATGCGCGTGTGCGTGCCTGCACCTACCGTGCGACCTTGATGGCGGTCGTTCAGCATCGGACCGGCGGGGCAGAAGAGTGCCGGGATGCCCATGCTGATGGCACCCATCAGCAGCCCGGGGGTCGTCTTGTCGCAGCCGCCCAGCAGCACCGCGCCGTCGATAGGCAGGCTGCGCAGCAACTCTTCCACCTCCATCGCCAGAAAGTTGCGGTACAGCATGGTGGTGGGTTTCACCATCACTTCGCCCAGGCTCATGGCGGGCAGCTCAAACGGCATGCCCCCGGCCAGCAGCACGCCGCGCTTCACGGCTTCGGCACGTTCACGCAGGTGGGCGTGGCAGGGCGAGAGGTCGCTCCAGGTGTTGACGATGGCCACGATGGGGCGGCCGATCACGTCTTCGCGACGCAGGCCCATCTGCTGGATGCGTTGGCGGTGGGCAAAACCGCGCATGTCGTTGGCGGCAAACCAGCGCTGGCTGCGGAGTTCGGCGGGTGAACGCGTCATGCGGGGATCATCTGGCTTTGTTACCGCTAACATTAGGGGCGATGATGGGTACAGTCCATTCAGACTAACCCGGTGCCGGGCACACGTTACGCTAGGAGCGTGGGGGGCAGCAGGCGGCGAAGCGAAAACTGCGCAAAAACAGTGGCCGTCGGTATAGTCCTGCCAGCCCCCGGTAGGCCCCAGGGCGCCGCAGGCGATACCAGAGGAAGCCGGTTTGTACCGCGA
>JANOZF010000205.1:0-3234 GCA_031429255.1 Rubrivivax sp.
GGTCGACATCTGGGGCAAGACCGGCGACGAAGTCGGCAAGGTCATGATGAGCCAGCTGTCCAAGCAGAAGGTCGAAGACCGCCACGGCAAGATGGTGGACCAGGAGTCGTTCAACTCCATCTACATGATGGCCGACTCGGGTGCGCGCGGTTCTGCTGCGCAGATCCGCCAGCTGGCCGGCATGCGCGGCCTGATGGCCAAGCCTGACGGGTCGATCATTGAAACGCCGATCACGGCCAACTTCCGTGAAGGCCTGAACGTTCTGCAGTACTTCATCTCCACCCACGGCGCCCGCAAGGGCCTGGCGGACACGGCCCTCAAGACTGCCAACTCGGGCTACCTCACGCGTCGCCTGGTGGACGTGACGCAGGACCTGGTGGTCATCGAGAACGACTGCGGCACGAGCAACGGCATGAACCGTCGCGCTCTGGTCGAGGGTGGTGAAGTCATCGAGAGCCTGCGCGACCGCATCCTGGGCCGCGTCACCGCAACCGAAGTGCTGCACCCCGAAACCCAGCAGATGATGCTCGGCGCCGGGCACATGCTCGACGAGGACACCATCGACGTGCTGGAAGCGGCCGGTGTGGACGAAGTGAAGGTGCGCACCGCACTGACCTGCGACACCCGCTTCGGCATCTGCGCCAAGTGCTACGGCCGCGACCTGGGTCGTGGCGGCACCGTCAACGTGGGCGAAGCCATCGGCGTCATTGCCGCGCAGTCCATCGGCGAGCCGGGCACGCAGCTGACGATGCGCACCTTCCACATAGGTGGTGCGGCTTCTCGTGCAGCAGTGGCCAGCAGCGTCGACGCCAAGAGCGAAGGCGTGATCGGCTTCAACGCCACGATGCGCTACGTCACCAACGCCAAGGGTGTGCTGGTGGTCATCTCGCGTTCGGGCGAAATCGTCATCAGCGACCAGCACGGCCGCGAGCGTGAACGCCACAAGCTGCCGTACGGCGCCACGCTGAACATCAAGCCCGACCAGCATGTGAAGGCCGGCACCGTGCTGGCCAACTGGGATCCGCTGACCCGCCCCATCATCACCGAGTTCGCAGGACGTGCGAAGTTCGAGAACGTGGAAGAAGGCGTGACGGTGGCCAAGCAGCTGGACGAGGTCACGGGCCTGTCCACGCTGGTGGTCATCGACAGCAAGCGCCGTGGCGTGGCCAAGGTGGTGCGTCCGCAGGTCAAGCTGCTGGACGCTGCAGGCGTCGAAGTCAAGATCCCGGGCACGGACCATGCGGTGACCATCGGCTTCCCGGTGGGCTCGCTGATCCAGATCCGCGACGGGCAGGAACTCGCCCCAGGTGAAGTGCTGGCGCGTATCCCGATGGAAGGCCAGAAGACGCGCGACATCACGGGCGGCTTGCCGCGCGTTGCCGAGCTCTTCGAAGCCCGCTCACCGAAGGACGTGGGCCTGCTGGCCGAGATCACCGGCACCATCAGTTTCGGCAAGGAGACCAAGGGCAAGAACCGCCTGCAGATCACCGACCCCGAAGGCTTTGTGCACGAAGAGCTGATCGCCAAGGAAAAAAACATCCTGGTGCACGAAGGCCAGGTGGTCAACCGCGGCGAGCTGGTGGTCGACGGCAGCGCCGACCCGCAGGACATCCTGCGCTTGCTGGGCATCGAAGAGCTGGCGCGCTACATCGTCGATGAGGTGCAGGACGTCTACCGTCTGCAGGGTGTGAAGATCAACGACAAGCACATCGAGGTTATCGTGCGCCAGATGCTGCGTCGTGTGCAGATCACCGCTGTGGGCGACAGCTCCTACATCGCGGGTGAGCAGGTCGAGCGTTCCGAGCTGCTCGACACCAACGATGCGTTGCGTGCCGCAGGCAAGATACCGGCAACGCATGCCGATGTGCTGCTGGGCATCACCAAGGCCAGCTTGTCGACCGACAGCTTCATCTCGGCGGCGTCTTTCCAGGAAACCACCCGCGTGCTGACCGAGGCTGCCATCATGGGCAAGCGCGACGAGTTGCGTGGCCTGAAGGAAAACGTCATCGTGGGTCGTCTGATTCCCGCCGGCACGGGTATGGCGTTCCATATCGCCCGCAAGGCCAAGCAAGAGATGGACGAAAGCGAGCGCCGGGCCATCAGCATGCAGGAAGCTGAAGAGTTGGCGGCCGTGCAACTGGCCCAGGTGGATGCGGCTGCGGGCAGCGAAACGACCGAGTAAAGACTTGGGCGCCGCGCAGCTGCGCGGCGAACTCGGCAGAAGAAGGGCGGCCCATGGGCCGCCCTTCTTGTTTCACCGCTGGCAAAAGGTCAGCCGGCTGACGGCGCGTCGACCCCTGTGGCGCCGTGCCACCGCGCCGGCTGCTGGATCTGAACGCCGAAGCGCTTCGCGTGGCGCCCCAGCTTCAGCAGTGCTCGGTCCTTGGTCAGCAACCAGCGCGCGCCTTGAACCAGCGCCAGGTCCATGAAAACCTGGTCGTCGTTGTCGGTGCACCACAATTGACGGTGCGCGGTTCGAGCAGGCTCTTCAGTGAGCCGCGCATGGCTGTCAAAGCCGGCCAAAGCATTTGATGCTTCCGACTGCCAAGCCAGCAGGCTGGGGAGTGCCAGAGTGTGTACTAACTCGTCGCGCATGGACGGGGATGCGACCCAGACGAGGCGGCGGGCTATCAGTGCCTGAAGCACAACGACCATGCCCGCGTCCTTGAAGAGCCAGGCGTCCAACACGGCGTTGGTATCCAGAACGATGCTGGGCGATGCCGGTGGCCGATCAGATTCTGTGGTCATCTTGGCGTGAGCCGCGCGCTTCTTGTCGCTTTTGGCGGTACCGCATATACTAGAAGGCTTTTCGGCAAACTTTGCTGCGCAGTACCGTGGCCGCAGACACGAACAAACCGTGTCGCGGGCCGCTGGTGGCCCTCAGGGGCAGGCAGCAGATTCGACGCCCACACCAGTTGCAGGCCCTCTTGCAGCCCTGGCTCGCGTCAAGTCACCAAGCCGCGCCCGCGCGCCCAAGGGGCATTGCGGTCGCGTGCCCAGGCTGGGTTTTCCGAAAGAAGGAACCGATCGTCTTTCAGCGTAGCTTCAAACGGGAACAAGTTACCCATGCCAACCATCAACCAGCTCGTGCGCCACGGCCGTCAGGTCGAGGTCACGAAATCCAAATCGCCGGCCATGCAGAACTCGCCCCAGCGGCGCGGCGTCTGCACCCGCGTGTACACCACCACCCCAAAGAAGCCGAACTCCGCGCTTCGCAAGGTGGCCAAGGTGCGC
>JANOZF010000206.1:0-6753 GCA_031429255.1 Rubrivivax sp.
AAGCCCCACGTCAACGTGGGCACCATCGGTCACGTCGACCATGGCAAGACCACGCTGACCGCGGCGATCACCTCGGTGCTGGCGGCGAAGTTCGGTGGCGAGGCCAGGGCCTATGACCAGATCGACGCGGCGCCGGAAGAAAAGGCCCGCGGCATCACGATCAACACCGCGCACGTCGAGTACGAGACGGCCAAGCGCCACTACGCGCACGTCGACTGCCCCGGCCACGCCGACTATGTGAAGAACATGATCACCGGTGCGGCGCAGATGGACGGGGCGATCCTGGTCTGCTCGGCCGCCGACGGCCCCATGCCCCAGACCCGCGAGCACATCCTGCTGGCCCGTCAGGTCGGCGTGCCCTACATCATCGTGTTCCTGAACAAGTGCGACATGGTCGACGACGCCGAGTTGCTCGAGCTGGTCGAAATGGAAGTGCGCGAGTTGCTGGACAAGTACGACTTCCCCGGCGACGACACCCCCATCATCCACGGCAGCGCCAAGCTGGCCCTGGAAGGCGACAAGGGCGAACTGGGCGAGCAGGCGATCATGAAGCTCGCCGACGCACTGGACAGCTACATCCCCCAGCCCGAGCGGGCGGTGGACGGTGCCTTCCTGATGCCCGTCGAAGACGTGTTCTCGATCTCCGGGCGCGGCACGGTGGTCACCGGGCGGATCGAGCGTGGCGTGATCAAGGTCGGCGAAGAAATCGAGATCGTGGGCATCACGGTCACGCAGAAAACCATCTGCACCGGCGTGGAAATGTTCCGCAAGCTGCTCGACCAGGGCATGGCCGGCGACAACGTGGGCATTTTGCTGCGCGGCACCAAGCGCGAAGACGTGCAGCGCGGCCAGGTGCTGTGCAAACCCAACAGTGTCAAGCCGCACACCCACTTCACGGCCGAGATCTACGTGCTGAGCAAAGAAGAAGGCGGCCGCCACACCCCGTTCTTCAACAACTACCGGCCGCAGTTCTACTTCCGTACCACCGACGTGACCGGTGCGGTGGAGCTGCCGGCGGACAAAGAAATGGTGATGCCCGGCGACAACGTCAGCATCACGGTCAAGCTGATCAACCCGATCGCGATGGAAGAAGGCCTGCGCTTTGCCATCCGTGAAGGCGGCCGCACCGTGGGCGCCGGCGTCGTTGCCAAGATCATCGAATAAGGGAGTTTGTCGACCGGCTCAGCTTGCGTCGCGAGCGCCGGCAGTTGGGGTCTGAAGCGCGCACAGCCGTACTCCGGTACGGCGAGCACGTGAAGCCCCAAATGCCAAGCGCAGCAGCAAGATGGGCCGGGCGAAAGGGGTGTAGCTCAATTGGTAGAGCGCCGGTTTCCAAAACCGAAGGTCGGGGGTTCGATTCCCTCCGCCCCTGCCACCAGGTGAAGAGCCGGCCGGTCGGCCGGGCCATCACGAAGGCCAGCGTCAGCAGTTGATTGTTTTGATTCCACCAGGGCCCGCAAGGCGCGTTTTTCGCCCTGCGGGCTTTGCGCCTGAAGCCGGGGCCGCATCGAAGCGGACCCACCAACCATCCGGCCACCGTGAGAGCGGCGGTTGAACCAGCAGAGATTCATGTCCACGCAAGCTCCCGTCGAAACCGTCTCCACAGGCGCAGACAAGGCCAAGCTCGCCGGCGCGGCGCTTCTGCTGGTGGCAGGCATCGTGGCCTTCTACTACCTGGGCAAACAGGATCTGTGGCTGCGTGTGGTGGCCCTGCTGGCCCTGCTGGCGGCCGCCGTCGCACTGTTTTTTGTTTCCGAGTCGGGCAAGCAGTTGATGGCCTTTGGCCGCGACTCCGTGCGCGAAACCCGCAAGGTGGTGTGGCCCACACGCAAGGAGGCCGGCCAGATGACGGGCTATGTGTTTGCCTTCGTCTTCGTGATGGCACTTTTCATGTGGGTTACCGACAAGACTCTCGAGTGGGTGCTCTACGACCTGATCCTGGGTCTGCGCGGTTGATGCCGGCGGTCAGCAGCAAGCGTCGTCACCGTCCCACCCAACAGGCAACACCATGACCGAATCTCAAGAAGATCTGACCCCGGACGTCGCCCCCGTCGCCGTGGCTGCGGCGCCTCTGGTGCCGTCAACGAAGCGCTGGTACATCGTGCACGCCTATTCGGGCATGGAAAAGGCGGTCGAACGCAACCTGCGCGAGCGCATCGACCGCGCCGGCATGCAAGAAAAGTTCGGCCGTATCCTGGTGCCCACCGAAGAAGTGGTCGAGCTGAAGAACGGCAAGAAGAGTGTCACCGAGCGTCGCATCTACCCCGGCTATGTGCTGGTGGAGATGGACATGGCCGACGACACCTGGCACCTGGTGAAGCACACCAACAAGGTCACGGGGTTCATTGGCGGCGCGCGCAACCGCCCCGCTCCGATCTCCGAGGCTGAGGTTGCCAAGATCGTCAACCAGATGCAAGAGGGCGTGGACAAGCCGAAACCCAAGGTCGAGTGGACCGTGGGCGAATTGGTGCGCGTCAAGGAAGGCCCTTTCACCGACTTCAACGGTGCGGTGGAAGACGTGAACTACGAAAAGAGCAAGGTCAAGGTCTCGGTCACGATCTTCGGCCGCGCCACGGGCGTGGAGCTGGACTTCGCGCAGGTCGAGAAAATCTGATTCACACACCGGCTTGCCGCCGCAGCCCCGGCAGGCCTTTCTTTGTTGTGTTTGTTGGGCTGAGTGACGAGGAGCTTCGCCGGTACCCAGTGCCGGCAGGCGTTTGAACTCGATAGGAGTGCCGCATGGCAAAGAAGATCGTCGGCTTTATCAAGCTGCAAGTACCGGCCGGCAAGGCCAATCCGTCGCCCCCGATCGGCCCTGCGCTGGGTCAGCGCGGCCTGAACATCATGGAGTTCTGCAAGGCGTTCAACGCCCAGACTCAGCAGGGTGGATTCGAGCCTGGCATGAAGCTGCCGGTGGTGATCACCGCCTTCGCTGACAAGAGCTTCACCTTCATCATCAAGTCGCCGCCGGCGACGGCACTGCTGAAGAAGGCCGCCAAGATCGAAAAGGGCTCGGGCAAGGCGCACCTCGACAAGGTGGGCAAGGTGACGCGTGAACAGCTCGAAGAAATCGCCAAGATCAAGATGAAGGATCTGAACGCCGCCGATCTGGACGGCGCAGTGAAGATCATTGCCGGCTCGGCGCGCTCGATGGGCCTGACGGTCGAAGGAGTCTGAACATGGCCAAGCTGACCAAAAAAGCAAAGTCCTTCAACGGCAAGGTCGACAGCACCAAGCTGTATCCGCTGGCCGATGCACTGGCCATCGTCAAGCAATGTGCCACCGCCAAGTTCGATGAGTCCATCGACGTGGCCGTGCAACTCGGCATCGACGCCAAGAAGTCCGACCAGGTGGTGCGCGGCGCTGTCGTGATGCCCGAAGGCACCGGCAAGACCAAGCGCGTGGCGGTCTTTGCGCAAGGCGCCAAGGCTGATGAAGCCCGCGCCGCAGGTGCCGACATCGTCGGCATGGAAGATCTGGCTGCCGACATCAAGGCCGGCAACATGAACTTCGACGTCGTCATCGCCAGCCCCGACACGATGCGCATCGTCGGTACCCTGGGTCAGGTGCTGGGCCCTCGCGGCCTGATGCCCAATCCGAAGGTCGGTACCGTCACGCCCGATGTTGCCCAGGCGGTGCGCAATGCCAAGGCCGGTCAGGTGCAGTTCCGTGTCGACAAGGCCGGCATCATCCACGGCACCATCGGTCGTCGTTCTTTTGAAGATGGCAAGCTCGTGGACAACCTGCGTGCGCTGATCGACGCCTTGAACAAGTCCAAGCCGGCAACCAGCAAGGGCATCTACCTGCGCAAGGTGGCCGTGTCTTCAACGATGGGCGTGGGCGTTCGCGTCGACACCCAATCCATCGCTGCTCAGGCCGCTGCCTAAGCCGTATCCGTTTACAACCCGCTCCCGCGCGAGTCTGGCGCAGGAATCAAGCGGCAAAGAGTTTGGTGGGCTGGTGGCCGCACGGTCACCAGGTCATCCAAGACCGCTGGTGGGCTGTGGGGCGCAAACCCCGCAAGCAGCCCGTAATCGAGGGGCAGGGCCTCAACGTCGAAGTTGAGATCCGAACCCGAAGCCAGCGCAGATGGCGGTCCCGCTGTGAAGAGGTGGTCGTGTGGGCAATGAACGTTGTCCAGAAGCGCGAGTGTCCTGTGAACAGATGGCTGCTGATTCCGGTGTGCCGGTTGGGTGTCAAAGCCCGCTGGCACGTTTCGCACGTTTTGTGTGAGGAGCAGACCTCTTGAGTCTCAATCGCAACGAGAAGGCAGCCGTGGTCACGGACGTGTCGGCCCAAGCCGCACGCTCGCAGACGCTGGCGTTGGCCGAGTACCGTGGCCTCACCGTGGAAAACCTGAACAAGCTGCGCGTCGACGCGCGGTCCAAGGGTGTGTACCTTCATGTCTTGAAGAACACCCTGGCCCGTCGCGCCGTTGCTGGCACACCGTTCGAGGTGGCCCAGGGTGCCATGGTTGGCCCGCTGATCTACGGCTTTTCCCAGGATGCTGTCGCCGCAGCGAAAGTCATCACCGACTTCGCCAAGGGCAACGACAAGCTGATCATCAAAGGTGGCGCCTTTGGCGGCAAGGCACTGAACGCTGACGGTATCAAGGCTCTGGCCGCGATCCCCAGCCGCGAAGTGTTGTTGTCCCAGGTGGCCGGTCTGTTGAAGTCGCCCATCCAGCGTTTGGCTGGCGTGGTGGCGGCCTTGGCAGCCAAGCGTGGTGAGGGCGAAGCCGCCCCTGCTGCGGCTGAACCTGAAGCGGCGCCTGCCGCTTGAGCGGCAGCTTGCGCACATCCTGATCCGATCCCCTCTATTCAATATCCAGTAGGTACACCAAATGGCATTCGATAAAGACGCATTCCTGTCCGCCATGGACAGCATGACCGTGATGGAACTCAACGACCTGGTCAAGGCCATTGAAGAGAAGTTTGGCGTCTCCGCCGCTTCTATGGCCGCCCCGGCAGCCGGTGGTGGTGGCGCTGCCGCCGCTGTGGTCGAAGAAAAGACCGAATTCAACGTGATGCTGCTCGAAGCTGGCGCCAACAAGGTGTCGGTCATCAAGGCCGTGCGCGAACTGACGGGCCTGGGCCTGAAGGAAGCCAAGGACATGGTCGACGGCGCTCCCAAGGCTGTGAAGGAAGGCATTGCCAAGGCTGACGCCGAAGCTGCGCTGAAGAAGCTGCTCGATGCGGGCGCCAAGGCCGAGCTGAAGTAAGTAAATCGGCTCCGGCCTACTGCGCGTCCCGATCTTGCGCCTGTGTTGCTCGCCGTACGGGAGTACGGCTGCGCTACTCGACGCAACCTCGGGCCGCTCGCTACGGCCGGCATCCGATTTACTGCGCTGATCACTTTTTTGAGAACAGCGCGAAACCCGCACAGCGGTTTTCGCAGTGTTCTCAGATCCGACTGCTGAGAACAGGTTTGGTCGGGCCCCGGTGCAATGCCGGGGTTGTCCGCCAGCGACGGGTAGTGGCCCGTCACCAAGCCTCAGGTGCCTGAACTGGAAGTGACTGCCCGCAGTGGCCGCGTTTCAGAGAAGGTCGCCGGGGCCACCAGCCCCGGCGTGGTCCGCAAGGGCACACCTGAGACACGCCAGTCGCCGACGAAACCCTTTGGCCAGGCCTGGCTGAGGGTGTCGACAGGAGAGAGTTAATGGCACAAGCAACCCCCTACACCTACACCGAACGCAAGCGCATCCGCAAGAGCTTCGGCAAGCGTGAGAGTGTCCTGAAGGTCCCGTATCTGCTGACCATGCAGCGCGAGTCCTATGTCGCTTTCCTCCAGAAAGAAATCGCGCCATCCAAGCGCAAGCCCGAGGGCTTGCAGGCCGCGTTCATTTCCGCTTTCCCGATCACGAGCCACAACGGTTTCGTGGAGATGAAGTTCACGGAATACAACATCGCCAAGCCGGCGTTTGACGTGCGTGAATGCCAGCAACGCGGGCTGACCTATGCAGCGGCCGTGCGCGCCAAGCTGCAGATGATCATTTACGACCGCGAGTCGCACCCCGCCAAGCAGGTCAAGGAAATCAAGGAACAAGAGGTCTACATGGGCGAAGTGCCCCTGATGACCGACTACGGTTCTTTCATCGTCAACGGCACCGAGCGTGTCATCGTCAGCCAGCTGCACCGCAGCCCGGGCGTGTTCTTCGAGCACGACAAGGGCAAGACGCACAGCTCGGGCAAGCTGCTGTTCAGCGCCCGCATCATCCCCTACCGCGGTTCCTGGCTCGACTTCGAGTTTGACCCCAAGGACATCCTGTACTTCCGCGTCGACCGCCGTCGCAAGATGCCAGTGACGATTCTGCTGAAGGCCATCGGCCTGAACCACGAAAGCATCCTGGCGCACTTCTTCCATAACGACAGCTTCCGCCTGATGGACACGGGTGCGCAGATGGAATTCGTGCCCGAGCGCCTGAAGGGCGAAGTGGCGCGTTTCGACCTCACCGACAAGGCCGGAACGGTCATCATTGAAAAGGACAAGCGCATCACCGTGCGCCACCTGCGCCAGTTCGAGCAGACGGGCTCCGGCTGGGTCAGCGTGCCCGAAGACTTCCTGGTCGGCCGTGTGCTGTCACGCAACATGGTGGACGCCGACACCGGTGAAATCGTGGCCAAGGCCAACGAAGAGCTGACCGAAGCGCTGCTGAAGAAGCTGCGCGCCGCGGGCATCAAGGAAATGCAGTGCCTGTACACCAACGAGCTGAACCAGGGCGCCTACATCAGCCAGACGCTGGCCTCTGACGAA
>JANOZF010000207.1:0-108156 GCA_031429255.1 Rubrivivax sp.
GCCCGCCGCAGCCGCCTAACCCGCCACCTTCAGGAACAGTTCCCGGTCGGGTGCGAAGTTGGCGTACAGCGGCAACAGCGCGCCGCCCAGGGCCCGCGCATCGCTGCCGATGGTGCCGGCCATCAACCGGGGCTGGGCCACGCCTTCCCAGTCGTAGCGCTGCAGCGCCAGCGTGGTGTGCTCCAGCAGCGAGGCCAGCAATTCGCGGCTGAAGCTGCCGTCCACGATGGCGCCTTCCAGGTCCAGCAGGCAGGCCGCACTTTGCACCGCCTGCGCGATGGCCGCCGCGGCTGTGGCCAGCCAGGCTTGGGTGTGCGGCAGCCACGGCGCCTGCAGCGCGCGGGTGTCGGCCAATGCGCTGCCGTCAAGCCCGGCAGCGGCATAGGCGCGTTCCAGCGTCAGCAGCGAAGCCACGCTGAGCAGCTGTGCCGGCGCCCCCTGCGACGGCAGCGACGCTGCGGTGGGCGCCGTCCACAGCGGCAGTGAACCCACCGCACCGGCGTTGCCCGTGTTGCCGGTGCGCAGCTGGCTGTCCAGCACCAGGCCACCACCGATGAAGGTGTCGACAAACACATACAAGAAGCTGGGCACGCTGCGCCCGCGACCGGCCACCAGCTCGGCCACGCAGGCGGCGGCGGTGTCCTTGATCAGCGTCACCGGCAGCTCGGTCAGGCGGCCCACCCGGCGCACCAGGTCGCCGGTGAGGTTGCCCGCGCGGCCGTTGGCATCGGCGGCCCGCCATTTGCGCGCCACCGCGTCAGGCAGGCCCAGCAGTTGCTTCCAGCCGCCCATCGACAAGGGCGCGGCGATGCCGATGCCCTGCAGGCGGTCGCGCTGCACCGGGCCCAGCTTCTTGCGGATGTCTTTCAGCCGCGCGGCAATCTCGGGCAGCAACATGTCGGGGTCGGCGTGCGTGTAGTCCAGTTGCCAGCGCTGGCGCACCTGGGCCGTGAAGTCCAGCAGCACCACGTCCATGCTGCGGCGGCCGATCTTGATGCCGATGGCGTAGGCGCCGTCGGGGTTCAGCCGCAGCGGCACCGAGGGCTGGCCCACCTTGCCGCGCTGTGGTTCACCCTTCAGCAGCAGGCCGTCGTCGAGCAAGCGCTTGGTGATGAGCGACACCGTCTGCGCCGTCAGCTTGCAGTGGCGCGCGATGTCGGCAGCCGGCAGCGGCCCTTGCAGGCGCACCACCTGCAACACCACGCGCTCGTTGTACTGCCGCAGTCCCCCCTGGCTGCTGCCGCGCGACTGCAGGCGCACGGCGCGCGCTTCGGTGGCTGCAGCGGCGGCGCTGCTGGCCAGCGCGTCGGCTGCGGCCTGGTTTGCAGCCTTGTTCATGCGCGGCATTCTGACCCGCCAGCGTGGCGGCGCTGCCTGGCCATCACGCCAGGCATTCGGCGGGCAGCTTGTCGGGCGCCAGCGCGCCGGTCATCACGGCCACGGTGTCGCTCATGCTGATCTTCTTCGGGTTCAGCACCGCCGCGCGCCTGCCCAGGCGCGCCACGTGGATGCGGTCCGCGATCTCGAACACGTGCGGCATGTTGTGGCTGATCAGGATCACCGGCAGCCCCTTGTCGCGCACACGGCGAATGAGTTCCAGCACCATGTTGCCTTCTTTCACGCCCAGCGCCGCGGTGGGTTCGTCAAGGATCACCACATGCTCGGCAAAGGCCGCCGCGCGCGCCACCGCCACGCATTGGCGCTGGCCGCCCGACAGCGTTTCCACCGCCTGCGTCATGCTGCGGATGCCCACCTTCAGGTCGTTCATGCGCGCCATGCTCTGTTCCAGCATGGCTTTCTTGTCCAGCATGCGAAACACGCTGCCCAGCAGGCCGGGGCGGCGCAGCTCGCGGCCCAGGAACAGGTTCTCGGCGATCGTCATGGCCGGTGCCACCGCCAGGTCCTGGTAGACGGTTTCGATGCCACGGCGGCGCGCGTCGATCGGGCTCTTGAACTGCACCCGCTCGCCGTCCAGCAGGATCTGGCCTTCGTCGGGCACGGTGGCCCCCGACAGGCATTTGATGAGGCTGCTCTTGCCAGCCCCGTTGTCGCCGATGACGGCCAGGATCTCGCCGGCGCGCAGCTCGAAGTCGGCGCCGTCCAGCGCCGTCACCTGGCCGTAGCGCTTCACCACGCCCTGGGCCTGCATCACCAGCCGCGGGCTGTCGTTGACGCCGCGGCTCATCGCGCACCCTTTCTCGACATCTGGTCCAACGCCACCGCCAGGATCACGAGCACCCCCGTCACCAGCACCTGGTAGATGCTGCTCACGCCCATCAGCGTGAGACCGTTGCGGAACACGCCCACGATGAGCGCACCTACCAGGCTGCCCAGCACGATGCCGCGGCCACCAAACAGGCTGGTGCCGCCCAGCACCACCGCGGTGATGGCGTCCAGGTTTTCGGTCTGGCCGGCGTTGGGGTCACCCACGCCGGTGCGTGCCACGCTGAGCAATGCGGCAATGCCGTAGAACATGCCGGCCATCACGTACACCCCCAGCAGTACACGTTGCGTGGGTATGCCCACCAAGCGCGTGGCTTCGGCGTTGTTGCCCACAGCGTACACATGGCGGCCGGCAGCGGTTTCGCGCAGCACGAAGAACGCCAGCGCGTACAGCGCCAGCATCAGCACCGTGCCCCAGGCGACTTCGGTGCCGCCGACGGTGAAGGTGTTGCCCAGCGCCGTCATCAGCGGCGGCAGGTCGGTCACGGTCTGTGAACTGGAATACAGCTGCGTGATGGCAAAGGCAATGTTCAGCGTGCCCAGCGTGACGATGAAAGGCGGCAGCTTCACGCGCGTGACCAGCAGGCCGTTGACGAGACCAAACAGCGTGGTCACGCCGACGCCGCACAACACCGCCAGCGCCGGCGGCAAACCGAGTTCGGTGGCGAACTTGGTCATCACGATGCCGCCCAGCGCCATCACCATGCCGCAGCTCAGGTCGATGCCCGCCGTCAGGATGATCAGCGTCTGGCCGATGGCGATGACGCCCACCACCATCACCTGCTGCAGGATGAGGCTGAGGTTGCCGCCAGTGAGAAAACGGTCGCTCTGCGACGCGAAGAAGGCACATGCCGCGAGCAGGGCCAAGAAGGGCCCGAGGGTGCCGATGGACGGGAGTTTCATGTCATGCCAGGATGGGTTTCAATGCCGGGCCGCAGGCCCAGGGCGGACAGACCAACCCGCAAGGGAAGGCCGTCAGGCCCTGCCGGGGGTGGGCTATATTTTCTTTCCCCAGCACAGCTCGGTGCCCGTCTTCACGTCCTTGCTGTCGACGCCGGTCATGGCCCTGCTGGCGATCAGCGTCACCCCGGTGTCGATGTAGCCGCTGGGCTTCTTGCCGGTCTTGGCGTATTCGACGCCGGCCTCGACACCCATCGACGCCATCTTCAGCGGGTACTGCTGGCTGGTGGCCGCGATGACGCCGCCGCCCACGTCCTTGATGCCCTGGCAGCCGCCGTCGACGCTGACGATGATCACGCCCTTGTCCTTGCCGGCCTTCTTCAGTGCGTTGAAGGCGCCCGCGGCGGCGGGTTCGTTGATGGTGTAGACCACGTTGGCGTCACCCACCTTCTGCAGGCAGTTTTCCATCGCCGTCTGGCCCTTGGCCTGGTCGCCATAGCTGTCGGCCATGCAGGCCACGCCGGCCGCCTTGCCGCCGAGCTCGTTGCTCTTGGCGTCGGGCGCCGGCAGGCCCATGCCCTTCAGGAAGCCGTTGTGGCGCTGCGCGCCCACCGGGTGGCCGGGGAAGAGGTCGAGTGTCACGATCTTGGCCGCCCTGCCCGCCAGCGCCGCCTTGGTGTACTGGCCGATCAACACGCCGGCCTTGTAGTTGTCGGTGGCAAACAAAGCGTCGGTGGCGTTTTCGGGGTCGGTGGGGCTGTCCAGCGCAATCACCAGCACGCCCTTGGCACGGGCCTTCTGGATGCTGGGCACGATGGCCTTGCTGTCGCTGGGTGTGATGAGGATGGTCTTGGCGCCGGCGGCGATCATGTTTTCCATCGCCGTCACCTGCCCGGCGTTGTCGCCGTCGGCCTTGCCGGCACCCGTCAGCAGCTTGGCGCCCTGGGCCTTGGCGGCCTCGGCAGCGCCTTCTTTCATCTTCACGAAGAAGGGGTTGGTTTCGGTCTTGGTGATGAGCCCGATGACGGTCTGGCCCTGCGCCAGGGCGCCGGCGCTGGCCAGCAGCAGGGTGGCAGCCGCGGTGGCCAGGACGGTGGCCAGGGCGGTGGTGCGAAGGCGGGTGCGGGGGATGATGCAGGGGGTGGTGCGGGGGGTGGTGCGATGGGTCAGGCGCATGGTTGTCTCCTGCGTGTCGGGTGTGTGGTGCACGCACGTCGTGGTGCGTGGCTCGAATTGTGCGCAGCCTTGTTTAATAATTCAAGTAGACTGATTAATGGTTTTCCCGGTGGCCATCGGCAGCGGCCGGCGGCATGCTCGCCTTCGTTGTCGGAGGCCGGTCTTCGGGCGGTGTTTGAAGGGGTGGGATTCATGATCGTGGTCAGTGGCGAAGCCTTGATGGACGTTTTTGCCGTCGGCGACACCGCCACCGGCGTGCAGCTGGACGCACGCATCGGCGGCAGCCCCTTCAACGTCGCGCTGGGCCTGGCGCGGCTGGCCCAGCCGGTGGCGTTCTTCGGTGGCGTCTCCACCGGTTTCCTGGGCGCAAGGCTGCTGCGCGCGCTGCGCGACGAAGGGATAGACACCCGCTGCGTGCACACGGTAGACGCACCCACCACGCTCAGCCTGGTGGGACTGGACGCACGGGGTGTGCCCAGCTACACCTTCATGGGCACTGACGCTGCCGACCGGCTGCTGCCCTTGGCCGCGCTGCAACGCGTGCCCACCGCGCCTGCTGTTCGCGCCTACCAATTCGGCAGCTACGCGATGGTGGTGGAGCCAGTGGCCAGCACCCAGCGCGCGCTGGTGGAACGAGAGCACGTGCGCAGCGTCATCGCCTACGACCCCAACATCCGGTTGAACGTCGAACCCGACATCGGGCGCTGGCAAGATGCGCTGCAATGGATGCTGCCGCGCACCACGCTGTTGAAAGTGAGTGACGAAGACCTGGAACTCCTGCAACCGGGCTGCAGCGCCGACAGCTTTGCGCGCCACGCGCTGGCGCAGGGCGTTGCGCTGGTGGTGGTAACACGCGGCGCCCACGGTGCCTGGGCCTGGACGGCACGGCAGCACGTGGCCGTGCCACCCGTGCCGGTGACGGTGGTGGACACCGTGGGCGCTGGCGACACTTTCCAGGCCGCGATGCTCACGGCACTGGCCGAGCGCGGCTGGCTGACCCGCGACGCCCTGCTGCATCTGCGCCTGCCCGAGCTGCAATCGGTGCTGGCCTTTGCTGTGCAGGCCGCCGCCATCACCTGTTCACGCCGCGGCGCCGATCTGCCGTCGCGTAAGGATTTGCCCCTATCCTGAGCAGGCTTGTCAACCGCGGACCCGCCGCGTCAGTTGAGGCATGGCGCGCGCAGCCCTCCCAAAGGGCCAGGCGCGCAGACCCCCAAGCAAAACCCTGGCTTTTACCCCCCCTAAACGAGGACCACCCTTATGTTCAAGAAACTCGCTGCCCTGATGCTGGCCCTGTTCACCGTCGCAGCTTTTGCTGCCGTGGACGTCAACAAGGCCACCCAGGCTGAACTCGACGGCATCAAGGGCATCGGCCCCGGCATCGCCGGCAAGATCCTGGACGAGCGCAAGAAAGGCAACTTCAAGGACTGGAACGACTTCGTCGACCGCGTCAAGGGCGTGGGCGAAGGCAATGCTGCCAAGTTCTCGGCCGAAGGCCTGACCGTCAACGGCGCTGGCTTCAAGGGCGCGGCCGCTGCGCCGGGCAAGGCTGCGGCCCCGGCCAAGGCTGAGGCGGCTGCCAAGCCCGCCGTGAAGGAAGACAAGCCAGCCGCCGCTGCCGCAGCGGCGAAGGACGCCAAGGCCGCCGCTCCTGCCAAGGAAGTCAAGCCTGCCGTGGTCGCCAAGGACGCCGCACCCGCGAAGGACGCCGCACCCGCGAAGGACGCCAAGCCTGCCGTGGCCGCCAAGGACGCCGCCCCTGCGAAGGACGCCAAGCCTGCCGCTGCCAAGCCTGGCGACAAGGTCGAGGCCGTCAAGGGCGCCTCCAAGGACGCCGCCAACGACCCGAAGGCCAAGCCGCTGGAAGCCGTCGGCGCCAAGAAGTAACTGGCAACGGGCTCCTCGCGGGGCCCTGCCAGTTGTCACGGCTCAGCACCAGCCGAGCCGACAGACGCCCCGCGCCGCGGGGCGTTTTGCTTTGGCCGGCGCATTTCCAGCAACGGCTCAACACATAGGGGGATGCGAATCCCCACGCTTTCGATAGGCTCCACAGCTTTCGGGCCTTGCTGGAAGAGGAGTCGACATGCACAAGATCACAGGCCCGCTGGTGCTGTTGCTGGCCACCGTGGTCAGCGGTTGCGACACCATCGCCCATCGCAACCAGGCCATCTTGGCAACCGGCGTGGTAGCCGCTTCGCTGACGCCGAGCTTCGACCTCGAACAAACCTACTACCTGGGCAGCTTCGACCCCGCCGGGCAGCTGCCTCCCACGCTGTACCGCATCCGCGTGCGCGGCCAGTCGAGCATGCTGAACAACACCAAGTTCGCCAGCAGCTGGGTGCCGGCGGAGGTGGTGGATGCGCTCACCGGCTCGGCCAAGCTCGATGTCAAGTCGGGCAACGTGAAGATCGAACGCGATGCCGATTCGAACTTCAACATCAACGACTCTGGTCGCCGCCTGATGCAGTTCGGGCCCGAAGGCTTTCGCAGCGCGCCCAAAGGTCACAGGCTGGTGATCCTGATGGGCTCCTCACCCGAGAAGGTCGAGCAGGCCTTTTCCACCGCCTTGGGCACGGTGGCACTGGCAGCCAATGGCGCGTCGGGCAGTACGGTGGACCGCGATGCCCTGAAGGCCCTCCTGGACATGGGCCGGGACAAGGCGCAGCTGCAATCCATCCTTGCGGCGCCCTGAGGAGAACCGACCATGAAGCCCACCCGCCCCAATCCTTCACGGACCTGGCGCCTGAGTGCCTTGGCCGCCGCCTGTGCCCTGCTCAGCGGCTGCGCTGCTCTGCAGATCGACGTCGATGTCTACAAGGGCCCCTTGGTTCACGATGAAGAAACACAGGTGCAGCAGCTGGCCTCGATTGCCATGTCGGGCAAGGCAGTGATGCTGCTGCAACGCAACAGCTGGCTCAATGCGCTCAAGCCCAACTGGGCGGCGAGCGTGGCCAGCAGCAAGGCCTTGCGAACCCGCCATATCACGAAAGGCGAATGGGAACAGCTGGGCCTGCAGGACAGGTGCGACGACAAGGCCGCCCTGTGCCGCAACACGCGATTGATCAACGACATGCTCAGCGCCTACGAAGACCGCACGGAGCCAGGACTGGGGCAGGAGCTTGAATCGGTCGGCGACAGCTTCCAGTCGTACAAACGCGCGCGCGACGCCTTTCGAGTCGCCAAGGACGAGGCCCTGAAGGCCAGCAAACTCAAAGAGGCCAACGAGGCGCTGAACCAGACCTGGAGCGCGCTGGTCGACCTGCTTGAGTACACCAAGAAAGCCAACCCACCCGACGACAAGGTCAGCGACTACCGTGCAACCGAGCGCCAGGCCGCCGACATACTCGCGCGCATGACCGAGCCCACCTTGCTGGCATGTGCCCCGGGCCTCAGCTTGGCTGGCGACATCAAACGTGCCGTCGATTGGGTCAACGCCAACGCGAACCGGCTGAGCAAGGAGGATGTCGCCAAGGTCGGCTCGGACCAGCTTTCACTGGCGCTTCGTACGGCGCAAGCCTCTGAACTGCCCGAACTGCGCAAAGCTGCTGTTCAGGTCATTCCGGTTACCGATGGCTCGTGCCGGCCTTCGGGTCGAACAGAGTCGTACCAACTCAAGAACACCCCCAAGTCCCAACAGATGACGCTCCCGGCGCCCGCCGCGACGACACCCCGTGAGCAACCTGCAAGAGTCTCGCATCAAGGGGTCCAGCGCGAAGCCACCAGCAGCAACGAAAAGGATCTGGACCAAGACCTGCGGGATATAGACGCCATGGTGGGCGCGCTGATGCAGTTCGGCGCCTCCGGTTTCGATCGTGGACGCTCGCGTTTGGGCCTGGATCGCCTGGCGGACGATGCCGCGGCCGAGCGCTTCGAAAGACGCAAACCTGGGCGGAGCGAGGACGAGGCGCTGGCAGATAGCAGACAAGCCAAGCAGTTGCACGACAGCGTGGTGGACCTGGCCAGCCGAATGCAGTTCCTGGCCGTCAACATGAGCCTTGTGGATGGCACCTCGTCCGACACCGAGGCGGCCTTCAAGGCGACGCTGGAGACCATCGCCAACACCTTGCTCGTCCTGACCGAGGACCAACGCCGCCAGCGGCAACACCGCGACCATCAAAAATCCATGGCCGACGAAGAATACGCAGCGGCCGTGGACGCCTTCAAAATCGACTCCAGCCGCCGATTCGACCAGCTGACATCTTCACTGAGCACCCGCTTGGCGAAGGTGCGCGCCGAGGAGAACAAGGACACCGCCAACGCGCAGAAGAAAACGGCTCTGACCGCCGTGCAGGCTGCCGCCAGCGCCGAATTGACGGCTGCGCAAGAAACCGTGACCGGCCGCGGCACAGCCATGCAGGGCCTGGCGGCCCTGCTGGTGAGCCTGGACGGTGCTCCGCCCAAGACGGTGTTGGGCCTGCCCGACGCAACGCAGGTGGTGGTGATGGCCAAAAGCAGGGATACCGCGGCCAAGTGGCGGGCGGACAAAGCAGCTCTGGACGCGGCGCTGAAGGCCGTTGGAGCCAAGACCACGGTGCAGGCGGTGCGCAACGCTGCGACCGCCTGGCTGGCCGCCCAGTTCAAGGAACTGGACAGCCCCGCCACCAGAGACGACGCTAGCCAGTTGCGCCGCCAGGCAGCGGCAGCCACGCTGGAGGCCTTCAAAACTGCGGGCGTGAAAGAGATGGCCAAGCCGGAAGCCGTGAAGAACATGCGGCTGGATCTGTCCACCGCGTGGGACAAACAGCATGCGGCATTGGTCGAGGCGTTGGCCACGGCCGGTGCGGCCCGCGGCAAGCTGGAGCAGACCGACACCGAGCTCAAAGCGCTCGAGCGTGCAACCAGAAGCAGGCTGGCCGACGAGGGCGCCGGGGCACTGACCAGCGCCGAGATCGACGGCGCCTTGAAGCTGGTACGCGGCTTGCGGGCACCGGTGTTGGCCGACGCCGTAGCCAGCAGGGGTGCGCATGATGTCAACACGATTCGTGACCTCGTGAAGGCGAAACTGGAGCAGGGCAAGGCCTCAGCGACGCCGGATCAACAAGCCTCGCTCAAGACCGCTCTGACGCTGGTCGGCGAGTGGGCCGGCACGCAGCCAGCGGCCATCAAACCCGGAAACACCCGCGAAGCCAGCAAGGCCGTGGACACGCTCGATCGCGTAGAAGCCTATCTCAGCTACGCCCGCGTCGAGGCCACGCAACGCGGCGGCGCCACCGGCGATGGTGTGAAGGAGGCCAGCGAGGCGATGGCCGCGCTGATGCAGCGCCGGGAGCGCATGAGCTACCTGCGCCCGGCCAGCATGTACCTGCGCTCGGCGCTGGCCACCACGGGCCAACAGGCCGATCCGGCGCTGGAATGGTCCAACCTGCTGGCTGCCACCGTCAAACGGTTGTTCAGCCACAAGGACGTCGATGCCCAGAAGACCGCCAACGTACGCGCCGATCTCGACAAATCGTTCTGGCAGAGCGTGAACCAGGTCCGGGTCAGTGCGGGCGGCGACTCCAACTTCGCCATCGCCAAGGACGACGTCGGCAACTGGTATGTGAAGGCCATGGGCTCCGATTCAGCGGCCATGATCAGCGCCGCCAAAAACCTGGCGCTGTACAACATGGGCGGCCGCATCGACACCAACCTGCTGCGCATCGACGAGTTGCGCAACAAGCCCGATCGGCTGACCAACGACCCCGACGACACCGAACTGAAAGACCTGTTGAACCGCAAGAACGGTGCCGCTGCAAGCGCCTACGGCAGCACACTGCAGGTGTTTTCAGACAACCATGCCAAGACCGTGAAGTCCTTGCTGGCGTCCCTGGACGACACGCTGAAGCTGCAGACCCACTTCGTGCAGCTGCGCGCACGCTGGGCCACCACCTACGCCAGCAGCCAGCCCAAGCTCGATGCCGTCAAACTGGCCCTCAGCGACCCGGCCTTGCTGACACTGCAGGACAAGGCGCTGACCGCGACAGCGGCTGTGGACCCGCAGCCCCTGGGCAGTACGCCGTCTTCCCAACTGCTTGAAGGCTTGGACCTCGTGGCACAGCAACGCGCACGCATCAAGTCACTGCTTGTGCAGGTGACCCTGCTGACCAAGGACGAAGTGGCTGCTGCTGAAGCGCAAAACAAGGTCGTCGCCGAGAGAGAGGCACAGTTGGCAGTCGCGCAAGCCGAGCAGACGGCTCTGCTGCAAAAGCGCGCCGAGTTGCAGGAGCAGCGCGACAAGGTACCGAACAACCTCACCAAACCTGAAACGGATGCGCTGCAGGCCAACCTGGACGAGAAGCAGAAACAGGCCAACGAAAAGGGCCTGCTGGTGGCGGGTCTGCGTGGCAGTGTGCTCGAGTCGCGCGCCACGGCAGCCAAGCTGGGCCAGTTGGCCGACGGCGCGCAAGCCCTGAAGACACGTGCACTCGACGACGTCGATGCCGTGCTGCAAAAACTCGTCAAGGACATTGCCGGCAAGCACCTGCGCGCCGTTGAAGAGTTCGAAACGGCCGCGCGGGTCGTCTCCCAAGGGGTGCAGGGCAAGGTCGCGAAACAGTGACCCGCCGTGACCCCGGCGGCGGCCAGCCTCAGGGCAACGCCAGCACCACGTTGCCCACCGCGCGCCCCTGCTCAACCGTTTCGTGCGCGGCAGCGATCTCGGCCAGCGGCAGGCGCGCCGCTATCGCGTGCTGCAGCGCGCCGCGTTCCAGCCAGCTTTGCAGCGTGGCCTCGGCGCGCGCGCGGTCGGCGGGCGCGAGGTTGTAGACGATGAAGAAGCGCAGGTCGATGTTGTTCGAGATGAGCGGGAAAAATGGCAGCTCGAAGCGGGCTGCACCGCTGCCGTAGACCGCACAGTCACCGCCAGGCTTCAGCACCTGCAGGTTCAAAGCGGCGTTGGCGGCGATGTCCACCTCCACCACGCGGTCGATGCCCTGGCCTTGCGTGGCCCGGCGTATCTGCTCGGCGGCGTCTTCGCTGCGGTAGAGCACCGCCGCATCGGCACCTGCGGCCAGCGCCACCGCCGCCTTGTCGGCGTTGCTGACGGTGGCCACCACACGGCGCGCGCCCAGCAGGCGCGCGCATTGCACTGCATAGTGCCCCACGGCGCCGGCGCCGCCGGCCACCAGCACGTTCTTGCCGGCCACACCCGATCCACACAGCACCGCATGCAGCGCGGTCAACGCCGGTATGCCCAGGCAGGCGCCGGCTTCATCGGGCGTGGCTGCGGGCAGTTCCACCGCCTGCGCCTGCGGCAGCACGATGTGCTGCGCGGCGGTGCCATGCGCCCGCCCCCAGGCACCATTCCACACCCAGACGCGCTGCCCCACGCGCGTGGCGCTGACGCCGGCGCCCACGGCGTCGATGTGGCCCATGCCGTCGCTGTGCGGCACGATGCGCGCAAAGGCCAGCACGCTGCTGCGCAAGCCGGCACGCGACTTCACGTCGGAGGGGTTCACGCCCGACCAGCGCAGGCGCACGCGCACCTCGCCGGGCCCGGGTGCGGGGGTGGGCAGTTCACCCAGCTGCAGCACCTCGCGTGCGGCACCGGTGCGTTCGTAGTAAGCGGCTTGCATGGGGGCGGAGCCCTTCTTTTTGATTGGCGTGTCGGGTGGCGTGCAGGTCGACCGGGCAGCCGGCGCTGCAGCCTGCCCGTCAGTTCAGCGCATCAGTCGGCGTAGGTGCCGGCGGCGCGAATCAGCGCGCCCCACTTGTCGATCTCGGGCCGCAACCAGCTGCGCAAGCCTTCAGGTGTCTGCTTCGATTCAGGCACGATGTCAGCGCCCAGGTCGGTCATGCGTGCCACGATGGTGGGGTCTTTCAGTGCCGCACGCAGCGCGTTGCCGAAGGTGTCGATGGCGGCAGCCGGCGTGCCCTTGGGCGCGTAGATGCCGTGCCACACCTTGACCTCGAAACCCTTCAGGCCCGACTCTTCCAGCGTGGGGGTGCTGGGCAGCGACTTGATGCGCTCGCGCGTGGTCACGCCAAACAGCTTCACGCTGCCGGCCTTGATGTGCTGCAGCGTCTGCGTGGTCTGGTCGCACAAGATGTCCACCTGCCCCGCCAGCAGCGCATTCATCGCCGGCGCGGTGCCTGAATAGGGGATGGTGTTCAGCTCGGCACCCAGCTGGTGCTGAAACAGCATGCCGCACAGCTGCGACACGGCACCCAGCCCGGCATGCGCCAGCGTGGCCTTGCCGGCGTTGGCCTTGGCCCAGGCAAACAGCTCTTGCGGCGTGTTGGCCGGCAGGTCCTTGCGGCCGAGCAGCGTCATCGGCACGTCCACCACCTGGCTGACGTACTCGAAGTCGGTCAGCGGGTTGAAGGGCAGCTTGCGGTACAGGCCCGGTGCCGTGGCCATGCCATTGTGGTGAATGAAGAAGGTGTAGCCGTCGGGCGCGGCCTTGGCCACGTAACCGGCGGCCAGCGTGCCGCCGGCGCCGAGCTTGTTCTCCACCACCACGGTCTGGCCCAGCGACTTGCCCATCACGGCCGCCAGCGAACGCGCCACCACGTCGGTGGGGCCACCGGCGGCAAAAGGCACCACCAGCGTGATGGTGCGTGCGGGGTAAGTGCCTTGCGCAAAGGCAGCGGCGCTCAGCAGGCCGGCGGCGGCCGCGGTGCACAGGCGGGTGAACGATCGTTTCGTCATCATGGTCGTGTCTCCAGGTTTGGGGCGATCGGAAAAGGGTCCGGCCCAGCAACGTCTGGGGTCGGCGGCGTTGTCGTGGTGCGTGGTGCGTGCTGCGTGTTGCCTGTGGCCTGTTGCCTGTAGCCTGTTGCGTGCTGGGTGTCGCGAAACCGGGGTGGCTCAGGCCAGCAGCCAGCGCGCCACGTGGTCGGCCCGCTCCAGCGCCCACACCCGCTGGATGACCGCCTTCATCTCTTCGGCGCTGGCGCCGCCGCGGTAGGCCGCCAGGCTGAGCGCCTTGGCTTCCAGTTCGGGCCGGCTCAGCGTGTTGCCCGGGTCACCCTTGGGCTCGTCCACGCGCGCGTGCAGCGTGCGGCCGTCGCGCGTCAGCACCTGCACCTTGCCGATCCAGCGTGCGGGGTAGGCGGCGTCCACTTCGGCGTCCAGCACCATCTGCACGCGGTTGCGCAAGGCCAGCACCGCATCGGCGCGGTAGTCGCTGTCGAACACGTTCAAGCCGGCATGCCGGTGCAGCGCCGCCAGCGCCAGCACCGTGCCCATCGAGAACTTGGCCTGGTGCACCGTCTGCGGGTCGGTCACCGGGCCCAGCACGTCGATGGCGCCCTGGTGCACCAGCGCGGTCACGGTTTCGATGTCGTCCGGCGCCAGCCGATGTTCATCCATCAAGTGCACCAGTGCGTCGGCCGCCGGGTGCGTGTGGCGGCACGACGCGTGGTACTTGAACGAGGTCTCGGCCGTGGCCCAGCGGCTGCCCAGGCCTTGGGTCAGGCGCGCCGGGTCGGCGTCTTGCGACATGCCGGCGGCCATGCCCTGCGGCCCTTCCAGGATGTGCTGCGCGCCCGTGAAACCATCGGCGGCCAGATAGGCGGCGCCCAGGCCCGTGGTGGCCGCATGTGCAGTGTGCAGCTGTTTGGAATCGGCCGCGTCGCGCAAGAACTCCCACAGCCCGGCGGCCTGCGTGCCGGCCGAGCCGAAGGCATGCAGCATCTGGTCTTCATGCAGCCCGAGCAGCCGGCCCACCGCCGCCGCCGCCGCCACGCTGCCGGCCGTGCCGGTGGTGTGGAACACCTTGTAGTGCGAGCGGCCCAGGAATTCACCGACGCGGATGCCCACCTCGTAGCCCGCCACCGCCGCCACCAGCAGCTGCCGCCCCGACAGCCCCTGCGCCTGCGCCACCGCCAGCGCGGGCGGAAACACCACCGCGGCGGGGTGAAACACCGAGCCGTTGTGCACGTCGTCCTGTTCGGCCACGTGCGACGCCGCGGCATTGATGGCCGCGGCCACCAGCGGGCTGCTGCCGCTGCGGTGGATCAGCACCTCGCTGGGCCCGCTGGCGGGGCCCTGCGACAACCAGAACCGCGCCAGGCTCTCCACCGCGCGCGCACCCTTGCCGGCCAGCACCGACGCCATCCAGTCCAGGAACAGGTCTTCGGTGCGGCGCAGCACCGATGCCGGAATGTCGGCGGGCTGCAGCGTGGCGGCAAAGCGCGCCAGTTCGCGGCTGGGGTGGGCGGGGGCTGTGGTCATGGTGGTGGTTTTCAGAAACTGCGCGGCAGCCCGAGCACGTGTTCGGCGATGTAGCTCAGGATCAGGTTGGTGGAAATGGGCGCCACCTGGTACAGCCGCGTCTCGCGGAACTTGCGCTCCACGTCGTATTCGCAGGCAAAGCCGAAGCCGCCATGGAACTGGATGGCCGCATTCGCCGCTTCCCAGCTGGCCTTGGCGGCCAGGTACTTCGCCATGTTGGCCTGCGCGCCGCAAGGCTGGTGGGCGTCGAACAGGCGGCAGGCTTCCCAGCGCATCAGGTCGGCGGCTTCCACTTCGATGTGCGCTTCGGCTATCGGAAACTGCACGCCCTGGTTCTGGCCGATGGGGCGGCCGAAGACCACGCGCTCCTTGACGTAGGCGCTGACCTTGTCGATGAACCAGCGGCCGTCGCCGATGCATTCGGCGGCGATCAGCGTGCGCTCGGCGTTCAGGCCGTCCAGGATGTACTTGAAGCCCTGACCCTCGGTGCCGATCAGGTTCTCGACCGGGATTTCCAGGTTCTCGAAGAACAGCTCGTTGGTCTCGTGGTTCACCATGTTGGCAATGGGGCGCACGGTCATGCCCTGGCCGATGGCGTCGCGCAGGTCGACCAGAAAGATCGACAAGCCTTCGCTTTTCTTCGCCACGCTGTTCGCAACATCAGCCAGCGGCGTGGTGCGCGCCAGCAGGATCATCAGATCGGAATGCTGGATGCGCGAGATCCACACCTTCTGCCCGTTGACGACATAACGGTCGCCGCGCCGCACCGCGGTGGTCTTGATCTTGGTGGTGTCGGTGCCCGTGCTGGGCTCGGTGACACCCATGCTCTGCAGCCGCAATTCACCACGTGCGATGGGCGGCAGCCAGCGCTGCTTCTGCTGCGCCGAGCCGTGGCGCAGCAGCGTGCCCATGTTGTACATCTGGCCGTGGCAGGCGCCGGCGTTGCCACCGCTGCGGTTGATCTCTTCCATGATCACGCTGGCCTCGGCCAGGCCCAGGCCCGAGCCGCCGTAGTCCTGCGGTATCAGCGCCGCCAGCCAGCCGGCCTTGGTCAGCGCGTCGACAAAGGTTTCGGGGTAGCCGCGCTGCGCGTCGATGCCGCGGTGGTACTCGGCGGGGAAGCCGGCGCACAGCGCGCGCACGCCATCGCGGATGTCCTGGTAGCGGGCCGGCTGCTGCATCAGACCAGTTTCACGTGCTTCAGCGGCAGCGTGCGCACCGGCTTGCCGGTGGCCGCGAAGATGGCGTTCAGCACACAAGGCGCCACCACGCAGATGGTGGGCTCGCCCACGCCGCCCCAGAAGTCGTGTGTCGGCACGATCACGGTCTCCACCTTGGGCATCTCGGCCAGGCGCAGGATGGGGTAGTTGTGGAAGTTCAGCTCCACCGCGCGGCCCTTGTCGATGGTGATCTCGCCATGCAGCGTGGCCGACAGGCCGTAGGCCACCGAGCCTTCCACCTGCGCCGCAATCTGCTCGGGGTTGACGGCATGCCCGCAGTCCAGCGCCAGCACCATGCGGTGCACCTTCAACTCGCCTTTTGGGCTGACCGAGACCTCGGCCACCGCCGCCGAATAGCTGCCGTAACCCATGAACTGCGCGATGCCGCGGTGCACGCCCGCGGGCAGCGGCTTGCCCCAACCGGCATGCGCCGCGGCGGCATTCAGCACCGCCAGGTGCTTGGGGTGCTTGCTCATCAGCCGGCGGCGGAATTCCAGCGGGTCGGCGCCGGCGGCGCGGGCCACCTCGTCGATGAAGCATTCCATGTACACGCCGTTCTGGTTGGTGTTCACGCCCCGCCACGGCCCCACCGGCGCGTGTGAATTGCGCATCGCGTATTCCACCAGCAGGTTGGGTACGGTGTAGCCCAGCTGCGCATCACCCGGCTCTGACCAGTAACCCTGCAGCTGGCGCCGGTCCTTGCCGTCTTGCGCCAGTTGCGGCGCGGCAAAGGCGTTGATCGACTGGCCCGACACGCGCACGTGCAGGCCCACCAGGTTGCCCGCCGCGTCCAGCCCGGCCGTCATCTTGGCCATCGAGATCGGGCGGTAGAAGTCCTGCGCCTGGTCTTCCTCGCGGCTCCAGATCATCTGCACCGCCGTGCCTGGAAACTGCTTGGCAATGGCCACTGCCTGGCGCACGTAGTCCTGCAGGCCGCCGCGCCGGCCGAAGCCGCCACCCAGGTCGGTGCAGGTCACTTCGCACTGCGCCAGCGGCAGGCCCGACGATTCCGACAGCGCAGCATGCGCGGCCTCGGCGTTCTGCGTCGCCACCCAGGCTTCGGCCTTGGTGGCGGTGACGCGCGCCGTGCAGTTCATCGGCTCCATCGTGGCGTGCGCCAGGAAGGGCGAGCCGTAGGTGGCGTCCACGCGCCGCGCCGCGCCGGCAATGGCCTTCAGCGTGTCGCCCTCGTCGCGCATGGCAAAGGCGTTGCTGGCGCTCAGGCCTTCGGTCAGGCGCTGCGCGATGGTGGCGCTGTTCTGCTGCGCGCCCGGGCCTTCGTCCCACACGATGGGCAGCGCCTGCAGCGCCGTCTGGGCGCGCCACCAGGTGTCGGCCACCACGGCCACGGTGCGGTCGTTGACGCGCACCACGCCCTTGATGCCGCGCATCGCGCTGACCTTGCTGGCATCGAAGCTCACCAGCTTGCCGCCCCACACCGGGCAGGCCTGGATGGCCGCGCTCAACTGGCCCGGCACGCGCAGGTCGATGGCGTATTTTTTGCTGCCGTCCAGCTTGTCGGCGGTGTCCAGCCGCTTCAAGCCCTTGCCAGCCACCTTCCAGCTCTTCGGGTCTTTCAGCTGAATCGTTTTCGGGTCGGGCGGCGTCAGCTTGGCAGCTGCAGCCGCCACCTGGCCATAGCGCGTGCTGCGGCCTGAAGCGGCGTGCGTGATGACGCCACGGTCCACGCGCAGCTCGGCCAGCGGCACCTTCCACTCATCGGCTGCGGCCTGCAGCAGCATCAGGCGCGCGGCCGCACCGCCGCGGCGCACGTAGTCGTGCGAGGTGCGGATGCCGCGGCTGCCGCCGGTGCCCATTTCGCCCCAGGCGCGCTTGGCGGCAAAGTTGCGCTGCGGCGTGATGGTCTCGGTGCTGACCTTGGCCCAGTCGCATTCCAGCTCTTCGGCCACCAGTTGCGCCAGCCCCGTGAGCGTGCCCTGGCCCATCTCGGCGCGCGCGATGCGCACCACGCAGCTGTCGTCGGGTTTCACCACCACCCACAGGTTCACCTCGCTGCCTGCGGCTGTGGCGGTCTGCGCTTCGGCGTCGAACGGCACCTGCCAGCCCAGCACCAGCGCGCTGCCGGCAGCGGTGGTCTGAACGAGGAAGGCGCGCCGGGTGCTGCCGCCGGCCGGGGCAGCCTTTGCGGTCTTGAGGCTCGAGGTCTTGGTGCTTGAGTTCTTGGTGATGGTGCTCATGGGGTGCTCCTCAAACCTTGCCCTGGCTGGCGATGACGGCCGCGCGGTGCACGGCCGCGCGGATGCGTTGGTAGGTGCCACAGCGGCAGATGTTGGTCATGGCCTCGTCGATGTCGGCGTCGGTGGGCTTGGGCTTGCGCTGCAGCAGCGTCACCGCGGCCATGATCTGGCCTGACTGGCAGTAGCCGCACTGCGGCACGTCCAGCTCGGCCCAGGCCTGCTGCACGGCATGCGTGCGGTTCTTCGACAGCCCTTCGATGGTGATCACCCGATCAGCAGCACCGAGGCTGCCCACCGGCACCGAGCACGAGCGCCGCAGCTCGCCGTTGATGTGCACCGAGCAGGCGCCGCACTGCGCCACGCCGCAGCCGTACTTGGTGCCCGTCATGTCCAGCTGCTCACGCAGCACCCACAGCAGGGGCGTTTCGGGCTCGACGTCGACGTTGCGGTTCTGGCCGTTCACGTTGAACTGGGGCATGTGCGGGCTCCTGGTGGGGGTGGGCGGGCCCTGGCGCGTACAGCGCTGTGCGGGCATTGGCAGACAAACCAGTTTATGGTTGCAGCCTGTTCACGCTGCAGCGGGAATACGAGCAAGACCCGTTGCGGCCAGACGGCCAATCTGTCGAGCACCGGCCGTCGGCAAGCACCCGCACAGCAGCCCCGCCCCGCCACTCCCGGCCACTCCCCGCCATGCCGTCATGACACCGCAGCAGCTTCTGACCCACATCGACAACGCACAGCCCTGGCCCGCAGGCGCCGGTGCGGCTTTCGGCGACGTGCCCGCCGCCTACCAGACAGCCCTGCAGGTGCGCGCCCTGCGCGTGGCCCGCGGCGAACAGCCGGCGGGCTACAAGGTGGGTTTCACCAACCGCGGCATCTGGCCGCGCTACAACGTGTTCGCGCCCATCTGGGGCACGGTGTGGAACACCACGCTGACCCAGGCGCCAGCAGGTCGGGGCCGCCTGTCGCTGGCAGGCACCTGCCAGCCGCGCATCGAGCCCGAGCTGGTGTTTGTCTTCAAGTCCACGCCGCCGGCCGGCTGCAGCCTGCAGCAGCTGTTCAGCAGCCTCGACGCGCTGGCCCCAGGCTTCGAGATCGTGCAGTGCCACTTGCCCGACTGGAAATTCCAGGCCGCGCAGACGGTGGCCGACAGCGGCCTGCATGCCCGTCTGCTGGTGGGGCCGCGCCAGCCGGTGCGCGACGTGGCCGGCGATGCTGACACCCTGCACACCCTGCTGGCCAGCACCCGGGCGCAGCTGCTGCGCGGCGATGAGGTTGTCGACGAAGGCCACGGCGTCAACGTGCTGGACAGCCCGCTGCAGGCCTTGCTGCATTTCGTGAACGAGCTGCGCGCCTGCACCGGCGCGCCAGACATCGCAGCGGGCGACGTGGTGACCACCGGCACCTGGACCGATGCCTGGGCGGTGCAGGCCGGGCAGGTCTGGACGGCACGGTTTTCAGCGGTGCTGCCGGCGCTGACCGTGGTTTTTGAGTGACGGCGCGAAGCCGCACGCACCACACGCCGTCGGGGTCTGCCGCCGCAGCCGCGGCCCTGGCTGGGCCGGCCGCATCAGGTCGGGTCGGCCTTCACGGCGCCCTTCGGCAAGCCCGTCGGCGTCCCGGCCGGGTACTTGGCCGCATTGAGCACCATCTTGTCCTGCGCCGCCTGCAGCGGGTCGATGCCCAGCTGGTCGGCCAGCTGCACCAGGTAGATCAGCACGTCGCCCACCTCCTGCGCCACCGCGGCGCGCTGCTCGGCCGGCAGCTGGCGGCTCTGTGCTTCGGTGAGCCACTGGAAATGTTCCACCAGCTCGGCCGTCTCCACCGACAAGGCCATCACCAAGTTCTTCGGCGAGTGGTAAAGCTGCCAGTCGCGCGCGGCCGCAAAGGCGCGCAGTTGGGTGCGGAGCATGTCGAGCGTCATGGGCCAACAGCTTACCCTCGCCGCACGACCGCCGTCGCGCCGGTTCCTTGATCTGCCACGCAGACGGCAGCCAGAGAATCCGTCACCATGACCCTTCTTACCCGTTACCAGGAGCTGCCATGTTTGGTTTCCATACCCGTTTGTCCCTGCCCTTCGACACCGCCGTGCAGAAGGTGATCGACGCCTTGAAGGTCGAAGGGTTCGGCGTGCTCACCGACATCGACGTGAAAGCGACGATGAAGACCAAGATCAACGCCGACGTGCGGCCCTACCGCATCCTGGGCGCGTGCAACCCGCCGCTGGCGCACAAGGCGCTGCAGGCCGAACCCGACATCGGGCTGCTGCTGCCGTGCAACGTGGTGGTTCGTGAGGACGCCGACGGGCTCATCACCGTGGGCTTCATCGACCCGCAGATGATGGTGGACCTGATCGACAAGCCCGCCGTGCGCGAAGTAGCCGATGACGCCAAGGCGCGGCTGCTGCGCGCACGCGACGCGCTGTCGGCTTGAGTCTGGGCCGGGCTGCAAAGGGCATGATCTTCCGCCAGCTGTTCGAGCCGCTGTCCAGCGCCTACACCTACCTGCTGGGCTGCGCCACCACCGGGCAGGCGCTGCTGATCGACCGCGTCGTGAACAGTGTCGACCGCGGCAGCCTGGAACTGCAGCCGCTGCACACACCCGGCCACACCGACGGCCACTTTGCGTATGTGCTGGGCGACCGCGTGTTCACTGGCGACGCGCATGACGGAAAGCGCGCAAGGCTGACCACGCCGGGGCTGGCGGTGGCCGCGCCGGTTGCACGGCTCTTGAAAGACGCGCGCCCTTGACAAAAGCATGGGGCGGGCCTTTTCGGGCCGCGCAACCAGGGGTCGTCGAGCCAGCGCTGCCGGTGTAGAGTGCTCGGTTGTCCTCTTCAGCCATTCACCAGCCCAGCATGCAGCGAGAGATACCGCGTACGAGCCTGAACGGATCGGCGCTCGTGGGGCTGCTGGCTCAGTTGGCCCTGGTCGACCGCCCGACGGCGCCCCCGTCTATCGTGGAAGGGCTGGGGCATTGGCTGGGCTGGAAAGAAGCCATTCCGCTGTCGGCAGCGTTGCAGGCGCCGCCAGGCATGGGCGTGGGCGTGAGTGCGGGCGCGCTGCGCACGGCCGCAGCCCCGGCCGCTGCGGCTGCGGCTGCGGTGGACAGCGACTTCGCGTGCGCGCGCCAGGCGCTGGTGCGGGCCATCGCCGACGAGGCCACCACCGCACGCGAAGACGGCGCCAGTTTTGTGCCCTTCCGCCGGCGCTATTTCAGCCTGCAGCAGGCCATGGAAACGGCCATCGGCCCGCTGCGCACCCGTGCGCGGGCCGCGGTGGCGCTGCTGTCACCGGCGCTGGACCGGCTGGCGGCGCTGGACGGCGTGATGGCCCAGGCACTGGCCGCGCGTGAACAGACGCTGCTGGCACTGATGCCCGTGCTGCTGGAAAAACACTTCACACGGCTGCGCCAGGCGCCGCGTCCGGAACCGCCGGACCTGCCGTGGCTGGCCGTCTTTCGCGCCGACATGCAGCGCCTGCTGCTGGCCGAACTGGAACTGCGCCTGCAACCGGCCCTGGGCCTGCTGGACACCCTCCACGCGGCACCCACAGCACCCCACCCCATTTCATGAACAAGCACCTCTTTCGGGCTGCAGGCCTCGTCGGCCTGCTGGCCATAGGCTGGGTGGCCGCGGGCTACCTGCGCGGCAGCCCCGTGGCGCTGGCCATGACGCTGCTGATCGGCGCCTTCTACGTGATGGGCGTGCTGGAACTGCACCGCTACCAGCAGACCACCGAGGGCCTGAACCAGGCCTTGCTCCAGCTGGCCAACGCGCCAGCCGACGTGGGCGCCAGGGGCGACTGGTTGGGCAGCTGGCTGGCCACCGTGCCGGCGCCACTGCGCCACGCCGTGCGGCTGCGCGTGGACGGCGAAAGGGCCGGCCTGCCCGGCCCGGCGCTGGCGCCCGCGCTGGCCGGCCTGCTGGTGCTGCTGGGCATGCTGGGCACCTTCGTGGGCATGGTGGTGACGCTGCAAGGCACGGGCATGGCGCTGGAAAGCGCGGTGGACGTGCAGACCCTGCGTGACTCGCTGGCCGCACCCGTGCGCGGCCTGGGGCTGGCCTTCGGCACCTCGGTGGCGGGCGTGGCCGGCTCGGCCATGCTGGGCCTGATGGCGGCACTGTGCCGCCGCAGCCGGCAGCAGGCCGGGCAGCTGCTGGACACCCACACGGCCACCACGCTGCGGCCCTTCTCTCGCGCGCAACTGCAGCACCAGCAGCTCAAGGCCGAGCGCGAAGCAACAGTGCAACTGCGCCACACGCAGCGCGACAAGTCCCTGAAACTGCAACAGCTGCAGCACGAAGCCGCGTTGCAGCAACAGCTGCGGCAACACCAGGAGTCGCTGCAGGCCCAGCTGCAGCGGCATCAGGAGACGCTGCAGGCGCAGCAGCAGCTGGAAGCCGCGTTCAGAGAAGCCGAGCAGCACCGCGTTGCCTCGGGGCAGCTGCAGCAGCGGCACCACGAAGCCGCGCTGAAGCAACAGCTGCAGCAGCTGCTGCAGCAACACCACGACGCGCTGGATGCACAGCAACAGCGCCACGACGAAAGCCTGAAGTTGCAGCAACAGCAGGCGCAACAGCTGCCCCTGGTGGTGGAACGCGTGCAGGGCCTGATGACGCAACTGGACCAGCAGTCGCGCCTGTCGGCCGAACAACTGCTGGCCAGTCAGCAACATTTCCTGGGCCAGGCCCAGCAGGACTACGGCGCGCTGGCCGCTTCGGTGCACCAGACGCTGCAGCGCAGCCTGAGCGACAGCGCCCGGGTTGCGGCCACCACCATCCAGGGCGCCGTGCAAGACACGATGGCCGGCATCACGCGCGAGACGGCGGCCCTGCACGGCCAGGTGGCCGCCACGGTGCAACAGCAGCTGCACGGCTTTGCGCAGCGCTTCCAGGCGCAGTCCACCGCCTGGGTGGACACCGTGGGCGCGCAGGTGCAAGACCAGTCAGCCACGCTGCTGCGCGCGCTGGACCAGGCGCACGCCGGCCAGCAGGCACAACACACCGCGCGCGACGAACAGCGGCTGGCCGCCTGGGGCGCCGCGCTGGCCGCCATGGCGCTGAAACTGGAACACACCACGCAGAAGGTCACCACGCAGGCCGAGGCCCAGGCGCGCAGCACCATTGCCGAGGTAGCCCGGCTGGTGCAGACGGCCACCGAAGCGCCGCGCGAGGCCGCGCTGGTGATGACCGACGTGGTGACCCAGTTGCGCGACCGGCTCTCTGAAAGCCTGGTGCGCGACAACGCCACGCTGGAAGAACGCGGCCGCATCATGGCCACGCTGAACACGCTGCTGGGCGCCGTGCAGCACACCTCCACCGAGCAGAAAGCCGCCATCGACCAGATGGTGGCGTCCACGTCCAGCTGGTTGCAGCAGGCCGGCGCACGCTTCACCGAACAGGTGGACGCCGAGTCGGCGCGCCTGGAAACGGTGTCGGCACAACTCACCAGCAGCGCCGTTGAAGTGGCCAGCCTGGGTGAAGCCTTCGCCACCGCGGTGGACCTCTTCAGCCAGAGCAACGGCCAGCTGGTGGCGCACCTGCAGCGGCTGGAAGAAGCGCTGGCCAGGAGCAGCACGCGCAGCGACGAGCAGCTGGCCTATTACGTGGCGCAGGCGCGCGAGGTCATCGACCTGAGCCTGCTGTCGCAAAAGCAGATCGTGGACGACCTGCAGCGCCTGGCCAGCCGGCAGGCCGCCGTGGCCGGCGCCGCCTGAGCATGATGACCGGCCTGGAAGAGCTGGACGCCGGCGCCGACCCCGGCACGCCCGTGTGGGCCGTGTTCGGCGACCTGATGGCCGGGCTGCTGGGCGCCTTCGTGCTGATACTGGCCTGCGCCCTGGGCATGCAGCTCGACCTGGCGACACGGCTGCAAGACGAAGTGAAAAAGCGCGAGGCCGAAGAGCAGCGCCGGCTGGCGCTGGAAAAGGCGCTGGCCATACCGCTGGCCGAAGGCCGCGTGACGCTGAACAACGGCCGCATCGGCATCAGCAGCAGCCTGCTGTTCGGCGTCAATTCGGCGCAGCTGCAGCCCGAGGGCCGCGCGCTGCTGAAGAACCTGGCCGCCACGCTGGCCGCCTACATGACTGCGCGCGACGAGATGCTGATGGTGAGCGGCTTCACCGACAACCAGCCCATGCTGCAGAACAACCAGCAGTTTGCCGACAACTGGGAACTGTCGGCACAGCGCGCACTGACGGTGACGCGCACGCTGGTGGACAACGGCGTGGCTTCGTCGGCGGTGTTTGCCGCCGGCTTCGGCGCCGAGCAGCCGGTGGCGTCGAACGCCGACGCCGAAGGCCGCGCGAAGAACCGGCGCGTGGAGATCACACCCACGCCGCGTGTGGTGGTGCGCAAGACGGGCGGCAGTTGATGGCTGCGCCCTCGCACGCAGCCCCGCCCGCCACCGCGCTGCAGCTGGCCGCGCTGCGCGCCACTGGAGCCGACCCGGTGCGCCTGTGCCACATCGAAGCGCTGGCGCGCCGAGCCATGCGCCACGAAGGCGCCGCGCGGCGCTTGCTGGACGACCGCGTGCAGCAGCTGCTGGCCACCGCGGCCGCGCCGGCGCGGCCCGCCGTGGCGGTGCCTGCGGTGGCTGCCGGCGCCGCCGAAACTGCAGCGCCGCGCGGCGAAGCGCAACGCGAAACGCTGGCCGAGTTGCTGGCCCATATCAACCGTCACAACGGCGCGACCACATCCACATCCACATCCACAGCCGCACCCGGCGCCGCCAATGGCGCCGGCGCCCCCGAGCTCAAAGCCGTGCGCGACTACCGCAGCACCTGGTCGCGGCTGAGTGTCGAACACCGCCTGACGCAGGCGCTGGCCAAGGTGCCCGACAACGCCGGCCCGCTGAACACGCAGCGTCTGTTGCACGAGGCCCTGGCGGCGATGCGCCACGCGTCGCCACAGTACCTGCACCGCTTCATGGTGCAGGTGGAAGCCCTGCTCTGGCTGGACCAGCTGAGCCCCGGTGCGGCGGTGGCGGACAAGAAGGCCGGCGCCAGGGCCGATCGTGGGGCCGATCGTGGGGCCGATCGTGGGCCCGCCCGGGGTCGCGCGCGCCAGATTCCTTGATGCGGGGCAGCGCCCCGGATCATCGAACACTTCCACATTACGACGGCCTGAACGACCAGTAGCGCGCGCCGTACCTGTCTTTTGCCACGAGCCCGAAGCGGTCATCGGGCGGTGTGCCGTTGCGAATGACATAGAACAGGTCGGACAGCACGGAACGGTTCTCCCCGTAGTAGGCGTGTCCCAGCAGGCTGGTGTCGACGGCCGTCACGTCCACCGTGTCGACCGATTCAGTGACGACAAGATCAAGGCCCGACTCCCCCGCGCGGGAATACTTGTGGACCACCTTCGAGGCCTTCAACGCCAGGTCATCCGACGAGGCGTACAGCGTGAACCGCTTGGCCTTGGGCCTAAAGTCCTGCGCCAGGTCCTTGAAGGTGGCCGCGTCGACATCGGGCGCGGCGAACACGATCTGGTTCAGGCCGGCCACGCCGGCCGCCGCGGGCTGTGCCATCGAGGCCAGGGTCTCGACCAGCAGCCGATTGCCCATGCTGTGGGCCACCACGTGCACCGTATCGGCGCCCAGGCGCTCGCGGATCACGGCCAGGAACTTGGCAAATCGGGGGCGCGACCACGCCACGTTCGTTTCGTCGACGGTGTAGCGGGGCACCGAGCCCTCGGACGGCCAGCTGTACAACGCGGCCAGCCCTTCGAAGTGCAGGTCGTAGGCCATCTGCGCGGCGCGCACGACGGCATCCTGGAAGCCGACGCGGTAGCCGTGCACAAAAACCAGCACCTCCTTTTTCGGCGTGCCGTCCAGCGTGCTGCGTGCGCGGTTGACGAAGTCGATCTCGGACAGCGTCTGCAGCGATTGCAGCACCACATGCTGGGCCGGGTCCTCGTGGAACTGCAGCTTCCACCAGCGCGGGCGGTCGATCTTTCCCATCCGCGGATCGTCTGGAATGCTGACCTCGGCCACGCCGTACGACAGCTCACCGCGCTCGCCGCTGAAGCCGACGCCCGCACCAGCCGCCCCGCCGCCGGCGCGGTCGGTGCCGTAGAAGACCGGGAACGTCGTGTAGCGCTCGCGGGCGACGAAGCCGGCCGGCTTGCCGGCACCCTTGGCACGGGCGGGGTCGGTGTCGCGCACAGCCTGCAACAGCAACTGGTAGGCGCGCGCATGGGGCTGGAACAGCGCCAGGATGGCCTGCACCACGGCCTCGCGCGCGGCGCCTGGCTCGACCTCCAACTGGCGAAGCAGGCCGATCAACTCGTACTCGACACGCGTGCGATCGGCGCCCAGTGCCGCCGCGATGTCGTCCCATCGGTTCGCGATGGCCCTTGTCAGTTCGTCGACCTTGATCATCCCGATCCTCCCAAATGCTTGCGCTAGCGCCCGGCGAGCCGGCTTTCCAGTGCGACGATGGCAGCCTGCAGCCGAACGGCCCCCGGATCGTGGCGCTCCTGCAGTTTTGACGCGATCAGCTTCAGGACGTCCAGCGTTCGCTCCGGTGACTTGATCTCGGCCTTCGCAATGAAGGTGGCATAAGCGCGCGCGCCTTCGTCGGTGCGCCCCAGTAGCGCCAGGCAATCGCCCAGGTCGGCCCAGGCCCAGCCGCTGTTGCTGAGGGACTGGTTGGTGCGCAACGAGCCCTCGATCACGCGCGCCATCGCCTCGATCTGCGGTTCAAGCTCGCTCAGCAGGACGTCAGGCTGGATCAGGAGCTTCTGCTTCACCTCGTTGAGGCGGTTGTAGGTGCTGGCCAACGCAAACTTCTTTTCCAGCGCCGCACCTTCGCTGTAGCTGTCGAGCGCACCCTGCAGCCGGTTCACACGCTGCCGCAGCCCGCCGAGCGCGCCCCAGCTCTCGACCAGTTGGTTCACGAAATCGACGGCTTCACCCTGCGCGGTCGGGCCCATCGCGTCGAGCCGTTCGCGTGCAGGGCCCACGGCGCCGAGTCCACTTTCAAGGGCCTTGATACCCACTTCATAGGCCGCGAAGACATCGGCCTGCGGCCGCCCGGCCCGCCGCAACGCGTCGCCCTTCTTGCGCGCGGTCCTGGCAACGTCTTGCGCTTGTGTCAAACGGCGTATCGCGTCTTGCATGGTCATCTGTCCTTCTTCTTGAGCCGCTTCTCGATGTTCGCGGCCAGAGCGATGGATTCGTCGTCGCCCAGGTCGTACAGCGCATCGACGGCCGACTGGCCCAGTTCCCGATACAGCTTGGCCAACGCAGCGTCGGACTTGCGACCCGCAGCGCCAACGCGGTGTTCCAGATAAAGCCAGGCAGCCACCCGAAGCTCCGCCGCGGTCCGCTCGGCGTCCTGCTTGATCAAGCGGCTGCCCGAGAACAGGACTTGCGGCGCACCGACCTGCCCTTGCATCGGGTGGTGCAGCGCATCGGCCCGCCGTTTCAGATCTTGCGCCACCGGCGGCAGCGCGCTCTGCACCGATTCGAGCACGCCCAGCAACGCGCGGTAGACGCGGTTGTAGCCGGTGGCCCGCTCGTCGTCGAGGTTGGGGCTGCGCCGTACCAGTGCATCGGCGGCCTGATCGAAGGCCGCCTTCGAATCGCCGCGGTACTGGTAGACGATGGGCGTCAGCAGGCGGCGCATGCGATCGATCTGCGCCTCCTTGAGCTCCGGCTTTGCGCATTCGCCGCGTGGCAGATGGCGCTCATCGATGATCTGCACCGCACCCCACTCGCTGACGGCGAGTCGCGCGCCGAGCTCGATGAACACCGACGCACTGAATTCCGACCAGTCCACCACGCAGGCGGCGGTGCGCCGAATCTGCTCGTACAACCCTTGCAGAACGAGCTGCGGCGTGCCGTAGTCGATGATGCGCTCGATCTTCTTCGACTTGACGTTCTTGCCCGACAGCGCCTTTTTCAACTGCCCGGCAACAAACTGCCAGTTGTCGAGGAAACCCTTGTCGAAGGAACAGAGCACCAGGACCTGGTCGTCAACGCCGATGGTGGACGCAGCGGCGTAGTCCGATCCCAATTGCCGCAGCGCGTGATAGCCCGGCAGGTCCAGGTAGTAGGGCTGCTTGGCGAGTTGCCGGAAACCCGTTTCGACGCGCTGCACGAAACGATCGACGACCGGGTTTGACGAACCTGCGGCGACGCGGCTCTTGGTGTGGGAATTGAGGTTGAGCTCCTGCAGATTGAACGGGATGCCCAGCGGCTGCCCTTCCATCCACCCGCCGCCATGGCTGCAGACGCTCAACCCGCGCCGACACGCCGAACGAACGCCGGCGAGCAGCATCACGCCGGGCTCGAAGCCAGTGACATCGAAGACGACGAGATCGGCCTGCGCCACCGCGCGCACGGCGCGGTCCAGCGCCTGGCCGCTGGCAAAAGCCTCGAGCACCGAAAACTTGCTCAGCGCCAGGCTCGACGGAACCAGGTTCTCGCTCAGCGCACGTTGCTGGCCGTTGACGAGTTTCTGGCCATCGCTCGCGCCGCGAAAAGCCTTCCAGATCCTGTCGCCGGTGTCGCCCGCAACCGCCTCGGACACCAGGTCGACCAGGCCCCACTCCTGCAGATGTTCACCTTCGTGCTCCGACAGCACGACCAGGACATGCAGCTTGTCCGGGTCGAACGACTGCCAGACGCTGGCCAGCGCTGCATCGCCCACCGGGTCGAAGATCGGGCGCTTCAGCAGCGCCTGCTTTTCGGTCGACATTTCGCCGACGTTGAGGCGCGGCGTCTGCGGCTGCATTTCAGGATGGGCGCCGAGCACTTCGGTGCAGCGGCGATCGACCTGTGCCTGCAGCTCGTCCAGCGTCAAGCAGTTCTTGTCGGTCAGGCTCCGGGCCAGCGCCTCGGTGAACAGGCTCACCGTCGGCGCGCCCGGCGTGTGGCCAACGGCCTGGCAAACCTGGCCGGCTGCGCACCCGTAGTAACGGACGAAGCGGGCCTCGACAGGCCGCAAAAGGTCCCCCGGGTCTCCCCATCCACCAGCGCCCTTCGTCAGCGCCTCGTCGGCAGCGTCGCGACAGGCGTCGATGATGAACAGCACCAGGCCCACCGTCGAATCGGCGACGGTCGCGCTGAGATCGGTCGACACACGCTGGTTGCGACTTACCGCGGCGGCCTTGCGGCTGGTCTGGGAAGGCACGATGCAGTCGACGCCGTCGATGCGCAGCCCGTGTCCGCTGAAGTAGACGAGGCGGATATCGTCGGCGCCTGCCGAGCGGCAGAAATCCCGTATCTGCGTATCGAGTTGCGTCGCGTTCGACACGACCTCTTCCGGGCAGGTCTGCGTCTCGTAGCCCGCCGCCTGCAAGGCGCCCTGCAGGCGTTCGAGATCGTTGCTGACATACGGCAGCGCAGCGAAGCCATCGCCGTACTGCGCCGCGCCGATCAGCAGTGCTTTGCGATTGCCCATGCGGTGATGTGCTTGCAACGTCCCTGGAGCCTATTGTGCGGTCGGTGTGGCACCGCCTGCAACGGCAGCACACGCCGCGATGGCCGGAGCCGGTGGCATCGTTCAGGTGCAGCCCGGCGACTTCGTGCCCGCCGACTGCGGCGGCGGCGTGCTGCTACCAGAGGCGCTTCTCTTCAACCGGCCTTCTGCCCCGGCTTGGCCGGCGCTGCCGCCGGCTTCACCAGGCGCGTGATCTCGCCGCCGCACACGCTGTGGTTCCTGGCGTATTCCTCTGGGCTGTCGAACAGGTCCTGGGCCCGCATCAAACGGTCCAGCTCCTGCTTCGCGTAGGCCAGCACGGCGGCGCTGTTGCCGCCTGCGGCCCAGGGGTAGTGGAGCTCGCGGAACTGGCGCGAGATGTCGCGGTGGATACGCACATGCGTCAGCTCGTGGTTTATCACCCGCGCATACGCACAGCCGCCCGGTGGCATCTCGCTGGCCACGCGCAGCACCGGCTTGATGTAGTCCAGCTGCACCACGACACCCCGGCACGTGGCCTGCGGAACCACCGCCAACTTCGTCGCGACGACGACATGGCCCAGCTGCATGCCGCCACCAGCTCCAGCGCCCGAACCCAGCTTCGTCAGCTCGGCGGCTGACTTGCTGTTGTCCACTTCCGGGTCGGCAAACCAGGCCGCGTTGAAGCGCACCGCCTTGTCGCAAGGCGGCAGGCCCGTGGCAGGGGCAGGGGCCGCGGCAGGGGCCGGGGCCGCCGGGGCCTGGGCGCGGGCCATCAGGCAGGGGGTAGTGAGCAGCAGTACGAACAGATGGCGCATGGTGGCCTACCCGTTGTCGGCAACACTGCACGCGGGCTGAAGGGGTGACGTCTGCGACAAGAGCTGCTCGCTGGCGGACCATAACTTTTCAACTCCGTGAATTGCCTTCCGCAGGCAGCCGATTCATCGGACTCGCCGCCGGGGCCCAGGCCGATGATATTGACGCGGGTTTCTCGGTCGCATGCCGCTGGAGCATGGCGGATGCAGCAGCACGGTTTGACCATTTGCCGCCTTCGGCGGCAGGGCACGCCCTGATGGCCGAAAGCCTTGGTGCGGTGTTGAATGGGCTGCATACGAGTCATGCGCCCCGCAGGGCTTCCCGGGCACTGGGGTCAGCCACGGAACCATCTGTTCGAGCGGCAGCGTTGCGCGGGTGCGGCATGCCAGATCGGGCCTTCAACCATCAGTACCGGACAGACCATGAGCACAGCCCAGCGACCGACCGCGGGAAAGAGCCTGCGCGTCAGCACCAAGGCTTCGAAGCCCAGCCTGGCAGCGCGCCTGCACGCCTGCACCAGTTCCGTGGTTCACGACGTCATGAAGGACCAGGGCTTGCCGATCCGCGTGCTGCCGCGCACGATCACTCCTCTGGACAGCGGCATGAGAGCGGCCGGCCCTGTCTTCACCGTGCGCGGCAGGCCGGACCCGACACTGGACAAGCACACCTCGCTCTACGAATGGGCGGGCCTGCTGTCCAAGTCACCCGCGGGCCATGTCGTCATCTGCCAGCCGCAGGACGACGTGCGCGCCTTGTTCGGCGGCCTGTCGGCCGAGGCCTTGAAGATCAAGGGTGTGCGCGGATACATCGCCGATGGCGGCTGCCGCGACGTCGCCGACATCGCAGCGCAAGGCTTTCCGGTCTTTGCGCGCTACGCCACGCCGATCGACATCGTTTGCGCGTGGCGGGCCGAAGCGTTTGGCGAGCCCATCGCCATCGGCAACGTGCAGGTGCTGCCCGACGACTTCGTGCTGGCCGACCGCGACGGCATCGTGCTGATACCCGGGCCGTACGTCGAAGCCGTGATCGCTGCGGCTGAGCACAAGCTGGCCACCGAAGGCGCAATGGTCAAGGCCATCCGCGCGGGCATGGACCCGCAGGCGGCTTACCTGAAGCACCGGGTCTTCTAGCCCAGGCGCTTGCGACGCGGTGCGGTGCGCGAAGCGGCGCGGTGGGTGCGACAGGCGCCGCCCCGGCAGATGCGCTGCTGCAGCATCGTTCAGCGGTTGGTGCAGCATGTCTTGATCGGCGAGCCGCCGGCAAGCCCAGAGACCCTTGCAGGATATCGAAGGAGACACCCATGATGAGACAGACACCTCGCGCCATGTCAGCACTGGCCTTGGCCGGGCTGGCGCTGCTGGCGGGCTGCGGCAAACACGCGGGCGTGGGCGGCGCCGCCGGCGACGCCATGCCGACCACCGTGCAGGCCAACGCCCAGGTGGCGCAGGAACTCAAGCTCGACGAGGCGCAGGACTTCGAGGATGCCAAGCGGGGGCTCATCGCCAGGCCCGACGGCAAGATCCTGGCCGCCGACGGCACCGTGCTCATCGACTTCGACGCCTACAAGTTCGTCGCCGGCCCGTCACCGGCCACGGTCAACCCCAGCCTGTGGCGCCACGCGCTGCTGAACGCGCATACGGGTCTGTTCAAGGTCACCGACGGCATCTGGCAGGTGCGCGGCTTCGACATCGCCAACATGACGCTGATCGAAGGCAAGACCGGCTTCATCGTGGTGGACACGCTGACCGCACGCGAGAGTGCGGCGGCGGCGCTGGCCTTTGCGCGCAAGCACCTGGGCGACAAGCCGGTGTCGGCGATCGTCTTCACGCACAGCCACGCCGACCACTTCGGCGGCGCGCTGGGCGTGGCGACGGCCCAGGAGGTTGCGCAGCGCAAGATCCCGGTCGTCGCTTCTGAAGGCTTCATGGAAGAAGCCACGAGCGAGAACATCCTGGTCGGCACCGCGATGGCGCGGCGCTCGATGTACCAGTTCGGCAAGAACCTGCAGCGTTCGGCCAAGGGCAATGTCGACACCGGGCTGGGCAAGAGCGTGGCCTACGGCGCTATCGGTGTGCTGGCGCCGACGCAGCTGATCACGCAGCCCACGCAGGAAATGGTGCTGGACGGCGTGCGCTTCGTCTTCCACAACGTGCCGGGCGCCGAGGCGCCGGCCGAGCTGACCTTCTCGATCCCCGACAGACGAGCCTACGGTGGCGCCGAGAACTTGGCGCAGACCATGCACAACCTGCTGCCGGTGCGTGGCGCCAAGGTGCGGGACGCGCTGCGCTGGGCCAGCTATATGCAGCAGGCGCTGGACCAGCTGGGCGATGCCGAGGTGTACTTCGGCCAGCACAACTGGCCGATCTGGGGCAACGCGCGCATCGCCGAGTTCATCACCAAGCACCGCGACGTCTACAAGTACACGCACGACCAGACGGTGCGGCTGGCCAACGCCGGCTACACACCGCGCGAGATTGCCGAGATGGTCAAGCTGCCCAAGTCGTTGGCCTCGCACTTCGGCGCGCGCGGCTACTACGGCGACCTGCGCCACAACGTCAAGGCGGTTTATCAGCTCTACCTGGGCGCCTACGACGGCAACCCGGCCAACCTGAACCCGTTGCCGCCGCAGGAGTCGGCCAGGCGCTACCTGGAACTGATCGGCGGCGCCGACAAGGCCGTGGCCGCAGCCCAGGCGGCATTCGACAAGGGCGATTACCGCTGGGCCGCCGAGCTGCTGAACCACGCCGTCTTCGGTGCACCCGACAGCAAGGCGGCCAAGGAGTTGCTGGCGCGCACCTACGACCAGATGGGCTACATGTCCGAGGCGGCGACCTGGCGCAACAGCTACCTGACGGCGGCCGACGAATTGCGCAACGGCCCGCCGAAGAAGGGCGTGGACCGCTCGTTCCTCATCGACATGCTGTACGAGACGCCGGTGGAGCGCTTCCTGGAAGCGATGGCCGCTGGCCTGGACGGCCCCGCCGCCGAGGGCAAGGACCTGAAGGTCAACCTGGTCGTGACCGACACCCAGGAGTCCTATGTGCTGTGGATCGAAAACGCGGTGCTGCACCACAAGAAAGCGGCCCCCGCCACCGACGCCAACGCCACGCTGACGCTGACCAAGCCGATCTTCATCAAGATGATGGCCGGCACTGCGGGCGTGAAGGACACGTTGCTCAGCGACGACCTGAAGATCGACGGCAGCAAGATCGACCTGGTGCGTTTCTTCACGCTGATCGACAAGGCGGCCGGTACCTTTGCGATCGTTACCAAGTAGGTACCGAACTGCCTGCCGCGCGCTGCGGGTGGGCAGTGTCGGGATGGGCCGCAACTTGATACCCCAAAGCCCGGTGTCATGGCACCAGCGCCCGGATGCGTGACCACAGCGCGGCCTTGGACACCGTGGTCATGGCCATGGCCTTCATGCAATGGTCCAGCCGGTGGGGCCGCTGGCGCAGGCTCTCGATGGCCTTGGCCAGATCGGCCACCACGTTGTCGCCGTACGCAGCCCGGGCTTTGTCGATGGCCAGCCGCAACAGCTTCTTCGGCGGCACCATCATCGCCAGGTCAATGAGGTCGCGGCTGAGCACGGCGTCATCGCGCCAGCGGTCGGAATTTGCCAGCAGCTTGCTGGTGACCATGTCCAGCAGCGTCAAGGTGGCCACGCCGCACACCCGGTCATCGGGGCCGGGTGCCTGCAGCTCAATTCGACCCTCCAGCACGATCTCGAGCTTGATGTTGGCGTCGTCGACTTGCAGCAGTGTGCGTATGCCGTACTGGTCGGCGCGTATCTCACGAACAGGGTTCAACACCTGGCCGGGCAGCGTGATGGCGCGCAGGCCATCTGGGCCCATCAGGTGCTGACGCAACTGCCGATACCCTTCTACCCGGGAAACCAGAAAGCCGATGTCAACCGACTCGCGGTATTCACCGTAGCGCAACGCCATGGCCGTGCCGCCGCCAAAGAGGCAGGCGTTGGCCAGCAGCGCGTCGGCATCCAGCGCCTGCAGCACGGTGGCGATGCGGCGGTGGTGGGGCCGTTCAAACAAGCAGGCGCCCTCCGCCCAGCTGCTTCACCAAGGCCTGCACCAAGGCCCGCTCAGCCGGCCCGAGGTGGGCATGGTCGACGTGCCGCCAATTGCGTTCGTACAGACTCAGGGCCTCTGGCGCGCTGACATCGTCCACACCGTGCAGTTGCCAGGCCAGGCCCTTGAGCTGCGGGTAGTCGTTCAGGCGCACCCGGTCCGGAACGCCCATACCGGCCACCAGCGCTGAAGGCGCGTTCGGATCGCGAAGCTCGAGCTGCAGGCCCACGGCGTCGATGGCGCTCAGATACGCACCCAGGGTGACTGAAGGCTCTCCGCGCTCGATGCGGTGCAGGGTGACGCGCGACATGCCGGCCGCTTCCGCAGCCGTGGTGGCACTGACCTTCTGCTGCTGGCGGTGGGCGCGGATGCGCTCGCCCAAGTCCTTCAACCGGGCCGTCAAGGCTTCACCAACAGGGGGGGCTTTGGCTGGCATTTGCTTCTCATTCTATGCGAACGCGCTACTTTGTATATAATGAGATTCAATTCGGCGTGTCCTGTCGCCGCCTGGCGGCTCAAACTCGCTCACTTCCGCACCCAGGTCGACCAGGATCACCCCGCAGGTGGAGCCCACCATTCGGACTTGTCTATCCGATCTCCTTGATGCCAGAACGTGTCGATTTTCGTTCGCGTTTTCGACACATTTTGGAGAACTGACGAACGCTTGGCGCCAACACCCAGCCTTTCCGCGCGAGGGAGGGGCGACAGCGTGAATTCGCAGAATGGCAATCCGGACCATGAGCGTGGGCGGCCTGTGCGCGATTGGTGGGCAGGGCCGCCTGAAAGCCCCGGCGAGCCTACGCGTCGACTGCCTTGATCAGCGATCATCGACAGATGAACCGCCGTGACCTGCTGTTTACATCCGCGGCCGCGGCCCTGACGGATTTTCCGTTGGCCCAGCCGGCGCGGCTGGAGCGTGCGGTACCCAGAACGGGTGAGCGCTGGGCTGCCGTGGGGCTCGGCACCTGGCTCACCTTCCACGTCGACGCCAGCGACGGCGAGGCGATGGCCGCGCGCCGCGAAGTGCTGCGCAGCTTCTTCGCCGGCGGTGGCATGCTGATCGATTCGTCGCCGATGTACAGCAGCGCCGAACAGGTGCTCGGCGAACTGCTGGGTGCGGCGCGTGCCGGTGCACCGCTGGTGGCCGCCAGCAAGGTGTGGACACCGATCGGTGCGCTCGGCCCTTCGCAGATGGCGCGTTCGCTGGGGCTGTGGCGGCTGCCGCGCTTCGACCTGATGCAGGTGCACAACCTGCTGGCCTGGCGCGAACACCTGAAGACGCTGCGCCGCTGGAAGGAAGAAGGCCGCACGCGGCTGCTGGGCGTGACCACCTCGCACGGGAACAAGCACGAAGAGATGCAGCAGGTGCTGAAGGCCGAAGCGCCGGCGCTCGAGTTCATGCAGATCACCTACAGCCCGGTAGACCGCCGCGCCGAGCCCCTGATGCAGATGGCGGCAGACCGCGGCCTGGGCGTCATCGTGAACCGGCCCTTCGACGGCGGCAGCCTGCTGCAGCGGCTGGCGCGCCAGCCGCTGCCCGGCTTGGCGCGTGAACTCGAGTGCACCAGCTGGGCTGCGCTCGTGCTGAAGTGGGAGCTGGCGTTTCCCGCGGTCACCTGCGTCATCCCGGCCACGACCCGCGCAGATCATGTGGCACAAAACCTGGCCGCGATGCACGGGCCTTTGCCCGACGCGCGCCAGCGCGCTGCACTGAGCGCGCTCTTCGAGCGACTGACGGGCTAGCGTAACGATAGAGGTCGGACCGCTGGACCCCATCATCCAGGCGCCGCAGCCGTGCGCGCGGGGGCGCCACGATCCGAGGGTAGAAAGCCGCCGCGCTGCCGAGGCTGGCTCGCAGCGGTTCTCTAGCCCGCCAGCGCGTCCAGCATCGCTGCGGACGGAAGACCCAGCAGATCCTCTATCGCGCAAGCCATGTTCAGCAGCGCCAGGTCCTGGCCGGGTGCCGCACACAGCTGCAGTCCGACAGGCAACACAGCGCCACCGGCCTGGCCCGGATGCTCCGCGCCCAGGTGCTGGATCGGCAACGAGATGCCGCACTGCCCGAACAGGTTGCCAGGCCGCGTGTTCCGCGTGGCGCGGCGGTTCCAGGCCGCCACGTCGGCCACGCTGCTGAACTGGGCGGTTGGCTGCGGCAGCATCGGCACGGTGGGCGTCAGCCAGCCGTCGATGCCGACCGAGCGCTCGGCCACCAGGCGCTGCACCGTGCGGCGGCGTGCGAGCATCTTCGCGTAGTCGTCGGCCCGCACCTCGAAGGCCACCTGCAGCCGGTCGGCCGCCACCGCATCCAGCCGGTCGAACTGCGCCGTCACGCGGTCACGCCCGAGAAAGGCCAGCAGGTCCGCAGGCACCAGGCTGCGAAAGACCTCGTCGATCTCGCCGGCCTCCGGCGTTTCAGCGCTCACGATGCGGGCGCCGGCCGCGCGCAGGCGCGCAACGGCGGCTTTGAAGCAGCGCAGCACCGGCTCGTCGATCTGGTCCATGAAATGCAGCGTGGGCACCGCCAGTGTCAGCGCTTGCACCGCACAGGGCGGCCGCAGCGGGTGGCCGCCCAGCGCCGCGTGCACGAAGGCGGCGTCGTGGGCGCTGCGCGTGAACAGGCCGATGCTGTCCAGCTCGGGCGACAGCGGGAACACACCGTCACCCGGCCAGAGACTGCTGCTGGCCTTGTAGCCGACCACGCCGCACAGGGCGGCCGGCCAGCGCACCGATCCCCCGGTGTCGCTGCCGACCGTGAAGCCCGCCAGCCCCGCAGCCATGGCCACGGCGGAACCATGGCTGGAGCCGCCGGTCATGCGCGGCTGGTTCCCGTCGCAGGGGTTCCACGGCGGTGGGCGGTCGAGGTTGAAGCCGCCCAGCGCAAATTCGGTGGTGCGGGTCTTGCCCAGGATGACGCAGCCGGCGCGCAGCAGCGCATCCACGAAGCGGCCCTGCGGCGGCACGAGATCCTGCACGTCGAGCCGGCTGCCGGCGGTGGTGGGCATGCCGTCCACCGTGAAGAGGTCCTTCACCGCCACCGGCATGCCCATCAGCGGGCCCAGGTTCACGCCGGCGGCACGCAGCCCGTCGATGGCCTGCGCATGGGCGATGGCGCGGGCCGCGTCCAGATGCATGAAGGCTTGCAGCCGGGGTTCCAGCGCGGTGATGCGCGCCAGCGCGGCCTGCGTGAGTTCGACGGCGCTGGTGCGCTTGTCAAGCAGGGCCAGGGCCACTGCCTGCAGGCCGGGTGCAGCGGGGGCGTCGGGCAGTGTCATGCCGGTGCTGCCGGCGCCGTCGCCAACCGGGCTTCGTTGTCGCGGCCCCAATGCCTGCCCGGCACGGCGGCCAGCAGCGCCTGGGTGTAGGCGTGCGCCGGGCGGGCATACACATCGGCCACCGGCCCGCTTTCGACCACACGGCCCTTGTGCATGACAACGATGCTGTCGCAGACCTGGCTGGCCACGCGCAGGTCGTGGGTGATGAACAGCACCGTCAGCCCCAGGCGGTTGCGGATGTCGGCCAGCAGTCGCAGCACCTGGTCCTGCACCGACACATCCAGCGCCGACACCGGCTCGTCGGCGACGAGGATGGAGGGCTCGAGCGCCAGCGCGCGCGCCAGTCCGATGCGTTGGCGCTGCCCGCCCGAAAACTCGTGCGGGTAGCGCGCGGCGGCCCGCCGCTCCAGCCCGACCAGATCCAGCAGTTCGAGTGCACGCGCATGGGCCGAGGCCTCGCTCAGGCCGTGCACGATGGGCCCTTCGGCGATCAGCTGGCCCACGGTGCGCCGCGGGTTGAGCGAGCCGAACGGGTCCTGGAACACCATCTGCATCCGCCGCCGCACGGGCCGCAGCGCGCGGGCGCTCAACGGGGCGATATCGACGCCCTCGACCATGATCTGGCCGCTGTCGGCGTTGATCAGCCGCGCAATGCAGCGCGCCGCCGTCGACTTGCCCGAACCGGACTCGCCGACGATGCCCACGGTCTCGCCACGCCGCACGCTGAAGCTCACCGCCGCCAGCGCGTCCACGCTGCGGCCCTTGCTGCCGAACCGACCACCAAACAGGCCGCCGCCGCTGCGGTAACTCTTGCTCAAGGCGTTGACGCTCAGCACCACCGGCTGTGCGCTGAAGTCGCGCTTGGGCCCGGGTGTCAGGCTGGGCACGGCCGCCAGCAACGAGCGGGTGTAGCCGGCCTGGGGTTGGCTCAGCACCTGCTCGGCCGGCCCTTGTTCGACCAGGCGGCCGTGCTGCATGACGGCGATGCGGTCGGCGATCTCGGCCACGACGCCGAAGTCGTGGGTGACGAAGATCACCCCCATGCCTTTCTTGCGCTGCAAGTCGCGGATCAGCAGCAGGATCTGCGCCTGCGTCGTCACGTCCAGCGCCGTGGTGGGCTCGTCGGCGATCAGGATGTCGGGCTCCAGCGCCAGCGCCATCGCAATCATCGCGCGCTGGCGCTGGCCGCCCGACAGCTGGTGCGGGTAGGCCGAAAGGATCTGCTGTGGGTCGGGCAGGTTCACCGCAGCCAGCAGCTCCAGCACCCGCGCACGGCGCGCTGAACTGTTGAACGCGCGGCGCGCTTCGGCATCGCCCGAACGGTGGATCTCCAGCACCTCGTCGATCTGCGCGCCGATGCGCAGCACCGGGTTCAGCGCCGTCATCGGCTCCTGGAAGATCATCGCGATGCGGTTGCCGCGCAGGTCGCGCAGCCGCTCGGGGGTGGCCTGCAGCAGGTCTTCGCCCTCGAACAGGATGTGGCCCGCGCTGGGCTGCACATGGCGCGACGGGAACAGGCCCAACACGGCACGCGACATCACCGACTTGCCCGAACCGGATTCACCCACCACGCACAGGATCTCGTTGCGCCAGAGGTCCAGGCTCAAGTCCTGCACCGCATGGCGGCGGTCGGCCCCGGCCGGCAAGCTCACGCTCAAGCCTTGGATGCGCAGCAGCGGTGGGGCAGTGGTCACAGCGTTCACAGCGAACGCAGACGCGGGTTGAGCGCGTCGTTCAGGCCGTCGCCTACCAGGTTGATGGCCATCACCGTCAGCAGGATGGCCAGGCCGGGTGCGGCACAGATCCACCATGCCGTGCGCAGCACCGTGCGGCCCGAGCCGATGATGAAGCCCCAGCTCATGGTGTTGGCGTCAGACAGGCCCAGGAATGAAAGCCCCGACTCGATGAGGATGGCGGTGGCCACCATCAGCGAGCCGGTGACGATGATCGACGACAGCGTGTTGGGCAGGATGTGGACCAGGATGATGCGCGTGTGGCCCATGCCCAGCGACACGCAGGCCTGCACGAATTCGCGGTTGCGCATGGCCATGAATTCGCCACGCACCAGGCGCGCCATCGGCGGCCACGAAACCACCGCGATGGCGAAGATCACGCTGCGGATGGACGCGCCCAAAACCGCCACCAGCAGGATCGCGAAGAGAAAGAACGGGATGGTCTGGAACAGCTCGGTAAAGCGCATCAGCAGGCTGTCCAGCCGGCCGCCGAAGTAACCGGCCAGGCCGCCGATGGTGATGCCCACCACACTGGCAATCACGGTGGCCACCACGCCCACCAGCAAGGTGGTGCGGGCACCGTGCAGCAGGCCGGCAGCCAGGTCGCGGCCCAGCGTGTCGGTGCCCAGCAGGTGTTCACTGAACGGGGGCTGGAACGGTTTGCCGACGATGCTGAACGGGTCGCCGGGATAGATCACGCCGGCCAGTGCCGCAGCCAGCAGAACCGCCAGCAGCAAGGCCAGCCCGGCCACCGCGGGCCGGTGGCGCAGGAACCGCAGGACGCCGCCTTTCATGGGGTCGCCATCAGCGCAACTCGATGCGTGGATCGAGCAGTGAATAGGCCACGTCCACCACCAGGTTTACCACCACCACCAGGCAGGTGCAGATGAAGAAGATGCCCAGCAGCAGGTTCAGGTCGCGTGCAAACAGCGACTCATAGGCCAGCAGGCCCAGGCCGGGCCAGGCGAAGACGGTCTCAACCACCACCGCCCCGCCCAGCAATCCACCCACCTGAACGCCGGCCATCGTCAGCACGGGCAGCACGGCGTTGCGCAGCACATGACGGCGGGCGATCTGCGGTTCGGTCAGCCCCTTGGCTCGGGCGGTGACGACGTAGTCCATCGAGAACTGCTCCAGCACCGAGGCCCGCATCAGCCGCGCGTACAGCGCCAGGTAGAACATGGTCAGCGTCACGGCCGGCAGCACCAGGTGGTGCGCGATGTCGCGCACCTTGGCGGCCCCCTCATGGAAGGCCGCCACCTGCTGCATGCCGCTGGTCGGAAACCAGCCCAGCTTGATGGAGAACACCACGATCAGCATCAGGCCGGCCCAGAACACCGGCGTGGCGTAGGCCAGCACGGTGAGCATCGAGATCACGTTGTCCTGCCAGCGGTTGAGGTTGCGTGCCGCGAAGGCGCCCAGCAGCGTGCCCAGGCCCACCGAAATCAGCAGCACGGTGACCATCAGCAGCAGCGTCGGGAACAAGCGCGACCCGATCAACTCGATCACCGGCATGTTGTGACGGAAGGAGAAGCCGAGATCGAGCGTGACGACCTGCTTGATGTACAGCAGCAGTTGCACCCCCAGCGGCTGGTCCAGCCCGAAGGTCTTGCGCAGTTGCGCCATGAACTCCGGCGTGGCCGATCCGGCCTCTCCGGCCAGCACGTCGGCAGCATCACCAGGGGCGAGCTGCAACAGCAGAAAGTTCAGCGCCACGATGACCAGCACCGTCGGCACCGCCTGCGCCAACCGGCGCAGGGCATAGGCCAGGCTTTGCTTGACAGCCATCGTGTCGGCTTGCGGGTGCTGCTCTTCGTGACGCGCGTATCGGGCGAACTTACTTGGCCAGCCAGACCTGGTCCATCGACGAGTACAGGCCCAGCGGGCTGAGCGGGAAGTTGTTGACCCGTTTGTTGTAGACGGTGACGAAGTCCACCTCGTGCATGAACACCAGCGGGCTGGCTTCGACCACGCGCTTCTGCAGTTCGTGGTACAGCGCGGCGCGCTTCTTCGGGTCGAGCTCGACGTTGGCCTTGTCCATCAGCTCTTCGGTTTCCTTGCTGCTCCAGCGCGAGTTGTTGACGAACACCGTGCCCGGCTTGATGGAGCCGGAATGGTAGAGACGGTGCACGCCGATGGAAGGGTCGGCCAGGGTCTGGATCCAGTTGCTGGTGAGCTGGAAGTCGTAGTTGGTGTAGACCCGGCGCAGCCAGCCCGGCACGTCCTCGACGCGCAGCGTCGCCTTGATGCCGATCTTGCCGAGCTGCTGCACCGTGTATTCACCGAAGCGGCGCCACTCTTCGCCATAGGGCGTCACGTCGTGCACGATCTCGAAGCGCACGCCGTCGGCACCGCGCTTCTTGCCGGCTTCGTCCAGCAGCTTGTTGGCCAGCTCCACGCCGTTGGGCACGTTGTAGTTCCTGACCTCCGGGGTGTACAGCCCGTTGGCCTTGAAGTTGGAGTGGATCGGCCCGGTGGCGGGGCGGCCGAAGCCGAACCAGATGTTGTCGAGCACGAACTTGCGGTCCATCACATAGGCCACCGCCTGGCGCACCTTCACGTCGTCAAACGGCGGCTTGGTGGTGTTGAAGTCGAGTTGCAGGATGGGCGCCTGCATCTCGTAGCCCTTGGCCGTGACGGCGATGTGCGGCAAGGCCTGCAGCCGCTTCACGTCCACCGGGGGAACGGCGTTGAAGCCGCCCATGTGTACCTCTTGTGTCTCCATCGCGGCCGAACGCGTGCCGGTGTCGGCAATGAAGCGGGCCACCACGCGGTCCAGGTGCGGCAGGCCCGGCTTGCGGTAGTCGGGGTTGCGGTCGAAGCGCATGAACTGGCCCTTCTGCCACTCCACGAACTTGAACGGGCCGGTGCCCACCGGCAGGTTGGCGTTGGGGTGGCGCGTGATGTCGCCGGTGCCGAAGACATGCTTGGGCAGCATCGGCGATTCATAAGATGACAGCGCCATCATCATGTAGGGCGCCGGCTCGCTGAGGCGGAATACGGCGGTCATCGGGTCGGGCGTCTCCACCGCGGTCACCGAGCGGAAGGTGTTCACACCACGCGGGTGCACTTTCTTCAGCACGTCCATCACGCTGAACTGCACGTCGGCGCTGGTGAACGGCTGGCCGTCGTGGAATTTCACGCCAGGCAGCAGCTTGAAGGTCACCGTCTTGCCGTCGGCACTGACGGTCCACGACTGGGCCAGGCTGGACGCAGGCTTGAGCTGGAAGTCGTACTCGAGCAGTCCCTCGTAGACCTTGGTGGCCACCTGACCCACGGGGCCGGCGGTGCTTTGGTAGGAGGCCAGCGTGGGCGGTTCGGGTTGCACCACCATGACCAGCGTGCCGCCCTTCTGCGGGCTGCCCTGGGCCAACGCCGGCTGGGAGAGAGTCAGGACCAGGGCAGCGGCGGCAATCGCCAGGCCGCGGGGCAGGCTGTGCAGAGGTGTCATCGAAATACTCCAGCGTGAAGCGGGTTGGGATGGGGTGCGTGGGTCTGCCGTACCGCGCTGCGTTTCTGCGCAGCAGACGGGGTGGGGTTCAAGCGCCGGCCTTGGCGAAGGCCGAGACATAGCCGAAGAGCCCGGCCGAGCCGCCGGTGTGCACGAAGATCACGTCCTCGTCGCTGTGGAAGCGGCCGGTGCGCACCATCTCCAGCAGACCCGCCAGCCCTTTGCCGGTGTACACCGGGTCGGCCAGGATGCCTTCGGTGCGGGCCAGCAGGGTCACGGCTTCGACCATCGAATCGGTTGCTATGCCATAGCCGGCGCCGATGAAGCGGTCGTCGGCCACGACCCGTTCGCGCGGCAGGGGTTGCGCCACGCCCAGCAGATTCAGCACGCGCACGGCCAAGTCGTACACACGGGTTTCCTGTGCCTCGCGCGGCGCTCTGACGCCGATGCCGGTGACAGGCCAGTCCAGGCCCAGGGCGTGAATGCCGGCCACCAGGCCGGCCTGCGTGCCCGCGCTGCCGGTGGCATGCACCAGATGCGGTTTGCGCAGGCCCATGGCTTCACATTGCCGCTGCAGTTCGAGCACGCAGTCGACATAGCCCAGCGACCCCAGCGGGCTGGAGCCGCCGCCGGGAATGACGTAGGGCTTGCGGCCTTGCTGCCGCAGCTTCAGCGCAAGGGCCTCCAGCGCGGCATCCATGGCCGTGCCGCTGGGCACCCGGTGCAACTGGATGCCGAACAGCTGGTCCAGCAGCACGTTGCCCGACTCGTGATAAGCGGCCGGTGCATCCTGTACCCGCTCTTCCAGGATGGCCTCGCAGGCCAGGCCCATGAACGCCGCGGCGGCGGCCGTCTGGCGCACGTGGTTGGACTGAACCGCACCATGGGTGAGCAGCGTGTCGGCGCCCTGGCGCATCGCGTCGCCAACGAGGAATTCGAGCTTGCGTGTCTTGCTGCCGCCGGTGGCCAGCCCGGTGCAGTCGTCACGCTTGATGAAGAGACGGTCAGTGTTGAGTCGGCGTGCCAGACCCTTCATGGGCTCCAGCGGCGTGGGCCAGTGTCCGAGTCGGACGCGCGGAAAATCTTGCAGGTTCATCGGGGTTCCAGCTGACGGCTACCAGGGGTTGGCCTTGGGTTGCCGACGGTAGGCGCGGCAGGGCACCGCGGTCCAATGACTTTGTGGCGCACTCTATGCAAGGCGCTCATAGATCCGTCGCTCATAGATCCGTTGCTGGTTCCTCCTGGTGCGTGTCTTCGGACAGCCGCCGTGCGCAGTCCCACAGCCCCTGCAGGCGCCCGCTGAGCAGCGAGCGATCGGCAAAGACCCTTACGCGCAACGGCACGTCCAGCGACGCCGGCCCGGCCCGCACCAGCCGCTTGTGGTTCAGGTCATCGGCGATCAGGCTGCCGGGCAGCCAGGCCACACCCAGCCCCTCCAGCGCGGTGGCGCGCAGGGCTTCGACCAGCGCGCTCTCGAACACCGGGTGCACGGCCAGGGGCGGCTCGGCCGTGTCGAGAGCCAGCGCCGCCATGCGGCCGAGCTGGGCGTCAGCGCTGTAGCTCAGCCAGGGCACGGCCTTGCTGGCGCTCGGCCGCAGCGCATGCATCGGGCGACCGTCGGGGGCGGGCCTGGAGACAGGGGTGAGCACGTCCCGGGCCAGCGTCAGCGACGGGTAGCGCTCGTCGCTCAGCTGCAGCGGCAGACCAGGGTGGGTGTAGCAGACGAGCAGATCGACGCTGCCCTCTTCCAGATCGCGCACGCAGTCGTGCAGGTTGTCGGCCCGCACCTGCGTCAGCAGGTCGTCGCGGGCCAATGGCAACGCGGCCAGCCAGCGCGCCAGGAAGCCGCTGGCCAGCGAATGCTGGATGGCAATGCGCAGCAGCCGGCGGTCGGCCCGCGCCGCCTGCCGCAATTCCTGCCGCGTGTTCAGCAAGGACGCGGTGGCCTCGCGTGCCGCTGTCTGGAAACGCTGTCCAGCGGCCGTGAGGCGCGTGGGATAGGACGAGCGGTCGATCAGCGCCACCCCCACCCATTGCTCGAGGGACTTGATGCGGCGGCTGAATGCCGACTGCGTGATGTGGCGTTCCGCGGCCGAGAGCGAGAAGCTGCCGCTGCGGGCCACACTGAGAAAGTCTTCCAGCCACTTGGCTTCCATTCACGCTCCTCGTCCACGGCGCCTGTCCGCGGTGGCTGTTGGCGTTGGTTATCGACGTTGGCTGTTGGCGGTGCCGGTTCGCCCGGTGCCGACCCGGCCCCGGAGCGCCAAGGACAGTATCGGCTGTTCAGCAAGGATCGGGCCAGTTTCGGCGTCGCGTTGACTTCCCGCCGCTCCGCCACGGCTTCATCCAGATTCGATGGTGGCTTGGTCAAGAACACCGATGGCGGCGGGCAGCACAGGTGACCTGCCGCCGATCATGCAATCAACGCCCGGTGTTGCGCGCGATGCCAGCGGCGCGGCGTCACTCTGATCGCGTGAGGATGGCGTTGAGCTCGACGTTGACGTAGTAGTTCGAGCGCCCCACCTTCATCTTCTGCACAAAGCCGGCAGCCGCCAGCGCATCCAGATACTTGGTCGCCGTCAGCCGCGACACCTTCAGGTCGCGTTCCACGAACTCGATCTTCGTGTACGGGTGCATGAACAGGTTGTTGATGAGGTCCTGGCTGTAGAACTTGAAGCCGGCGCGGATGCGGTGCTTGTAGTCCAGCAGCGCGGCCTTGATGTCGGTGACAGTGCGGATGGTTTGTTGCGCCGTGGTTTCCACGGCCGCCAACAGGTACAGCACCCACTCCTGCCACGCCTTTTCAACCGCCCCGGGCGCGTTGGCAGGTTGTTCACGCACCGCCTGCAGCAGGCGGTAGTAGTCGGGCTTGCTGTGCATGATGGCGCTGCTGAGGTACAGCACTGGAATATCCAGCAACCCCTTGTTGACGAGGTACAGCACGTTGACGATGCGGCCCGTGCGGCCGTTGCCGTCATAGAAGGGGTGGATGCTTTCGAACTGGTGGTGGGCGACGGCCATCTTGATCAACGGGTCGGCATCAAAGGCGTCGTCGTCGTTGATGAAGCGTTCCAGGTCGCTCATCAGCGCCATCACCTGCGCGGGATCTTGCGGCGGGGTGTAGACCACGGCGCCGTGCTGGTTCTTCAGCGTGGTGCCGGGCAGCTTGCGAAAGCCGGCGTGGTTCTGCTCCAGCTCGGCCTGGATGGCCAGCATGTGGTTGGCAGTGAGCAGCCCCGTCTGCTGCACCAGGCCGAAGCCCACGCGCAGCGCCTGCACGTAGTGGCGCACTTCCTTGGCGGCAGGCGTTGCGAACAGGTCGGGATAGGTGGCACTGCGGAACAGCTCGTCGTGCGTGGTGACGATGTTCTCGATGGCAGAACTGTCTTTGGCTTCCTGCAGTGCCAAGGTCTTGATGAGGATCGCCTGGTTCGGCATGGACGCGGCCAGGCCCTTCAGCTCTGCCAGCTTGCGGCCGGCTGTGACGACCTTCTTCAGCACCGCCGGGGTTTCGAAGATGGCGGGCTGCAGTTGGGTCAGCGGTTGCAAGGGCCGCAGGGCAGGGGCGGTCGTCATGGCTGGCGGCACCTGGAGCGGCCGACCTGCATGGGAAATGTCGATGAGCTGTGCATGTTGGTCTTGATGTGTATAGGAATTTAGCGTTTTCTATACACGTTGGCCAGCATCTGTATGGGAACTGTTGAGTGCTCAGGTGAAAGTGCCTGCGCGGGATGCGCCTCGCCTACTTGGCCTACGGTCCTCCGGCGAGCAGCATCTCTGCCGTCAGCTCCCACCAATCCTGCAGCGGCTGGTATGAGGCAGCCGTTGCGCCTCCCAACGCATGGGGCGAAAGAATTCCGGCGTGGCGCAGCACACTCTTGTATTGGAAGAAGGTCGTTGACCTGAAATCCTGCCCATCGACCTTGAACCAGTCGATGTGGCCGCCGGGCGCCTGGTCATGGCTGGGCACGGCTTCTGGCTTCATGAAGAAGATCAGCGCCTTGCTGCGGTCGATACCGGAGCAGGCCTGCGCCAAGGACGGGAAGTTCGCGCCACTTGGCGGCAAGATGCGCAGACCTTCGACCGCGTGCTGAACGATGGGGTCTCGTAACAGCAGCAAACGCAGAACGGCCGCCGCTTGAGGCGCTCGTATGTGCAGTGTCAATTGACCCCGTGCTGCCGCCAAGTCACGGTGAATGTGGCTCCACTCGTCCAGCTCGGTGGGCAGCAGGCAAGAGATCGCACGCCCTAGGTCAGACAGCCGCGCTGTCTGACCGTCCACCGTTACCAGACCGAGCTTGCGCGCGCCCGCCAGCGCGGCCTTGACGTCCCGGGGCATCGGATAGGCGCCAAGAACCGTCGCCAGTTCGCCCAGACCAACCGATGCATGCTCACGCAATGCGGCCACCCAGACGAGGTAGTGCGTCGGCAAGTTGTAGACAAACGTGCCCGCACCAGACATCCACGCAGCAAGCCCCAGGTCTGAGATCAACGCGTTGTACAGGCGGTTCAGCGGCCGTCGGGCTTCCGGAAGATAGACAGTCTCTACGCGGTCGCTGACGGCCAGTACACCAACGCCTTGGCTGTGGGCGTAGGCGACCAGTGATTCATTGAGCTCCGATGCCGGTGCTGCGAGGAAACTCAGTTGAACTCCGCGCAGATACGCGTGCGCCTGGCCGATTCCTTTCGGCAAGTCCTGGCTGCCTTTGGCCTCGATCGCAATCAGCGATTCACTGTCGACTTGCTGTCCTAGCAAATCTGGATGGGTCACAAAGTCTCCATCACCAATGGCGAACCGCTGGAACGGCTTCAACGAGGCAATGCCCGTCAGCGTCGGGTGTGGGTCGGTGAACAGTCGGGCGATCCGCTCACCACCCAGTCCGTCCTGGACCAGGAACCGATGCACCCGCTCAACGACTTCGGGCTCGTTCACACGTGGTCACGCTGTCAACACCGGCAGGCCGATCTGCTGCAGGTATTGGTAAGTCCCGTCATAGAACGCCGCAGAGCGCGTGGGATCGCTGGTCGCGCCTTCGGGCACAACAATCACCATGCCTTGCCGCGCCCGGGTCAGCAACACGCGATAGGCATTCTTCAAATAAGCGCGACGTTCGTGCTTGTGGATGTTCTGCCACCGATCGCCAACGAAGGAGTGGTAATTCCACTTGCCATCGACGAGGCGCATATCGCCATCCCACACCACGGCTGCCCAGTCCAATTCCAATCCCTGAACATGGAACTCGGTTGCAACGTCCTCCAAGTAATACGACGAACGCACATCGCTCTTGTTGCTCAGGAACCAGTGGACCGGGTCCATCGGCGAACGCACATCGATCGCATGTGGCTTCAATCGCTGGGCCTGGGACGACACCACAATGCCAAAGCGCTCGTTTCCACGGGCTTGCGTCCGCAACCAGGCACGTGCGCGCTCGACATTCCGCGTCAGGACCACGGGATACTTGTGTCGAAATTCCGACCACAGCCCCTTGGCGACGTCGATCTCCAGATCCAGGACGTTCTTGACAAACGTCGACACCTTTTCGGCCCTGAACGACCGCATCGAAGTCGACAAATGCAACGCCGGGTCAAGGTTCACGTTGGCCCGATGCGCTAAGGACTTGTATTCCAGTTCAGCGGCATATTCGGAATCTGATAGCTGGGGTGATAAATGAATGTGCCACTCGGGATAAGACCGCTGCAAAGCCCTCATCCACTCTCCGATACCAGCTTCCCCCGTATTGATCTCCTGCCCGCCCCCGATGAGACACACGACGACGGCCCAATCCGTGTGGCGATCCAGACAGGAAATGAGGAAGTCCGGCTCTGACAGTGCGAAGCCTGGACGGCCCTTCTTGCGCTGCATGAAGTCAGCAGTCTTCTCCAGCGTCCAGGCTCTTTGAGCTTCGTCGAAAATAGCGACGTGCTCGGTTGGCGCGCTCGGGTCCTTCAGGTACTCATCCCGATAGTGATGAACGGCTTGGATGAACGCCTTTACACGTTGTCTGGATTGCGACTTGGTAATGAGTTTGCCGCTTTGGCGTTCCTTGGCAACGTCATCACGCACCAGCGCTTCCGTAAGTACCGACACCAGCGGTCCGTTCCCTGAAAGGTAAACGCCGTGGTGCCTATCTGCCTTGTTGCGAAACCGGGTGGCGATGTCAAGTCCCACCAGCGTTTTGCCGGCGCCGGGTACGCCCGTCACCAGGCAAATGGATTTAAGTGACTCGCGCCTCGACCGCCTGATGACCTCGACAATGGCCCGGGACGTTTCGGCAAGATTCCGGGCACCAGCGTCGCGCTTCCATATGTCCTCTACCGAGTTCCCGCGGAACAGTGCAGAGGCTGCTTCGACGATGGTTGGCGTCGGCCGGTAGCGGCCTTCAGCCCACGTTGTGGGATCGAGCGGCTCGCCTGCAGTCACCCCGCAAAGTTGCTGCAGCGCCTCGCCCAGCCGGTCCCCTGAAACCAGACTGGGAACTGAGACATCGTCTCCCGCAGAGTTGGTTGCGCCGATACGCAAAACATTCCGCGCGGCAGTGGCGACCAGGACCGGAATGACCAAAGCCCGGTGGCTGGTCTCGTGGAAATTCTTGAGGTCGAGTGCGTAGTCCCAGACTTGGTCTAAATCGACGCTGTTGAATTCGGCGGCGCCCACCTTGAATTCCAGCAGCACGATCGCAACGGGCAAGACAAGCACCGCGTCGATGCGTTTGCCCAGTCGCGGGATCACAAACTCCAGGTGAACCGTGCCAGCGAACAGCAATGCGGGCAGCACCGTCTGCAACGCATCGATCTCGTGGGCCCATGCATCGCGTTGCGTGGGCTCGACCGGAAACTCACTGGCCCGTGTTAGGCGGCCTAATACCTCGTCGGGAGCCATTGCGATGAAGTCCGCAATGCTGGCCGAGAAGTAGGCACGCTCCATCAAACACTGAGGTCAATTTAGACCGCGTAGTGCACCGCTAGGCATCAATATTCGCCGCCCTCAACGCATTCGTCTCGATGAAGTCCCTGCGCGGCTCCACCTCGTCGCCCATCAGCATCGTGAACACCTTGTCGGCTTCGATGGCATCGTCGATCTGCACGCGCAGCAGGCGGCGCACGGTGGGGTCCATCGTGGTTTCCCACAGCTGCTCGGGGTTCATCTCGCCCAGGCCCTTGTAACGCTGGCGGCCCACGGCGTTTTCGGCCTGCGCCATCAGCCAGGCCATCGCGGCGCGAAAGTCCACCACCTTCTGCTCTTTCATCTTCTCGCCTTCGCCGCGGCGCACCACGGCGTCGGCACCCAGCAGGCCCAGGAAGGACGTGCCGGCACCGGCCAGCGCGGCGTAGTCGGCGCCGTGCAGGAAGTCTTGCGTGATGACGCTGCTCTTCACGTTGCCATGGTGGCGGCGGCTGATGCGCAGGATGTGCTTGTCGCTGCGCGCGTCGAACTCGGCCGCCACCTGGGCGTCGTTGTGCGCCGCGGCCAGCTGGCCTTGCAGCGCGATGGCGCTTTGTTCGGCGCTGGCTGCGTTGTCCAGGTTCAGCGTCAGGCCGTTGCCCATGGCGCGCAGCGCGTCCAGGTCCATCCAGGCGCTCAGGCGGTTGATCACGCTGTTGGCCTGCAGGTAGCTGCGTGCCAGCTGTTCCAGCGCTTCGCCCTGAATGGCGGGTGCGGGCGCCGTGGTTTCGCCTTCGGCGGGGGCGCCTTGCGGCCACACGGCGCCACCGTCCAGCGCCACCTTCAGCAGGTAGGCGTCGAGCTCGGGGCCGTCCTTGATGTACTGCTCGTGTTTGCCCAGCTTCACCTTGTACAGCGGCGGCTGCGCGATGTAGATGTGGCCGCGTTCCACCAGCACCGGCATCTGGCGGTAGAAGAAGGTGAGCAGCAGGGTGCGGATGTGCGCGCCGTCCACGTCGGCGTCGGTCATGATGATGATGCGGTGGTAGCGCAGCTTGTCGATGTTGAATTCTTCGGGGCCGATGCTGGTGCCTAACGCGGTTATGAGGGTGACGATGCTGTCGCTGGACAGCAGCCGTTCATAACGCGCCCGCTCGACGTTCAGGATCTTGCCGCGCAGCGGCAGGATCGCCTGGAACTTGCGGTCGCGGCCCTGCTTGGCACTGCCGCCGGCGCTGTCGCCCTCGACGATGTAGATCTCGCACTGGCTGGGGTCTTTTTCCTGGCAGTCGGCCAGCTTGCCGGGCAGGCCCATGCCGTCCATCACGCCCTTGCGGCGTGTCATCTCGCGGGCCTTGCGCGCGGCTTCGCGGGCGCGTGCAGCGTCGACGATCTTGCCGCAGATGATCTTGGCGTCGACCGGGTTTTCCAGCAGCCAGTCGGTCAGCAGCTTGCTGACGATGTCTTCCACCGGGCCGCGCACCTCGCTGCTGACCAGCTTGTCCTTGGTCTGGCTTGAAAACTTCGGCTCAGGCACCTTCACGCTGACGACGCAGGCCAGGCCTTCGCGCATGTCGTCGCCGGCCACCTCGACCTTCGCCTTCTTGGCGATTTCGTTTTCTTCGATGTACTTGTTGATGACGCGGGTCATCGCGGCGCGCAGGCCGGTCAGGTGGGTGCCGCCGTCACGCTGCGGGATGTTGTTGGTGAAGCACAGGACGTTTTCGTTGTAGCCGTCGTTCCACTGCATGGCCACTTCGACACCGATGTTGGTGCCCTGGTCGCTGAGCTTGTCGCCCATGGCGTGGAAGATGTTGGGGTGCAGCACCTTCTTGCCGGTGTTGATGAAACCGACGAAGCCCTTCACGCCGCCGGCAAATGCGAAGTTGTCTTCCTTGCCGTTGCGTTCGTCCACCAGGCGGATCTTCACGCCGTTGTTCAGGAAGCTCAGCTCGCGCAGGCGCTTGGCCAGCACGTCGTAGTGAAAGTCGATGTTGCTGAAGATGGTGTCGTCGGGCAGGAAGTGCACCTCGGTGCCGCGCTTCTCGGTCTCGCCGGTGATCTTCATCGGGCTGGTTTCGAAACCCTCACGCAGCTCGATGTTGCGGTCTTGAGTGAAGCCGCGCTTGAACTCCAGCTGGTGCACCTTGCCTTCACGCCGCACCACCAGGCGCAGCCACACACTCAGCGCGTTGACACAGCTGACACCAACCCCGTGCAAGCCACCCGAGACCTTGTAGCTGTTCTGGTTGAACTTGCCCCCGGCGTGCAGTTCGGTCAGCGCAATCTCGGCGGCACTGCGCTTGGGCTCGTGCTTGTCGTCCATCTTCACGCCGGTGGGTATGCCGCGGCCGTTGTCGGTGACGCTGATGCTGTTGTCGCTGTGGATGGTGACGACGATGTCGTCGCAGTGGCCGGCCAGCGCTTCGTCGATGCTGTTGTCCACCACCTCGAACACCAGGTGGTGCAGGCCGGTGCCGTCTGACGTGTCGCCGATGTACATGCCAGGGCGTTTGCGCACGGCTTCCAGGCCTTCCAGGATCTGGATGCTGCCTTCGCCGTAGGCGGTGCTGGCTTCGCTGCCGGTGCTGGCCACGGCGCCCTCTGCGGTGGGCACTTCGCGCTGGATGACACCGTCGCCCAGCTTGGGTTCGGGTTTGTTGGCAGTGTGTTCGGTCATCAGGGGCTCTTCTGGTGGGGCTGGCGCGGTGCCGCTGGGCGGGCTTGGGCGCTGGTTTCGAAAGGCTTTAGAAACGCTTCAGCGGGCCGGGGCCCGCTGTGCTGTGGGGTGGTGGTGGTTGCGCGCTAGATGCGCATGGGCATCACCACGTACTTGAAGCCGGGTTGTTCAGGGATGCTGAACAGCGCGCTGGCGGCGCCGTCTTGCAGTTCCAGCTTCACCATTTCATGGTTGCTGTTGGCCAGCACGTCGATGAGATAGGTGACGTTGAAGCCGATCTCGATGGGGTCGCCGTTGTAGTCGATCTCGAGCTCTTCCTTGGCTTCTTCCTGCTCGGCGTTGCTGGAAGCGATGCGCAGCACGCCGGGGTCGATGTTGACGCGCACGCCCTTGAACTTTTCGCTGGTCAGGATGGCAGCACGCTGCAGGCTGGACAGCAGCGGTGCGCGGCCCAGCGTGATGGCGTTCTTGTGGTTCTTGGGGATGACGCGGTTGTAGTCGGGGAACTTGCCTTCCACCAGCTTGGTGACGAATTCCATGCCGCTGAAGTTGAAGCGGGCCTGGTTGTTGGCAAAGCGCATCTCGATGACGGTGTCTTCGTCTTTCAGCAGGCGCTGCAGTTCGAGCACCGTCTTGCGCGGCAGGATGACTTCCTGCTTGTTGGGCACTTCGGCGTCCAGCGTGCTTTGCGCCAACGCCAGGCGGTGACCGTCGGTAGCCACTAGCGTCAGCGTCTTGCCTTCGGCGATGAACAGGATGCCGTTGAGGTAGTAGCGGATGTCATGCACCGCCATCGCAAAGTGAACCTGGTTGATCAGCGTGCGCAGCGTCTTCTGCGGCACGCTGAAGGTGGGGCCGAAGTCGACGCTTTCGTTCACGAGGGGGAAATCATCCGCCGGCAGCGTCTGCAGCGTGAAGCGGCTCTTGCCGCCTTGCAGCGTGAGCTTGTTCTGGTTGGCGGTGAGCGTCACGGTCTGTTCGGCCGGCAGGCTGCGCAGGATGTCGATGAGTTTGCGCGCACCCACGGTGGTGCTGTGGTTGCCGCTGTCGCCACCCAGTGCGGCCTGGGTGCGCACCTGGATCTCGAGGTCGCTGGTGGTGAATTCCACCGTGTCGCCCGTCTTGCGCAGCAGCACGTTGGCCAGGATGGGCAGCGTGTGCCGCCGCTCCACGATGCCAGCCACCGACTGCAGGGCTTCCAGGACCTGGGCTTGGGCTGCTTTCAAAACAATCATGTATTTACTCTTTTTAAGAGGTGGTAGTAGCAGTAGGGCCCGGCCTGGGCTGGGGACAAGTCTATTTTCGCCTGTTCTGACAAGGGTTTAGACAATGGGCAACCCTGTGTGCCAGACCCTGCTGCTGCTGCACCCGAAACGGGGACAACTGCTTGCTGTTGATTTGATCTGTGGAAAAGAGGGTGGTTGTGCCAGTCTTTTCAACAGACTTGCCGGCGCTGGTTTCTACCCTTTCAGTGTCTGTTCCAGCACGTGCAGCTGTTGATTCAGCTCGGGGTTGGTGGTGCGCTCGGCGCCGATCTTGCGCACCGCGTGCAGCACGGTGGTGTGGTCGCGGCCGCCGAAGAGTTCGCCAATCTCGGGCAGGCTCTTCTTGGTCATGTCCTTGGCCAGGTACATGGCAATCTGGCGCGGCCGGGCGATGCTGGCCGGGCGCTTCTTGCTGTACATGTCGGCCACCTTGATCTTGTAGAAGTCGGCCACGGTCTTCTGGATGTTCTCGACGCCGATCTGCCGGTTCTGGATGGACAGCAGGTCTTTCAGCGCCTCGCGCGCCAGGCCGATGTTGATGTCCTTGTGGCTGAAGCGGCTGTAGGCCAGCACTTTGCGCAGCGCGCCTTCGAGTTCACGCACGTTGGCGCGCACGTTCTTGGCGATGAAGAAGGCCACGTCTTCCGGCATCTCGGTGGCTTCGGCGTGGGCCTTGCGCATCAGGATGGCGACGCGCATTTCCAGCTCGGGCGGTTCGATGGCCACCGTCAGGCCGGCGTCGAAGCGGCTGGTCAGCCGTTCATCGATGTCCACCAGCCCCTTGGGGTAGGTGTCGCTGGTCATGATGATGTGGGCGCGCTTGGACAGCAGGGCTTCGAAGGTGTTGAAGAACTCCTCCTGGGTGCGTTCCTTGCCGGCGAAGAACTGCACGTCGTCGATCAGCAGCAGGTCCAGCCCGTGGTACTTGGCCTTCAGTTCGTCGAAGGTCTTGCGTTGGTAGTTCTTCACCACGTCGCTGATGAACTGCTCGGCGTGCAGGTACAGCACGCGGGCCTGCGGGTTGTCCTTCAGCAGCGAATTGCCCACCGCGTGCACCAGGTGCGTCTTGCCCAGGCCCACGCCGCCGTAGATGAACAGCGGGTTGTACATGGCGCCCGGCGCGCCGGCCACGTGCAGTGCGGCCGTGCGGGCCATCTGGTTGGCGCGGCCGGCCACCAGGGTGTCGAAGGTGAGCGCCGGGTTCAGCCGGTAGGGGTTGGAAGCAGGCGCCAGTGGCCGGTCCGCAAGAAAGGGAGCAGTGCCCGGCGTGGAACTGGGCTGTGCACCCGGCGGTGGCTGCAGACCCAGCGCGTCCAGCGCCACGCTGGCGGCGGCCACGGCAGGCCCGCGGCGCAAGGCCATGGCGGGCTGTGGCAACGAGGTGCCGGCGTTTTCAGGGCGCACGCTGGGCGCCACCAGCAGGTCCAGCCGAACGCTGTGGCCGGCGATGTCGCACAGCAGCGACTCGATGCGCGACGCGTATTGCGTGCGTATCCAGTCCAGCTTGAAGCGGTTGGCCACGCGCACGGTCACCACCGTGCTGGTTGCGGCGTCGGCGTCATCACCGGCGGTGGTGGCGACTTCGGCGGTGTTGGCCAGCGGGCGGATCCAGGTGTTGAATTGCTGTTCAGGCAGTTCGGTGGCGAGGCGTTCGCAACCCAACTGCCACAAGTCGAGGCTCATTGTGGACATCTTCTTCTTTGGAGCCGACGGAATGTGCGCAGTTGCGCTCGGCGGACCTAGGTTATCCACACAATCGGAGCCGGCGTCAAGCCCTGTGCAAAGCAGCGGTTTGTGGTGCAAGTGTTTGACCGCAAAGGTGTTTTTTGCTGTAATCATGGGTTTCCCGGATTTGCTGCGGCGCTACAGCGCCTGAAATGAAGGGCGAGAAGAGCGAGAAAGGCACGAGGGGCAAGAAGGGCAAGAAGGGCACGAAGGGCGGCGTCTGGCGGTTTGCCAGGCAAAAACCACGGTGCCCCAGCTCGGATGGCCGCTGCGCAAGCAGCGGCTCCGGCAGCGCCACCGGCCATAGCGCAGCAAGTCCAGCCGACCGTGTCCAAACCACGGACAGGCGTTTTCCAGAACCGGCCTTTGCGGCCACAACAAGGCCCCAGAGCCCCAGCCCGCCATGAAGCGCACCTATCAGCCCTCCAAAATCCGCCGCGCGCGCACGCACGGCTTCCTCGTGCGCATGAAGACCCGCGGTGGTCGCGCCGTGCTCAACGCCCGCCGCGCCAAGGGCCGCAAGCGTCTGGGTGTCTGAACGACAGCCGGGGCGTGCCCACCCAGTGGGCATGCCCCGCTCGATGGCCCGGGCAAGCGCCTGTTCACCGGCGCAGTCCGCATCCCTCACGGCCTGCCTGGTGCCGCCGCTGCCTTACTTTTGTGCGGCATGCAGCCTACGACCGCGTCAGCGCAGACCCCGTTCAGCCATCGACCGTTTCAGAGTCCACGCCATGCTCGAACGCCTTGACCAAAAGGTCGACTTCGAGCGCTTGCTTGCCTCGCGCTCGCGGTTGCGCAGTGCCCACTTCGCCCTGCACCACGTGGCAGGGCGCCCGGCCGCGCCCAAAAAACCCGCCAGACTGCCATTGACAACAGAGTTGTCCACAGCCCCGGTGGGCAACCCGGACGAGCCTGTGGATAACCTCGTTTCCGCGCATTGGCTGGGTTGTGTGGTGCCCAAACGGCAGGCGCGCCGCGCGGTGACGCGCAGCCTGATCAAGCGCCAGATGCGCAGCGTCTTTGAAAAGCACGCTGCCACGCTGCCGTCGGGGCTGTGGCTGCTGCGTCTGAGCCAGGGTTTTCCAGTGGCCGAGTTTGTGTCGGCCCGATCCGAAGCGTTGACGCGGGCCGTGCGCACCGAACTCGACCAACTGCTGCTGAACATGCAGCAGCGCGGCATTCGGGGCGCTGTGACCGCAGCGCCCAAGTTGAGCGCCGCCGCTGAACCCGCGGGTGGAGCGGCATGTTGATTGAAGCCTTGAATGCGGCGGCCCGCGCACCGCAGCACTTGCTGGTGTGGTTGGTGCGGGGCTACCGTTTCTGGTTCAAACCTTGGCTGGGCAACACCTGCCGGTTTGAACCCAGTTGCTCGGCCTATGCCATGCAGGCGCTGAATCAGCACGGCGCTGCGCGCGGCGTAGCGCTGGCCGGCTGGCGCTTGCTGCGCTGCCATCCCTGGTGCGACGGCGGCTGCGATGCCGTACCCGAGGTGTGGACTTCTGCCTGGTCCTCCCTATCCAGATCCAACCCTGCCCGCCGCGGCCTCTTCACCGCGTTGACGACCAACGAGGCGCCGCCAGCACCCGCTGATGCGGCGCCCATGAACCGGAAACAAACATGACCGATATGCGCCGCACCATGCTGTGGGTGGTCTTCACGATGTCCCTGGTCTTGCTCTGGGACGCATGGAACAAGCACACCGGACAGCCGTCCATCTTTGGCGGCTCGAACAAGCCGGCGGTATCCGCTGGGCCTGCACCCGGCCCCGCTGCGGTGCCGGGTGCGGCGGCTGTGCCGGCGGCCTCGTCGGTGCCGGTGGCTGGCGCGATTGCGGTTGCGCCTGCAGCAGCGGCAACGGCCGCGCTGCCAGCGGCGCCCACTGCCGCGCCCACGAGCGAGCAGGTCACCTTGACCACCGACGTGGTGAAGGCCACGTTCGACAGCCTGGGTGGTTCACTCGTGCGCCTGGAACTGCTGGCGCACCGCGACATGGCGGACGCCAAGCGCAACCTGGTGCTGTTTGAGCAAAGCGCCAAGCGCCTGTACGTGGCACAAAGCGGCTTGATCACCGGTGCTGCCGGCGTCGCGCTGCCCAACCACCTGACGCCGATGACGGTGTCCAAAGGCGAGCGCACGCTCTCCTCAGGCGTCAATGAAATCAACGTCAGTTTCGAATCGCCTGCCATCGACGGCCGCAAGCTGCTGAAGACCTACACGCTCAAGCGTGGTTCCTACACCGTGGGCGTGAAGCACGAGTTCAGCAACCAGGGCACGACCGCTGTGCCAGCGCAGGTCTACCTGCAACTGGCGCGCGACGGCAATCCGCCCGAAGGCGAGTCGAGCTTCTATTTCACCTTCACCGGGCCGGCTGTCTACACCGACGCCAAGAAGTTCCAGAAGGTCGAATTCAAGGACATCGCCAAAGCCAGCACCAGCCATGAGAAGTCCGCTACCGACGGCTGGGTGGCCATGGTGCAGCATTACTTTGCGTCGGCCTGGCTGGTGCCGCAGCCGGGGCCGCGCGAATTCCGCACCACCAAGGTGGCCGAAAACCACTTCACGGTGGCCATGGTGATGCCGTTGGGCGACGTGGCCCCGGGCACGAGCAAGGTGCACGAGGCCACACTGTTTGCCGGCCCTCAAGAAGAGAACAACCTGGCTTCACTGGCCCCCGGGCTGGAACTGGTGAAGGACTACGGCTGGCTGACGGTGCTGAGCAAGCCGCTGTTCTGGCTGCTGGACAAGCTGCACGGCGTGCTGGGCAACTGGGGCTGGGCCATCGTGGCGCTGGTGGTGCTGCTGAAGATTGCCTTCTACTGGCTGAACGCCAGCGCCTACCGCAGCATGGGCAAGATGAAGGCCCTGGCGCCCAAGGTGAACGAACTGAAGGAACGCTACAAGGACAAGCCGCAAGAGATGCAGCAGGCCATGATGCGCATCTACAAGGAAGAGAAGGTCAACCCGCTGGGTGGCTGCCTGCCCATCTTCGTGCAGATGCCGTTTTTCATTGCGCTGTACTGGGTGCTGCTGAGCAGCGTGGAGATGCGCGGCGCGCCGTGGATTGGCTGGATCACCGACTTGGCGCAGCCCGATAGCCTGTTTGGCGTGATCCCTGGCTTCAAGATGCCGGTCGGCCCGTTGCCTATCCTGATGACGGCGTCGTCGCTGTTCCAGGTGTGGCTGAACCCGGCACCCGCCGACCCGATGCAGGCCAAGATGATGTGGATGATGCCGCTGATCTTCGGCATCATGTTCTTCTTCTTCCCGTCGGGCCTGGTGCTGTACTGGTTGACGAACAACGTGCTGTCCATCGCGCAACAGTGGTTCATCAACAAGCAGCTGGGCGTGCTGGGCAAGTAAACAAAAGCAACAGCCGCTGCTGGCGTGAACAGCGCACGGTGGCGGCCGACCCAACCCGATCAGGGGGGTTGTGGAGCGCGGCCAGAGCGCGGACCATGCAGGCTTGCGGGCGACCCGGCTCTAACCAGCCGGCTCAGGAGGCCGGAGCACATGTCCCAGACGTGCCGTGTGCCGCTCCACCCGCGCCAAATACCCGCCAGCCCGCGCTGCACTCTGGCAGCGATTTCAAAGGGCCGTGCATGCAAAGCGCAGCGCCACAATGGCGCGCCATGCAGCAGCCGCACCCCTCTGGTCTGAACCGTGACGCCATCGTGGCCATCGCCACCGCGCCGGGCCGCGGCGCGGTGGGCATCGTGCGCGCGTCGGGCCAGGACCTGTCGCCCTTGATCGCCGCCATCTGCGGCCGGGCGCTGCAGCCGCGCCAGGCCACGCTGCTGCCCTTCAAGGGCGCAGCAGGCGAGGCACTCGACCAGGGCCTGGCGCTGCACTTTCCGGCACCCCACAGCTACACCGGCGAAGACGTGCTCGAACTGCAGGCGCACGGCGGCCCGGTGCTGCTGCAGCTGCTGCTGGCGCGCTGCCTGCTGGCGCAGCCCGGATTGCGCATGGCTGAGCCCGGTGAATTCACGCAGCGCGCTTTTCTCAACGACAAGCTCGACCTCGCGCAGGCCGAGGCCGTGGCCGACCTCATCGACGCCAGCACCGAAGCCGCCGCGCGCTCGGCGGCGCGTTCCTTGAGCGGCGCCTTTTCCGAGCAGGTGCATGAACTGGCGGCCCGCATGGTGCGCCTGCGCATGCTGGTGGAGGCGACGCTGGATTTCCCGGAAGAAGAAATCGACTTCCTGGAAAAGGCCGGCGCCCGTGCGCAACTGGACGGCATCGAACACACCGTGCAGGCGGCCTTGAGCCGTGCGCGCCAGGGCGCGCTGCTGCGCGAGGGCTTGCAGGTGGTGATTGCCGGCCAACCCAACGTGGGCAAGAGCAGCCTGCTGAACGCGCTGGCCGGGGCCGAGCTGGCCATCGTCACGCCGATAGCAGGCACCACGCGTGACCGCGTCAGCCAGACCATCCAGATCGAAGGTGTGCCGCTGCACGTGGTGGACACCGCCGGCATCCGCCAGGACACGCACGCTGCCGACGAAGTGGAACGCATCGGCATGCAGCGCAGTTGGGAGGCCATCGGCCATGCCGACGCGGTGCTGTTTCTGCACGACCTGTCGCGCCAGGGCGAAGCCGCCTATGACGCGGCCGACCAGGCCATCGCCAAGCAACTGGCTGCTGCCATGGGCGCGGGCGTGCCGGTGCTGCAGGTCTACAACAAGGCCGATCTGATGCCCTGCGACGGCAGGGAGCAGCCAGCGCGCGCACCGGACCACGCTGTGGCCGACAGCGCGCTGCGCCTGTCAGCTCAGACGGGCCAAGGGCTGGACACGCTGCGACGGGCGTTGTTGCAGGTGGTGGGCTGGCAAGCGGCGCCCGAGGGCTTGTTCACCGCACGCGCCCGCCACGTGCAGGCGCTGCGCGACACGCTGCTTCATGTGCAGGCCGCGCAAGCCCACGCCGCGCAGCGCGATGCCGCGCTGGACCTGCTGGCCGAAGAATTGCGCCTGTCGCATCAATGCCTGTGCAGCATCACCGGCGAGTTCAGCAACGAGGATCTGCTGGGCGAGATCTTCAGCCGCTTCTGCATCGGCAAGTGACAGCGCCGCGACCGCGCTTCGGCGGGCGGCCTGCAGGAACCCGCCGGCCGCTCAGTGCCCGCTGAAGTCCACCAGCGTGAACAGCGCCAGGCCGGAATCGCGCAGTTTCTGCGAGCCGCCCAGTTCGGGCAGGTCGACGATGGCCGCGCCTTCGATGACGTGGGCGCCCAGACGCTCCAGCAGCTTCTTGCCCGCCATCATGGTGCCGCCGGTGGCGATGAGGTCGTCGATCAGGACCACGCGGTCGCCGGGCTTCACCGCGTCGGTGTGCATCTCCACCGTGGCGCTGCCGTATTCCAGTTCGTAGGTTTCTTCGACCGTGGTGAAGGGCAGCTTGCCTTTCTTGCGGATGGGCACGAAGCCGACGCCCAGTTCGTAGGCCAGCACGCTGCCGATGATGAAGCCGCGTGCGTCCAGACCGGCCACCACCTGCGGGCGGGTGTCGAAGTAGCGGTGCACAAACTGGTCGATGAGCACGCGAAACACGCGCGGGTTGGCCAGCAGCGGTGTGATGTCGCGGAACATCACCCCTTGCTCGGGCCAATGGGGCACGGTGCGGATGTGGTCGCGGATGTAGTCGACTGGGCGGGCCGTGGGGTCGGTGCTGGGCATGGCAGGGTGCGGCGGGTTGTGGCGAGCGGTGGCAGGGCCGCTGCATCATAGGTGTCGGCCCACACCGGGTTCACTCAGGGCAGCAGCAGCCTCGCCATCACCGTCGGGGCGCCGGCGGCGTCGGCCTGCAGGAGCAACGCTTCACCGACCACGGTGTTGCTCTGCGCCAGATCGGACAGCACGAACATGTGCGTGACCCAGGCCTCGAAAGTGCCGGGCCGCGCACGGACGCGTTGCAGCGCCTGGCGCAGTGCGTTCAGGCTGTCCTGGTTGGTGCCTTCGGTGGCGCCCCGTGGCGAGCCCAGGGCCGGCCAGGGCGTGGCGTTGCCGAAGGCGAGCGTGGCGGTGTCGATGCACCGGCACCAGGGGCTGCTACGCACGGCCGACGGCACCAGCTGTTGTTGCCTGAACCAGGCGCCGATGCGGCGTGCCTGTGCCCTGCCTTCGTCGTTGAGATTGCGCTGTGTGCCGCAGTCGCCCAGCTTGAACTGCGGCGGGTCGAAGGTGCCGGGGGCCAGCGCATGCCGAAAGGCCACCACGCAGCCGCCGCGGCGCAACAGCGCAGCCACGGCATCGGGGCTGTCGGCGGCAAGGGCCACGGGCAGTGGCGGCAAGACAAGGGCGCCAGTGGCGGCGCGCAAGAGGTTTCGGCGTTTGATCATGGGGCGGACACTCCGGTGGCGCGAGCGGTGCAGCAGCGGCGGCCGAAGCCGTTCAACCGCGCAAGATCTTCTCTTCGGCCAGCGCCAGCGGTTCGGGCAGGCCCGCAAGCACCAGTGTGTCACCCGACTTCAGTTCGTGCTGTGGTGTGGGTACCAGCACGGCACCGTTGCTGCGGCGCACCGACACCACGCTGACGCCCAGGGCCTGCAGCGCCAGCTGGTCCAGCCTCTGGCCCGCGCAGCGGGCGGCCTCGGGAAGGGTGACGCTTTGCAGCCGCGCCTGCTGCAGCTCTTCGACGGTGTCGTCATCGGAGCCGTGGAAGTAGCCGCGCAGCAGGCTGTAGCGTGCGTCGCGTGCGTCGCGTGTGATGCGGATGACGCGTTGCATCGGCACGCCAACCAGTGCCAACGCGTGGCCTGCCAGCATCAGGCTGCCTTCGATGGCTTCGGGCACCACCTCGGTGGCACCGGCGGCGCGCAGGCGCTCGATGTCGCTGTCGTCGATGGTGCGCACGATCACCGGCACCTGGGGCGCGTGTTCCTGCACCAGGCGCAGGATCTTCAGCGCTGAAGGGGTGTCGTGATAGGTGATGACGACGGCCGCGGCGCGTGCCAGGCCTGCGGCCATCAGGCTTTGCAGCCGGGCGGCGTCGCCGAAGACCACGCTCTGGCCGGCCGCAGCGGCTTGGCGCACGCGATCGGGGTCGAGGTCGAGCGCCATGTAGGCGATGCGCTCGGGCACCAGCAGCCGCGCCAGGTTTTGCCCGCTGCGGCCATAACCGCAGATGATGACGTGGCGCTCGGCGCTGATGCTGCGCTTGGCGATGCTGGTCAGCGCGACCGACTGCATCAGCCAGTCGCTGGCCGAGAGCTTGTTGACGATGGCATTGCTGTACATGACGAGAAACGGCGTGGCCAGCATGCTGAGCACCATGCTGGCCAGCACCGGGCTCATCCATTGCGGCGCCACGAGGCCCTGGGCCGCGCCCAGTGTCAGCAGCACGAAGCCGAATTCACCCGCCTGCGCCAGATACAGGCCGGTGCGCAAGGCCACACCCGGCGTGGCGCGAAACAGCCGCGCCAGCGCCGCCACCAACGCAAACTTCAGCAGCACCGGGCCGCAGGTCAGCAGCAGCACCAGCAGCCATTGGTCGAGCACCGGGCGCCAGTCCAGCTTCATGCCGATGGTGATGAAGAACAGACCCAGCAGCACGTCGTGGAAGGGCCGGATGTCGGTTTCCACCTGGTGCTTGTATTCGGTCTCGGCCACCAGCATGCCGGCCACGAAGGCACCCAGTGCCAGGCTGAGGCCGGCATGTTCGGTCAGGTAGGCCAGGCCCAGCGTGACGAGCAAGAGGTTGAGCATGAACAGCTCTTCGCTCTTGCGCCGCGCCACCAGCGTGAGCCACCAGCGCATCGCACGCTGCCCGCCGACCAGCAGCACGGTGAGCACCGCGGCAGCCTTCAGCGCCGCCCAGCCCATCGCGCGCATCAGCTCTTCGCCCGACGAGCCGAGCGCCGGTATCAGCACCAGCAATGGCACCACGGCCAGGTCCTGAAACAGCAGCACGCCCATCACGCGGCGGCCGTGTTCGCTTTCGAGTTCCAGTCTTTCGGCCATCAGCTTGACGACGATGGCGGTGGAACTCATGGCCATGGCGCCACCCAGCACCACCGCGCCCTGCCAGCCCATCTGCCAGGCGCTGCCGAACAGCCAGGCGTAGCCGGCCACCAGCACGAAGTGGCCGATGAGCGCGCCCAGCATCGTGAGCATCACCTGGCTCAGGCCCAGCCCGAACACCAGCGTGCGCATGCTGCGCAACTTGGGCAGGTTGAATTCCAGCCCGATGACGAACATCAGGAATACGACACCGAACTCGGCCAGGTACTTGACGCCTGCGGTGTCGCGGGCCAGGGCCAGCGCGTTGGGGCCGATCAGCACGCCCACCACCAGGTAACCCAGCATGGGTGGCATCTTCAGCGAACGGCAGACCACCACGCCCAGCACGGCGGCCACCAGGTACAGCAAGACGAGTTCGAGCGTTGTAGCCAAGACGGGTGCGGTGCCTAGAATGGCCTGATCGTATGCGACGCAATTGCCGTGCCGGCTGACCCCAAGACACCCCCGTTCGATGCCGCGCGTGCCCTGAAGTTGGCGGCGCGAACCTTCGACATCGAAGCGCGTGCGCTGCTCGGTTTGGCTGCGCGCCAGGGCGATGGTTTTGTACGCGCCGTGCAAGCCATGCTGGCCTGCCAGGGCCGCGTGGTGGTGATGGGCATGGGCAAAAGCGGCCACGTGGGGCGCAAGATCGCGGCCACGCTGGCTTCCACCGGCACGCCGGCGTTCTTCGTGCACCCGGCCGAGGCCAGCCATGGCGACCTGGGCATGGTCAAGCCCGGCGACGTGGTGCTGGCCATCAGCAACAGCGGCGAGAGCGATGAACTGGCGGCCATCCTGCAGCCGCTCAAGCGCATGGGCGTGACGCTGGTGGCGATCACCGGTCAAGCGCAGTCGACGCTGGCGCATGGTGCCGACATGGTGCTGGACTGCGCCGTCGACGAAGAGGCCTGCCCGCTGAATCTGGCACCCACGGCCAGCACGACCGCTCAGATGGCGCTGGGCGACGCGCTGGCGGTGGCGTTGCTGGACGCGCGCGGTTTTCACGAGGCCGACTTCGCGCGTTCGCACCCCGGCGGCAGCCTGGGTCGGCGCCTGTTGCTGCACGTGCACGATCTGATGCGCAGCGGCGATGCGCTGCCGGTGGTGCCCCCCGGCGCGCATCTGCACGCTTTGCTGCGCGAGATGACAGGCAAGGGCCTGGGCTTTGCGGCCGTGGTGGGTGCCGACGGGCGACCGCAGGGAATCTTCACCGACGGTGACCTGCGCCGCCTGATCGAACGCGGTGCCGACCTGCAGCGCCTGAGCGCGCAGGAAGTGATGCACCAGAGCCCGCGCCTGGTGCGCGCCGACGCGCTGGCGGTGACAGCCGCCGAGGTGATGGAGCAGCACCGCATCACCAGCGTGCTGGTGGTGGACGACGACGGGCGGCTGGTGGGCGCGCTCAATTCCAACGACCTGATGCGTGCCAAGGTCATCTGACAGGGGATGCCGAGTTGAACCCGACGCTGCGTTTCCCACCCGAGCTGCTGCTGCGGGCGCAAGGTGCCGGCCTGGGCATGAAGGCGGCCATCTTCGATGTCGATGGCGTGCTCACCGACGGGCAGTTGTTCATCAGTGAAGCAGGCGAGACCGTGAAAGCCTTTCATGCGCTCGACGGCCATGGCCTGAAGCTGCTCAAGGCGGGCGGCATCGAGCCGCTGATCATCACCGGCCGCGACTCGAAGGCCGTGCGGCGCCGCGTGCAGGACCTGGGTCTGCAGCACGCCGTGTATGGCGCGCACGACAAGCTGGCCGCTGCCCAGGCTCTGATGGCTGAACTTGGCCTGCAATGGCCCGACGTGGCCGCGATAGGCGACGACTGGCCCGACCTGCCGCTGCTCACGCGGGCAGGTCTGGCGTGCGCGCCGCCCAATGCGCATGTCGAGGTCAAGGCGGTGGCCCATCACGTCACCAGCCTGGCCGGTGGTCATGGCGCTGCCCGCGAGTTCTGTGACCTGCTGCTGATGGCCGCCGGGCGCTATGCGCGGCTGCTTCAGCAACAGGTGAACACGCTGGACGGTGCCTGATGCGGAACTTGGTGCGCAGCTTGATGCGGACAGGTGGCGATTGAGCGTTGAACTTCACCTGCCCGACCTGCCGGAGGTGCCGCTGTCGCTGGGGGCGCCGCCCGCGGCGCGCGGGCCACGCGCGGTGCTACCCTGGTACCTGCGCTTGCGCGAGGCCTTGTCGTCTTACCTGCCGCTGCTGCTGATGGCGCTGCTGGCATTGGCCACCTGGTGGCTGGTGAAGAACTCACCCCGACCGCCGGGTGCGGCAACAGAGCGCGTCGTCTCCTCAGAACCCGACGCGGTGATGAGCCGTTTCACGCTGGAACGTTTCGACGCTGCCGGGCAGCTGAAACTGCGCATCGAAGGCGACGAGCTGCGACATTTTCCGGACACCGACCGTATCGAGATCGATCAGGCCCGCATCGTGGCCTACGCGCCCGACGGGCGCATCACCCGCGCCCATGCCGCGCGAGTGCAAGGGCAGGCCGACGGCAGCGAACTGGTGTTGCAAGGCGGGGCCGAGGTCGCCAGCGTCGATCGCGTGGGCGCACCACTGCTCATCCGCAGCGAGTATCTGCAGGCTTTTGTGTTGCTGGAGAGGATCCATACCCCCAAGCCGGTGCTGGTGCAGCACGGGGGTGCCGAGTTGCGCGCCAATGGCTTGAGCTATGACCACGGCCGCGCGAAGCTGGATTTGTTCGGCGCCGTGAAAGCCGTGCTGCAGCCGCGGGTGCCGGCGGTGGCCGCGGGAGCCGCGCCATGACAGCGCCCCTGGTTTTCATCACTGGCGCTTCCAGCGGCATTGGCCTGGCATTGGCGGCGCGCTATGCCAAAGCCGGTTGGCGGCTGGCGCTTGTGGCCAGACGCACGGCAGACATGCAGGCCTGGGTGGACGCACAGGGGCTGACGGCCACCGCGGCCGTGTATGGCGCCGACGTGGCGCTGCCCGAGACCATCGTCAGCGCGGGCCAGATGTGCATGGCCACGCAGGGGCTGCCCGATGTGGTCATCGCCAGTGCCGGCATCAGTGTGGGCATGGACAGCGCCGAGCGCGCCGATCTGGACGTGATGCGCGACACCTTTGCCACCAACAACACCGGGCTGGCGGCCACGTTCCACCCGTTCCTGCGCGCCATGCGCCAGCGCGGCAGCGGCACTTTGGTGGGGGTGGCCAGCGTGGCCGCCATACGCGGCTTGCCGGGCCACGGTGCCTACTGCGCCAGCAAGGCTGCGGTGGTGGCCTATTGCGAGAGCCTGCGGGGTGAATGCCGGCGCCAAGGTGTGCGTGTGGTGACGTTGCTGCCCGGCTACATCGCGACGCCGCTGACGGCAAAAAACCTGTATTCGATGCCCTTTCTGATGCAAGCCGACGACTTTGCCGAGCAGGCCTACCGTGCCATTTCAGCAGGCAGCAGCTACCACGTCATTCCCTGGCAAATGGGGGTGGTGGCAAAGCTGTTGCGCTTGATGCCGAACGTGCTGTACGACCGCCTGATGGCCCGGCGCGGGCGCAAACCACGTCGCAGCTGATTCGAGCAGCCGCACGGCACAAGACCGGCCGGCTTCAGGAGCAGGTTAGGCCATACGAAGCCGGCACCGAAATGGAAAAGGCGCCTGAAGGCGCCTTGTCGTTCGATCAGCAGGGGGCTGGATCAGTAGCCGCCGCGGTTGCCACCGCCGCCACCACCACCGTAGCCGCCACCACCACCACCGCCGCTGCGGCTTCCGCCACCGCCGCCGTAGGGGCTGCGGCCACCGCCGCCACCGCCACCACCGGTGCCGCCACCGCCGCCGTAGGGGCTGCGACCGCCGCCGCCGCCGCCGCCGCCGGTGCCACCACCGCCGCCGTAACCGCCGCCACCGCCGCCACTACCGCCTCCGCCGTAGCCGCCGCGGCTACCGCCGCCACCACCACCGCCGAAGCCACCCGGACGCTCTTCGCGCGGACGGGCTTCGTTGACAACCACAGCGCGGCCGTCGATGGCCTGGCCGTTCATGCCATTGATCGCAGCTTGCGCCTCAGCGTCCGAACCCATTTCCACGAAGCCGAAGCCCTTGGAACGGCCGGTTTCGCGGTCCATCATGACTTTGGCCGAGGTCACCGTGCCAAAAGGAGAGAAGGCCTGCAGCAGCGTGTCATCGCGTACCGAGTAAGCCAGATTACCGACGTAAAGTTTGTTTCCCACGGGGAGCCCTTAAATGAACCTTGAAAACCATGCGGAGCTCAACCCTGCGTGAACCATTCAGACGAAGGCGCGGCTGCCAGACACAGGCCGTTATTATGGGCCGGCTCAACGTTTGCCTGTAAAGCGCATCGGCGTCAAGTGTTGTTTTTGTGGCCCGGGGCTTACCCTGGGCCGGTTCTTCCCCACCAGGTTCAGCCGCATGACCTCGCCAGAACCCCAGGTTTTTGACCATGTGATCGTGGGTGCCGGTACGGCGGGTTGCCTGCTGGCCAATCGCTTGTCAGCCGACTCCAGCCAGCGGGTGTTGCTGATCGAGGCAGGCGGCAGGGACAATTACCACTGGATCCACATCCCGGTAGGCTACCTGTACTGCATCGGCAACCCGCGCACCGACTGGCTCTATGCCACCGAGGCTGAACCCGGCCTGAACGGCCGCAGCCTGCGTTATCCGCGAGGCAAGGTGCTGGGCGGCTGCTCCAGCATCAACGGCATGATCTACATGCGCGGCCAGGCGCGTGACTATGACCACTGGGCGGCTTTGACGGGAGACGACGGCTGGCGCTGGCAACACTGTCTGCCCTACTTTCTGCAGCACGAAGACCATTGGAGCGGGCCCGAGGCCGCGGCCCGGCATCACGGCAGCGGCGGCGAGTGGCGCGTGGAGCGTCAGCGGCTGCGCTGGGATGTGCTGGACGCCTTTGCGCAGGCGGCGCAGCAGGCCGCCATCCCTGCCACCGACGACTTCAACGGCGGCAACAACGAAGGCGTGGGCTATTTCGAGGTCAACCAGCGCAGCGGCGTGCGCTGGAACACCGCCAAGGCCTTTTTGCGGCCGGCCCATGGCCGGCCCAACCTGCAGGTGTGGACGGGGCACCAGGCCCGCCGTGTCTTGGTCGAGGACGGGCGCGCCAACGGTGTTGAGCTGCTGCCGGCGGGCGGTGGCCAGCCCGTGGTGGTGCAGGCGCGGCGCGAGGTGATCCTGTGTGCTGGCGCCATAGGCACGCCGCAACTGCTGCAGCTTTCGGGCATCGGGCCTGCGCAACTGCTGCATCGGCATGGGCTGCCGGTGGTGCATGACCTGGCCGGCGTGGGCGCGAACCTGCAGGACCACCTGCAGATCCGGGCCGTGTTTGCGGTGCAGGGTGTGAAGACCCTGAACACGTTGGCGAACTCGCTGTGGGGCAAGGCCGCCATTGGGCTGGAGTACGTGCTGCGGCGCAGCGGGCCGATGAGCATGGCGCCGTCGCAGCTGGGGGCGTTCACGCGGTCTGACGCATCGCGGTCGTGGCCCAACCTGCAGTACCACGTGCAGCCGCTCTCACTGGACGCCTTCGGCCAGCCGCTGCACCGCTACAACGCCTTCACGGCCAGCGTGTGCAATCTCAACCCGACAGCGCGCGGCACGGTGCAGATTCGCAGCTCCGACCCGCAAGATGCGCCTTTGATCCAGCCGATGTACCTGTCCACACCCGAAGACCGTAGGGTGGCGGCGGAATCGCTGCGACTGACCCGGCGCATCGCGGCGATGCCGGCGCTGGCGCGCTACCAGCCCGAGGAAGTCAAACCCGGCGTGCAGTACCAGAGCGACGACGAACTGGCGCGTCTGGCGGGCGACATCGGCACCACCATCTTCCATCCCGTGGGCACCTGCCGCATGGGGCCCGCAGGCCAGGACGGCGCGGTGGTGGACACACGGCTTCGGGTGCAGGGCATTCGCGGCTTGCGCGTGGCCGACGCCAGCGTCATGCCCACCATCACCAGCGGCAACACCAACAGCCCGACGTTGATGATTGCCGAGCGCGCTGCGCAGTGGGTGGTTGCGGATTCAAGAGCCGAGCGGGGGTAGGCGTTACTGCACCAGCAACGAGGCGGCGGTTTGGTGCTGCGAACCGCGGCCTGTGGCCTTTGGTGCCGGGGAAAGCCCCGATAGTCCGGCGCTATGCGCCCAGTACAGTGCGCCGACTCGCGGTTCAGGCCTTGGCCGATAACCGTTCGGGGGTTGAGGAGACAGAGGCAAAGAGGCAGACAGGCACCGGCACCGGCCGCAGCCTGCAGTCCCAAGAAATGAGGCTTGCCCGCCACGGCTCCGGCTTGTGGCTGCAGCTGATCGTGACGATGAAGAGGGGCCGGTTGAGGCCCCTTTTTCTTGGCCGCCACTGAGCTTCGGCGCCTAGCATGAGCGGCTGTCCGTCTGCTGCCCTGGCGCCCAACATGACCATGAACCCCCAACTGCGATCCCTGGATATCGACATCCCGGCGCAACCGCAGTCGCTGCTGCAGTTGTCGTTGCTGCTCGCCGAGGACGATGTCAACCTGGTGGCCGCTGCCCGGCTGATCGAGTCGGACATGGCCTTGGCTTCCGCGGTGATGAAGGCGGTCAATTCGTCGCTGTATGGCTTGAAGGGGCGGGTGCAAAGCGTGCAGCAAGCGATCACTTACCTGGGTCTGCGCGAGGTCGTGGCGATCACCTACGAGATGGGCTTGCGCGCTGCTTTCCCTCCCGCACCCGAGCTGGACCCGCTGTGGCAGCGCGCTGCGCAGCGTGGTGCGCTGATGGCGCGACTGGCGCAGCGCCTGTCGCTCGATGCGTGGGCTGCGCATTCGGCCGGGCTGTTCGAGGAGTGCGGTAAAGCGGTGCTTTTCAGGCATGCAAGCGATCACTATCGAAGCATGCTGCGTGCCGCCCGTGACGACACCGAACTGGCGCAACTGGAACATACCGGCTTCGGCGTGAGCCACGACGCGCTGGGCGCGGCTTTGTGCGAAAGCTGGGGCCTTGGCGACGCCGCGGTGGCCAGCGTGCGCATGCACGTGCAGGCCCAGGCCACGCTCGAGCTTGCCATGACACCGGCGCAGCGCCCGGTGGCGGCGTTGTCGGTTCTGGCACACGCCTTGATGAGCGCGCCTGGAACCGCCGAAGAGGTGGCGCAGGCGGTTGCGCCACAGGCCGACCTGGAAAGCACGCTGGTGATGCGTGCGCTGCGCCAGACGCTCGAGCAGATGGAATCTGCGCAGGAGCACGCGCGCGCCTGAACGCGAGACGCCTTGCGTCGTCTGGCTGGGCCGCCAACTGCGGCCCCCTCGTCGGGCCACATCCCGGCTCGAGTTTGCGCGATGTCAACCGGTGCCTGAGGAAACTCCCCTGTCGGTATTGCGCGCGCTTCGATAGGCTCGGCGCCTGTACCGGCAACCTTCAGCCCGTTTCGCCACGGGCGCCTCACCATGGCCAATCCGATTTCGTCAGACGCGCTCGCGCTGCAACGCCTTTATCACTGGGAATCCACCGCACCCGACAAGGTGGTCTTCACCCAGCCGCTGGGCGGCGGCAAGGTGCGCGACTACACCTGGCGCGAAGTGCTTGACCAGAGCCGCCGCATGGCCGCGCACCTGCAAAGCCTGGGCCTGCAGCCGGGCGACAAGGTGGCGCTGCTGTCGAAGAACACGGCCCACTGGCTGATGGCGGACTTCTCGATCTGGATCGGTGGCTTTGTCTCGGTGCCGCTGTACCCCACGCTGGCCGCGGGCACCATCCGCCAGATCCTGGAACACAGCGAGAGCAAGCTGCTGTTCGTGGGCAAGCTTGATGGCTGGGCGGGCATGAAGCCCGGCATCCCTGCCGGCCTGCCCTGCATCACGCTGCCGCTGGCCCCCGAAGACGCCACCAAATCGTGGCCGGCCTGGGACGACATCGCCGCGCGCACGCAGCCTTTGAAGGGCAACCTGCTGCGCGATGGCGACGAGTTGTGCACCATCATGTACACCTCGGGCACCACCGGTGCACCCAAGGGCGTGATGCACAGCTTCAGCACCTTCGCCTGGGGCGTGCAGTCGGGCCTGAAGCGGGTGCCCATCGACAGCAGCGCGCGCATGCTCAGCTACCTGCCGCTGTCGCACGTGGCCGAGCGCACGCTGGTCGAGCATGGTGTGCTGGCCACCGGCATGCATGTGTTCTTTGCCGAAAGCCTGGATACCTTCACCGCCGACTTGCAGCGTGCAAGGCCCACGGTCTTCTTCAGCGTGCCGCGTTTGTGGGTGAAGTTCCAGCAGGGCATTGGTGCCAAGATGCCCGCGGCCAAGCTCGACCGCTTGCTGAAGATCCCCATCCTGCGCGGCATCGTGCGCAAGAAAATCCTGACGGCGCTGGGTCTGCAGGACTGCACCTGGGCTGCCGGCGGCGCGGCACCGATGCCGCCCGACCTGCTGCGCTGGTACAACAAGCTCGGCCTGGACCTGGTCGAGGTGTACGGCATGACCGAGAACTGCGGCGTCAGCCACGCCACGCTGCCAGGCAAACAGCGCCCGGGCACCGTGGGCTTGCCCTACGACGGGGTACAGAGCCGTCTCGACCCGGTGACCAGCGAGATCCAGATGAAGGCGCCCTGCCTGATGCTGGGTTACTACAAGGAGCCCGTGCTGACCCGCGACGCCCTGACCGAAGACGGTTGGCTGAAGACCGGCGACAAGGGCGGCCTGGACGCCGAAGGCAACCTGAAGATCACCGGACGCGTGAAGGACCTGTTCAAGACCAGCAAGGGCAAGTACGTGGCCCCGGCGCCGATTGAAGACAGGCTGGTGATGCATGGCTCCATAGAAGCCTGCTGCGTCACCGGCGCCAACCTGGGCCAGCCGCTGGCACTGGTGATGCTCAATCCCGAGGCCGCCAAGCAAGCCGGTGACCCGACAGCGCGCAGCGAGATGGAAGCCTCGCTGGCGGCGCACATCAAGCTCATCAACGAGACGCTCGACCCGCACGAGCAACTGGACTGCATCGTCGTCACGGCGCAGGCCTGGACGGTGGAAAACGACCTCATCACGCCGACCTTCAAGGTCAAGCGCAACCGCATTGAAGACTTGTTTGCGGCCAACTACGAGAAGTGGGTGGGGTCGCGCAAGAAGGTGATCTGGCACCAGGGCTGAAGTCAGCGCGGCGCGTGAGCGCCGTGCGTTGCTCCAGGGACTGATGCACCGGATTCAAGGGCTCGCGCAAGCGAGCCCTTGTTGATTCGGGCCGTACCGCGGGCGGGGCGCCCTTTACTTCGAGGCCGCTGCGGCCGGCGCTGGAGCGGGCGCCGCCCCCTGGGGCATCTGCACAGCCGGCGTGGCGGCCGACGCGGGTGAAGTTGAGGGTGAAGTTGCGGGTGAAGGTGCGGGGTTTGCGCCCGGGTTGGGCAGCATCACGCCGGGACCGATCGGAATTTCGTCTGTCAACGTGACGCCGGTGACGAAGTGCCGCGTCTCGCCGAAGCAGCTGGTGGGCAAGCCCATCTTTTCTTCGTAGTGCAGCGCCACACGCTTGCCGATGTACTTGCTGATGGCCTGAGCCACGGCGGCGTCATGCACCGTGAAGAAGAATTTCTCGGTCGTCGAACCGGGCAGTGACACCAGCGCCAGCTCGCCCTCCCAGGTCTTGCAGAGCCAGCCCTTGTTGGACAGCTTCTGCACCCAGCCCGCGCGTTCACCGGTGGAATAACTCCAATTCCAGGCGCCCCAGAACCAGGCGCTCACGATCGCGGCGATGACCAGCAGCGGCAGTACGAAGAACTTGAACATGGGGTGAGCCGGTCCGAAAAAGGATGATGGCCAGATTATCAGTGGCGGCTCTCTTCAAGACCCGAGACCTCGGCAGTGGGTTGCTGGCTGGCGCGACGGCCCGCATGCAGCGAGGCTTTGTGCGCTTGGTGCGCTGCCTGCTGCTGCGCGTGCTGCAGTGCCGTGGCGATCGAGTGGCCCTTGTTGGGCACCAGCTGCGGTAGCAGCGAGCCCACCAGCATGCCCGCCACCGATGCCGCCAGGCCGATCAGGTTGGCGGGCACCAGGGCACCGGGTGCCAGATTGGCTGCGGCGATCCAGCACCCGATGCCCAGTACGATGGACAGCAGCGCCCCCTGCGTGTTGGCACGTTTCCAGTAAGCGCCTGCCAACAGCGGCACGAAGGCGCCGGCCAGGGTCACGTTGTAGGCGTTCTGCACCATTTCGTACATGGTGCTCTTGCTGTTCAGCGCAAACAGCAGCGCGCAGGCGGTGAAGGTGACCAGGATGATGCGCAGCGTCAGCAGGAACTGACGCTCGCCCATGTGCGGCACGAAGGGGCGCAGCACGTTCTCGGTGAACAGCGACGTCGGCGCCAGCAGAGCGCCGCTGGCGGTGGACAGGATGGCCGAAAGCAAAGCACCAAAAAACATCACCTGCGCCCACAGCGGCATCTTGGAAAGCACCAGGTCGGGCAGGATGCGCTGGATTTCGCGGGCGTCGTCGGAGCCGAAGAGCTTGGCCAGGCCGGGGTCCGTCACCAGCGCTGCGTAGGCGATGAAAATGGGCACGAAGGCGAAGCAGAAATAGATCAACCCGCCGATGATGGTGCCGCGCACGGCTGTTTTTTCGTCCTTGGCGCTGGTCATGCGCTGGAACACGTCTTGCTGCGGTATGGAGCCGAAGGCAAAGGCAAAGAAGGCCCCGGCCATGGCCCACCATCCCTTGCTGTCCGAGGGCAGAAAGTTGAACTTGCCGTCGGCCGCGGCCTGCGCCACCACCTTGCTGGCACCCCCAGCCTGGTCACCCACCAGCACAGCCACCAAGGTCAGGCCGATGAGGATGACCACGGTCTGGAACAGGTCGGTGAAAGCCACCGACCACATGCCACCAAACATTGTGTAGACGACCACCACGGCAGCGCCGGCCATGATGGCGGTGTTCAAGGCCACTGCGCCGCCAGACAGCACATGGATCACCAGCCCCAGGGCGGTCATCTGCGCCGAGGTCCAGCCCAGGTATGACAGCACGATGGCCACACTGGTCAGCACCTCGACACCCTTGCCATAGCGTTGCTTGTAGAAGTCGCCGATGGTCAGCAAGTTCATGCGATAGAACAGGCGCGCAAACAGCAGCGCCGCAAGTACCAGGCACACGGCGGCGCCGAAGGGGTCGCCAGGGATGCCCGAAAGGCCGTCCTTGGCGAAGGTGGCCGACACCGAAAGCACCGTCTCGGCGCCAAACCAGGTGGCGAACACGGTGGCCACGTTCATGTACAGCGGCAGCGAGCGGCCGGCCACCATGAAATCCTTCGCGTTGTGCACGCGGCGGGCGGCGAGCAGGCCGATGGCAATCGTGACGATGACGTAGGCAATGACAAAAGCGATCAGCAAGGTGATCTCCACCGGGTGTGTAAGGTCGTGGTTCGGATGTGCCAGTCAAGCAAAGGCAGTGCCAGTTTATTGTGCCCAAAGGGAGATTCGCAGCGATCCATGGCGACCCTGTGCTGGCCGCTGGACATGAGAAGACGAGCACCGCCCGCGGCGCCTTGAACGGCTGGTGAAGTCGCCACCGACGCCTCTGCCCCTACCCCTGCCCCTGCCCCTCCGCCTGCGCCTGCGATCGCCTGCGCTGGCGCAGCAGCGAGTTTTGGTGACAATGATTCCGTCCCGGCGCCGCCGGCTATCCCCTGCTGCACACGAGACACGCCATGACCACACTGATACTGGGCCTGCTGATCTTCCTGGGCGTGCACTCCACGCGCATCTTCGCCGAGGACTGGCGCAGCCGCACGCGGGCGCGGATGGGTGAAGGGCCCTACAAGGGCGTGTACACGCTGCTGTCCCTGCTGGGCTTTGCGCTCATCGTCTGGGGTTACGGCCAGGCCCGGCTGCAACCCGTGGCGCTGTGGACACCGCAGTTGTGGGCGCGCCACCTGGCGTCACTGCTCACGGTTGTGGCGTTTGTTTTGCTGGCTGCCGCCTATGTGCCGCGCAACGGCATCAAGTCGCGGCTGCACCACCCCATGGTGCTGGGCGTCAAGGTATGGGCCTTGGCGCACTTGCTGGCCAACCACACGCTGGCCGATCTGCTGCTCTTTGGCAGTTTCCTGGTCTGGGCGGCACTGAGTTTTCGAGCCGCGCGCCAGCGCGACCGGGCGGCGGGCGCGGTGTACCCCGCCGGCAGTGCCGCGATGACGGGTGTGACAGTGGTGCTGGGCCTGGCGGCGTGGGCCGGCTTTGCGCTGTGGGCCCATGCGGCCTGGATAGGCGTGCGGCCTTTTGGCTGAGCTGGCAGGGGGCTCGGGCCGGCGCCAGCAGGCTTCAGGCGCGCACACGGCCGTGCCCTGCTCTTCCCCCTGAACCCTCCGATGGGGGTGATCCCCCCGCCCCGGCGAACCCCCCAGCAGGGGCCCACCGGCAACCGCCCTTGCTGGTGATGGTTGCCCGGGCTGCGTCTGTTCACCATCGAGGCTCTGATTCCAGCCCCGGAGGACGCCGCGATGAATGCACTGATGATGACCCTGCAGCAACCCATCTCGGTGGCTGCGTTGGCCCAATGCCTGGGCTGGAGCACGCGCCATCCGGCTGTTGCAGCGCTCAGCCACCGGCGGCGCCGTCGTGACCTGAGCCGGCAGCGCGCCATGCAGGCCCAGGCACTGAGCCCACCGTCTTGCGACGACGACCCCGCCGTGTCGGGTTGTGGCTGGTTCGATTCCAGCCACGAGCTGCAGCAGGGGCTGGAAGTGCTGGAACATCCCCGTGCCGATGGCGTGGGCAACGACCTGCCGGTGACGGTCTGGCTCGGGCTGGTGCTGGACCGCGTGCCGGCCCCGGTTGCCAGCGACAAACCCGATGCGGTCGCGCTCAAGGCATGATCCGGCCCTGCACCGCTGCCGCTGACCAGGAGCCTCCCGTGAATTTCATCCCCCGTCGACCCCTCGCGCTCTTCATTGCACTTCTGGCGGGCTTGCTTGTGGCGGGGCTGCAGGCCTGTGGTGGCGCCGGCAACACCGAGCGCAACAAGGCGCAGATCCGACTGGTCAATGCCACCGGCACTGTGGGCGGCTACGCGCAGCTGGCGCTGCGCCTGAACGACGAGCTGCGCCAAGGCCAGGTGGCCTACGCTGACAACGCCATCTATTCCGAAGTCGATGATGGCAGCCCCACGCTGACCATCCACAACCAGGGCTCGACCACGGCGCTGCTCAGCGCGGGTACCAGCCTGAGCAAGGGCCGCTACTACACGTCGCTGGCCTACGGCGGCGCGGGTGCACTGCGCCAGGTGCTGCTGGACGACAACCAGGCCGACCCCGACGCCAACAAGGCGCTGCTGCGCGTCATCAACGCGGCGCCCGACAGCGGCGCGCTCGATGTCTACCTCACCGGCACCGACGAAGCGCTGGCCAGCGCGGTGCCGTTGCAGAGCGGCGCCGGCTATGGCGCACTGGGCAGCTGGATCACGGTGGCCAGCACTGGCTGGCGCTTGCGCGTGACCGCGGCCAACAACCGTAACGACTTGCGACTCGACGTTTCCGGCATCAACCTGGCCAGCCGCCAGATCGCCACACTGGTGTTGACACCCGGCAGTGGCGGCGTGTTGACCAGCGCGCTGCTGCTGACGCAGCGCGGCGGCATCACGCGGCTGGACAATGCGCAAGCGCGGGTGCGGGTGGTGGCCGGTCTGGATGGTGCTGGAGCCGTGACGGTCACAGTGGGTGGCGAAAAGCTGGCCAATGGCGTGGCCTCGCCTTCGATCGGCAACTACACCTTGGTCCCGGCCGTCAACCCGGTGGTGGCCTTGGCGGTGGGCGCCACCGCGGGCCCGGTCACTGGAACCGGACCCAGTGCCGGTGGCGACCTGACCCTGCTGGTGCAGGGCAGCACCAGCAGCGCGGCACAACAAGCAGGGGCCTGGTCGCCGCGCGGCACCTGGATTGCCGACGACAACCGCGCGCCGAGCGACGTCACCCAGGTCCGCGTGCGGCTGGTCAACGGCCTGTCGAGCCCGACGGACAACCTGTCCCTGTCGGTGGACTTCGGGACCTTGGGCGGCCGTGTGCCGGCGGCCGCGGCATCGAATTACGAGCTGACGGCGCCGGGCACGACACTGACGCTGCGCGTGACCCGCGAGGGCGACAGCGCACCGCTGTTCACGGCCAGCGGCCAGACGCTGGTGGCCGGGGGCATCTACAGCGTCTTCGTCCTCGGTTCGGCAGCGGCGCCCGTGGGGATCATCCGCCGCGATCGTTGACGGCGTTTGCAGCGCCGGGCGATCTTCGGCGCCAGCCGCCGGGCCACCCGCCGCGCGCGAGCACCAGTGGGCGCCGGCATGCAGGTGCATGTGGTCGGCGCCGCGTGTTTGCGCCAACAGGGCCATGCGCTGCGCCGCGCCCGCCGCACCCTCCAGTGCATGGCTGGCCATGAGCCGCCTGCCCAGCCCGCCTGCGGTGGTAGTCTTTGCCGCAGCGTGCACAGCGACAGGAGACCAGCACCCATGAAAGCCATCTGGAAAGACACCGTTGTAGCGCAGAGCGGCGACACCGTGGTCGTGGAGGGCAACCACTACTTCCCGGCCGACGCGTTGAAGCGCGAGTACACCTTGTCCAGCAACACCAAGACCATGTGTTCCTGGAAAGGCCAGGCCAGCTACCTGACCTTGTTTGTCAACGGCGACGCCAACCCCGATGCCGTCTGGTTCTACCCCGACCCGAAAGAAGGCGCAACGCAGATCAAGGGTCGCGTGGCCTTCTGGAAGGGTGTACAGGTCGTCGACTGAGGCGGCTGCCGATTGGGCCGGGCTTTGATGGGCGGCGCAGACACGGTGGGTGACCCTGGGTTGCCACCGGCCGACCCGACGTCCGCCCTGGAGCTGCCGTGCACGTCTGTGCACGAGCGCCGGCTGCGCGACATCTGGCGCTCGGCAGGCTGGCCCTGCCACGACAACATCGAACTCGACCTGCTGGCTGCCGGCCTGGTGTGCCGGCTGTTGGACAGCAGTGGGCGCGAGACCCTGCGCTTGACCGACGCCGGCATCGACAGGCTGGCCGCCAAGCGACGGCGTCACCAGGCGGCGATGACGGCGCATGAAGCGCTGGTGCAGCGGGTGGCGTTGCAGCAGCAACGCGCCGGCCGCGTGGTGTGGTGCGGCTTGACGCTGCGCGCGCCGCTGGCCCTGCCCGAGGGCCCGTCGCTGCCCGCGTCACCGGGCGGTAGGGGCGCCCCGGAGCAGGAGCTGCCGGACCTGGGCAGCGATGCGGTGCAGCCAGGCGGGCAGCCCGCGAAAACAGCGAAGGCGGTGAGGTGGGCGCTGGCCATGCCCGACGTCTACGCCATCCGTCACACCACGGTGGAAGCCTGCGTCGAGCCGGCCGCGTTCGAGGTCAAAGTCAGCCGGGCCGACCTGCTGGGTGACCTGCGCCATCCCGCCAAAGCCGCCGCTTACCTGGCGCTGGCCAGCCAGTGCTGGTATGTGCTGCAACGGGGCATTGCCGAGCTCGACGAGATACCACCGGTGTTTGGTGTGCTGTGGGCCGACGAGGCGGGTCTCGACGTGGGGCGGCCTGCCCCGGTGCGGCCCTTCAAGTTGCCGTTTGCGGTCTGGATGGCGCTGGCACGCGCCCCGGCCCTGGCGCCGCCGGCTGAAGACGGGCAGGCGATGATCTGAGCCCGGCGTATCTCTGGGCCGCCGGCGACGCTGCCCGGCGTGCAGCCCCGCAGGCCAGACCTCGGGCTTGATTTGGCAGGTTTTGACGCCTTTGCACCACCCCTTTCGACCCGCAAAGGCGTGCCACCATGAGCCGATGAGTGCTGTCAGCAGTGGCGCCCGCGCGCGCCAGACCTTGTTACCCCTGCTTGTCCGGAGATCGCCATGGCTGGTTGGTTCGCGCGTCTGATCGGCCAGGCGCCGCCCAAGTCCGCTGCGGCGGCTGCGCCCAGCCCGGCCGTGCTGGCGCGGGCGGCCATTTCTGTGGCGGCGGGTCCGTCTCCCGCCCTGCCGCCCGCAACGACGTTTGGCGTGCGCAGGCCCCTGGTGGGCAGCAAAGGCAACGTCGCAGGCTTCGAGCTGTTGCTGCCGCCGGCGCTGGAACAGCGTCTGGCGCAACGCGCCGACGCGGCGGCTGCGGTGGCGCGCGCCGCCAACCAGGCGCTGTTGCTGGCGGCTGCGGCGCCGCTGTGCAAGTCCGGCAAGCGTGTGCTGGTGACGCTGGGCGCCAGCGCGCTGGCACGCCCGGGCGTGGCGCAGCAGGCCACCGCGGGCGCGTTGATCTGCGTTCCCGACCTGGCCTTGCTGCCGCCGCAGGTGGCGGCCGAGTTGCGCACGCGCGGCGTGCGGTTGGGCGTGCCCGACGGCCCCCCGGCGCTGGCGCCGGCGGCCGACTTCGTGTTGCTGCAGGCTGTGGCGGGTGGGCTGGACACGCTGCTGCTATCGGCCCAGGGCTGGCGCGCGCAAAGGGCGCCGCTGCCGCTGGTGGCCAGCGGCCTGCAGCACCTGGACGACGTGGAACGGGTTCTGCGCGCCGGCTTCACGCTGGTGGGCGGTGTGCTGGACCGTGGCCAGGCGCAGCCTGCGCCGCGGCCGCTGAGCGCAGCGGCCCACCGCATCTGCGAGCTGATCAACCATCTGGCGCAGGACCACGACACCCATGTCGTGTCCGAAGCCGTGCGTGGCGATGTGGCGCTGTCGTACCGTCTGCTGCGATATGCCAACAGCCCTGCCGTGGGTTTGCGACAGACCGTTGACTCGGTGGACACCGCCGTCATGCTGCTCGGCCGCAAGGAGTTGCAGCGTTGGCTCAGCGTGTTGCTGTTGTCGGTGGGTGAATCGCGCCAGGCCTCGCGTGCGCTGCAGGAAATGGCGCTCGCACGTGGCCGTCTCGTGGAGGGGCTGGCCACGTTGCGCGGCCATCCGGCACCGCAGACGCTGTTCACGATGGGCGTGATGTCGCTGCTGGAGGTGTTGCTGCAGGTACCGTTGGCAGAAGCCCTGGCGCCGTTGCGTCTGACCGAGCCGCTGTTGCAGGCGCTGCTGAAGCGCCAGGGGCCGCTGGCAGAGTACCTGGCCTTGGCCGAGGCGCTGGACGCTGGCGACAGCGCCAGCATCGAGCTGCGGGCCGACAGCTTCGGCGGCCTGGAAGCGGTGCAGAACATGGCCGACCAGGCCTGGGTCTGGGCCTCCGAAGTGGCGGTCAGCTCGGCGCCGGAAGGCGCCGCCGCCGGCGCGCGTTGAGCGGGCCGCTGGCGCAGGCCAGCAGCAGCGCCAGCGCGGCCAGACTGCCCGTGCCAGGCTCGGCGACGTCGTAACTCGTGCACCGCGTCCACGCGTTGGGTGCCACGCGTCCTTCCAGCTGCGGGCAGTGATCGGCCAGAAAACGGATCACGCGGTAGCGATCGGCATCGGCGCCTGCCGGGCCCGGCAGGGTGGCACCGAAGAACGGGCTCGTCAGCCACCAGCTGGCGCTGAGCGTCTGTGGTTCGTCGCCCAGCACGCCACCCAGCCAGGTGGCCTGAATGGATGCGGTGGCTGCCGATGGCAGGTTCAGCGGTGTCGAGCTGGCAGATGATGCTGGCTGCGCGGCCGTGGCAGTGGCCGGGGGGTTTGCCAGCGTCAAGCGCTCCGCTGCATCCCGTTGCGCCGAGGCGTCTGCCCTGCGGGGGCTGACAGCCGCTGCTGCCACAGGCCCATACCACCGGTAGTTGACCAGCGGCCTGCTGTTGTCCAGATAAGCCAGCATCACCGCAGCCAGCTGGGCCCGCGCCGCGTTGGCGGCCGGCAAGGTTTCTGGCTTCACCAGGCTCACGCCCAGGTTCCCAGGCCCGGCGGCGGTGGCCAGTGCCTGCACGTAGTCGGTGCCCGTCTGTCCCCAGGCCGGTGGCGCCTTGCACGGGGTTTGTGTGCCCGCGCCGGCGAGGCACTGGGTGTGCAGCCAGGTTCCTTGCGCGGCGGCGTGGGGCGCTTCAACGAGCCACAGCGCCAGCGCCCACGCCAGCGGCCACAGGCGTACCAATCGTGGCTTTGCCGTGGTGCCATTCATCGCAGCGTCTCCAGCAACAGCGCGGCGTCCTTGGCATGTACAAAGGGTTTGCCCAGTGCGATGGCGCCCGCGGCTTCCGCGCGTGCCTCGGCCTTTCGGCCTTGCTGCGCCAGCGCTGCGGCCATGAAGTAGCGCGTGTCGGCATTGGCGGGCTCGCGTTGTCGCGCGTCGCGCAGCCAGTTCATGCCGCGCTCGGCCTTGCCGGCCTGAATATTTGCCCAGCCCGCGGTGGCCAGGATGTGCGCGGCGCCGGGCTTTGCGTTCAGCGCCTTTTCGGCCACTGCCGCCGCGCCAGGGTCGTTCAGCAGCAGCAGCACGTGGGCCAGGTTGTTCAGGATTTCGCCGTCGCCCGGCGTGGCCTTGGCCAGCAGCTCGTAGTGGGCCCGCGCCGCAGCGTATTGGCCCAGCCGCGCCAAGCCGTCGGCCAGCGCGCGGCGCACGGCATGGTCGGCGGGTTGTTGTTCCAGCCACTGGCTGGCAAACGCGTTGGCCGGGCCAGGATCGGTTTGCGACCAGGCGCGGTGGATGCTCAAGGCATGGGCGCTGGAGGGTTCGAGCTGCTGCGCACGGCGATAGGCGGCCAGCGCAGCCGCCGTCTGCCCGCGGGCCAGCGCCACGTCACCTTGCAGCGTGTGCATCAGCGGATGGCGCGGGTGCCTGGCCAGCAGCAGCTGCACCCGTGCCTGTGCGCGTTCGAACTCGCGCTGGCGCAACTCAACATCCACCATCAGCGCTTGCGCCGCCAGCAGGTCCGGGTTGTCGGCCAGCGCCTTGTCCAAGGCGTACTGCGCGTTGGCGTTCGGGTTCAAAGCGACAGCGCCCGACGCCGCACCCGCGGGGGCCGCAGCCTGCATCTGCAGCAGAGCCACCTGCAGCAAGGCGCCTGCTTCATAGCCCGCGAGTCCGGTGGCCCGCGTGAGCAGGCTCTTGGCGGTCGCTGTTTCGTTGTTGGCCTGCGCCAGCCGCGCCTGTGCCAGCAAGATCAGCTGGTCGTCAGGCTGGCGCAGCGCCAACGGACGCAGCACCGCCGCGGCGGCAGCCAGCTTGCGCTGGCCCAGGTGCAGCTCGAACAGTGCCAGCGCGGCTTGATGGTTGTCCGCCGCGGCGGACGCCTGCGCTTTTTCGAACCAGGCTTGCGCCTGCGCGGTCTGCTGCAGCTGCAGCTGCACCCGGCCCATCTCGAACAGCGCGTCGCTGTGGCTGGGCTGGCGCTGCAGCACGGACTGTAGGTGGGCGGTCGCGGCGTCGGACGCGCCTGCGCCGGCTTCCAGCCGAGCCAGCGCCACCCGTGGCGCGGCAAAATTTTCGTCCAGGCGAGACGCTGTTTCGAAAGCGCCGCGCGCGCCCGCGAACTGGCCGTCGCGCAGCAGCGCCACGCCCAGCAGATGTTGCCAACCGGGTTGAGCGGGTTCGCGCTGCACCAGGGCCTGTGCGGTCAGCACCGCTTTGGCCGCCTGGCCGCTGTGCAGCTGCAGCGCGCACAGTGCGGCCTGCAGCCCCAGGTGGCCAGGCGTCTTCTTCAGCGCCAGGCTCAGCTCGCTCTGGCCCGCCAGCAGACCACCGGTGCTGATGTGGGCTGCGGCCAGCATGCCCCGCACGGCCGGGCTGTCCTTGCGTGCCAGGGTGTCTTGCAGCAGGTTGATGGCGCGCGTGTGGCGGCCCAGTGAGAGTTGCGCACCCACCAGCATCAGCAGCGCCTGCTGGTCGGCCGGGTGCTGCTTGATGTGCGCCTCGAACACCGTGATGACGCGTTCGAGGTTGTTGTCGGTGAGATAGGACTGGGCCAGCAGGCGCGTCGCGGGCCCGGCGCTGGCGCCGGTGCGCTGTGCCAGTTCCAGGTAGCCGCGGGCCCTTTCGGTATCGCCCAGCCCCAGGTTGGAGAGTCCGCCCAGCAGCAGCACCTGGGGCCGGTAGCGCATGGCCTCGGTCGGCACCCGCTGCAGCGTCTGCGCCACGGCGGCCAGGGCGGTGCGGGCTGCGTCGGCCTTGCCTTGGCGCTCGGCAAGCAGTGCCGCCAGATAGGACACGCGCAGATCGTCTGGCGCGGCCTTGCGCAGCGATTCGATATCGGCAGTCAGCGACTCGGCCACCGGGCCATGAAGTGAGCTCTCCAGCAGCAGGGCCACGCGTGCGACACGGGGCTCATGGGCCGCAGGGCCACCGGAAGCTGCAGCGATGGCGCGCTCGTACCCGGCCAGCGCTGCCGCCCGGTCGCCGGTGGCCAGCGCGACGTCGGCGCGCGCGGCCAGCGCAGCCGGTGACTGCGGCGCCAGTGCCAGCGCCTTGTCGGCAGCCGTTGCCGCCTCGGCCGTGGCGCCGTCGCGCAGCCGCGTGCTGGCTTCGAGCAGCCAAGGCGCTGCCTGCGTGGGGTCCACGGCACGGGCGGCTTCGATGTGCCGCCGTACCGCAGCGGCCTGGCCCAGGTCGACCGCCGCCTGCGCTTTCATCAGCAGCAAGGGCTGGCGCACGTGCGGCAGCAACCCGGCATCGTCCAGGCGCGACTGGTCCAACAGCGCTTGCGGTTGCCCCTGGGCGGCCAGCGCGGCTGCCAGGGGCAGCACCAGTTCGTTGCGGTCGGCACCCAGGCGCAGCGCGTCGGTGTACGCGGCTTCGGCGGCCACCACATCGCCCAGCGCCAGCTGCACCTGGCCGAGCAACTGGTGCAGAGCGGGAATCGAATGGTCGGCTTTGAGTGCGGTTTGCAGTTGCGCCAGCGCGCCGGCGGCGTCGCCTTGCTGCAGCCGTTTGCGGGCCTCTTCGGCCAACGGCAGCGCCCTGGCGGCGGCGGTGGCGTCGGGTTTGCTGCTGGCGCCGGGCAGGCCCGCGGGCTTGCAGCCCGCCAGCGCCAGCTCCAGAACCAGCAGCCATGCCGCACCTCGACCCAGGCGGTAAGGGTTGAGCGGTGCCGCGGCGGTGTGCATGGCGCGCATCGTAGGAGAAACCAGGGTGGCCGCAAGGCGGCGCACCCTGCCCCTGTCCTGCTCGTGCGTCGAAGGTGAGGCACGGCGTGACGAACGGCCGGGCAGGCAGGCTCGACCAGCCGGCTGGACAGGCCCACCGCGCCCGCAAGTCGGCCCACAATCCAGCCTGTCAGCGCCGCCTTGAGGCGGGCTGGTGTACGGCGATCTGGTTGCCACGGGCCGCACTTGGCGCCAACAGCGTGCGAACCTGCAGGCGACACGCCCACCGGGACAACAAGCACGACCAACAGCGGGGCGATGAGCGCCATGAAGCACACGACGAAAATTTCCGCCAAGCGCCTTCTGGTCGTTGCGGCTCTGGCTTCCGCCCTGTCGGGTGCACCCCAGGCCGGCGTGGCGGCACCCGGACTGCCGTCGACCAACGTGGCCTGGCAAGCGGTAGCCAGCGACGCCGAGGTCGACCGCTCTTTCGCCCAGGCGCGCGCCGAACGCAAGCCGCTGCTGCTGTACTGGGGTGCCAGCTGGTGCCCGCCGTGCAACCAGCTCAAGGCCACGCTGTTCAACCGCCAGGACTTCGCGGCGCTGTCGCGATCTTTCGTCGCCGTGCATGTCGACGGTGATCGCCCGGGCGCCCAGGTGCTGGGCCGCCGCTTCAAGGTCAGCGGTTACCCAACGGTGGTGGTGTTCAACGACGCGGGCGCCGAGATCACGCGTCTGCCGGGCGAAGTGGACGCGCCGCAAATGATGGCCGTGCTGCAACTGGGACTGGCTGGGGGCCGGCCGGTGAAGACGGTGCTGGCGGAGGCGCTGGGTGGCAAGGCCTTGCAGCCGGCCGAGTGGCGGCTGCTGTCGTTCTATTCATGGGAAACCGACGACCAGCAGCTGCTGCCGAAGGCCGAGCTGGCCGGCACGTTGCTGCGCCTGGCGCTGGCCAGCCCGCAGGCCGACGCCGAGCACACCACGCGGCTGTGGTTGAAGGCGCTGGCGGCCAGTGACGAAGGCCAGGGCATCAAGGCCGACGCGCCGCTGCGCGAGCGCGTGCAGCGTGTGCTGGCCGACCCCGTTCAGGCGCGCGTGCACATGGACGTGTTGACCAACAGTGCCGCCGACATCGTGGGCACGCTGCAACCTGAAGCTGGCAGCGCCCGCGCCGCGCTGGTGCAGCGCTTTGACGAGTCTCTGCAGCGCTTGCAGGCCGACGGCACGCTGTCGCGCGGTGACCGGCTGGGTGCCCTGCTGGCACGTGTGGACCTGGCGCGCCTGGATCAAGCCAAGGACCAGCTGGTGCCCAGATTGCCGGCGCGGCTGGTGGCTGATGTGCGCGACCATGTGGCGCGTGACGTCCGCGAGATCACCGATGCCTATGAGCGTCAGGCCGTCATCACCGCGGCGGCCTACACACTGGGCCGGGCCGGCCTGTGGGCCGACAGCGAAGCGCTGCTCAAGGCCAATCTGGCCAAGAGCCATTCGCCCTACTACCTGATGAGCCAGCTGGGCGGCAATGCCCGCAAGCAGGGCCGCACCGCCGACGCGCTGGGCTGGTACCGGCAGGCCTTCGACAAGAGCGAAGGCCCGGCGACGCGCCTGCAATGGGGGCTGGGTTACCTGAACGCACTGGTGGACCTGGCGCCCAAGGACGCTGCAGCCATCGAAAAGACAGCCAGCCAGCTGTTGACCGAAGCCGGCCAGGACAGCGGAGCCTTTGCCGCGCGCAGCGGGCGTGACCTGCGGCGCGCCAGCCAGAAGCTGTTGACCTGGGCCGATCAGGCGCCGCGCACCACCAGCCTGGCCCGCTTGCGCATGCAGGCACAGGCGCTGTGCCCGAAGGTGGACGCGGCTGCTGGCCAGCGCGCCGCGTGCGAGGCGCTGTTCAAGCCCGCGGCACCTACTTGATCAGGCCTTCGGCCTTCATGGCAGCCTGCACGGCAGGGCGTGCGGCCATGCGCGCCATGAAGGCGCTCAGGTTGGGCAAGCCGCTGATGTCCACGCCCACGTGGCGCCCCCAGCCGGCGACGGTGAACAGGTAGGCGTCGGGCACCGTGAAGTGGTCGCCCATCAGGTACGACTTGCCAGCCAACTGGCTGTCGACCCAGGCCAGCCGCTCCATCAGCTTGGCGCGTGCCAGCACCTTGGCTTCTTCGGGCATCGCCGGGTTGAACAGCGGCGAGAAACCCTTGTGCAGTTCGCTGGTGATGAAGTTCAGCCACTCCATCACGCGGTAGCGTTCCATCGTGCCGGCGGCAGGGGCCAGGCCGCTGGTCGGCACCTGGTCGGCGATGTATTGCACGATCACCGGGCCTTCGCTCAGGCGCGTGCCGTCGTCCAGTTCGAGCAGCGGCACATAGCCTTTGGGGTTGATGCCGTAGTAGTCGGTGCCATCGGCGAGCTTGTGCGTCTTGGTGCTGGCCAGCACGGCCTGGAAGGGCAAACCGGATTCGTGCAGCACGATGTGCGGGCTCAGCGAGCAGGCGCCCGGGCTGTAGTAGAGCTTGGTCATGGCGTGGTCTCGTGTGGGGGTGGAAGGAGTCGCACAGCATATCCCCAGCCCTGCTGTCGGTGCCTTCAGGGCCTTTGACGACGGCTTTCAATGGCACTGTTCCGCGCCGGCAGGGGCTCGGCATCGCAGATACTGTGCATCCACTGTCAGGACTGCCATGCCCCGCCCACTGCTCGACGAACAACACATCCACCCCGCCATCAGGGAACGTGTGGCCAGCCACCACGCCGACACGGTGCGCCAGGTGCAGGACGCAGTGGGCCGCCACGCCGTGGTGGTGGTGGGCATGCAGGGCAACCCGTTCGTGCGCCGTGCCCGCAAGGCGCTGCAGGGTGCCGGCATCGAGCACACCTATCTCGAATATGGCAGCTACTTCAGCCAATGGCGGGTTCGCAACGCACTCAAGCTGTGGTGCGGATGGCCCACGTTGCCGATGGTCTTCGTCAAGGGCGTGCTGGTGGGAGGTGCCGAAGATCTGGAAGCGCTGCTGGCCAGCGGTGAACTGCGGCGCATGCTGCCCTGACAGGCTGGTGCCAGCAGGCCCGTCGTCCGGTAGCGCATGAGCTGCGGCGCATGAAGTCGTTGTTGGCGTTCTCGTCGGCTGCAAGGCTGGCGCTGACAGTCGTGGTCGCAGCAACGCTGTACCAGCCTGCTGCTGCCGCCGAGACCAGGCCCGGCCTGACTCCCTGCCGGATCGCGGGCGTGGAGCACGGCGCGCTGTGCGGCAGCCTGCGCCGGGCACTGGACCCGGCGCAGCCGGGTGGCACCGCCATCGATGTGCACTTTGCCGTGCTGCCCGCGCTGGCGCGCAACCGCAAGCCCGATCCGGTGTTCTTCTTCGCCGGTGGGCCCGGCCAGAGCGCACTGGAACTGGCGGGCACCGTGAGCCGGCTGCTGAATCGCCTCAGCCACCGTCGCGACCTGGTGCTGATCGACCAGCGCGGCACGGGCCAGAGCGCGCCTTTGCGGTGCGAAGAGCTGCCACCCTACACGCCCCTGTCGGAAGGCGTGGACCCCGCGCGCCAGATGCAGCGCTATCGCCAGTGCCTGCAGCAGTTGCAGGCCTTGCCCCATGGCGACCTGCGCCACTACACCACCTGGGTGGCGATGCAGGACGCCGACGCCGTGCGCAAGGCACTCGGTGCCGAGCGCATCAATCTGGTGGGCGGCTCGTATGGCACGCGCGCGGTGCTGGAATACATGCGCCAGTTTCCGCAAGCCACGCGCCGCGCCGTGCTCGATGGCGTGGCGCCGCCCGACATGGGGTTGCCAGTGTCCTTCTCCGGCGACAGCCAGGCCGCACTGGAAGGGGCCTTCGCTGCCTGCGAGGCCGAAGCAGCCTGCGCGGCGCGATTTCCCACGCTGCGCCCCGACTGGCGCGCGTTGCTGAACAGCTTGCCGCGCGAATTCTCGGTGGCGCACCCGTTGACGGGTGTCAGCGAGCGGCTGACCCTGGGCCGCGATGCACTGCTGTCGCTGGTGCGCGCGCCGCTGTACATGCCGGCTTTGGCGTCTGCCTTGCCGGCCGCGCTGCATGCGGCCGCGCAGGGACGGCTGGAACCGCTGGCGGCGCTGGCCAGTGCGATGGGCAGCGGCGGCGGGCGGCGCAGCGCCCAGCTCTACGAGGGCATGCATTTCTCGGTGGTCTGCAGCGAAGACCTGCCCCGGTTGGGCTTGAACACCGAAGTGCCCGGCGCCGACTTCGGGGATGGCTTTGCACAGCAGTACCAGCGGGTCTGCAGCGGCTGGCCGCAAGGCCCTGTGCCAGCGGCCTTCTACACACTGCCGCCAGCGCGCCATGCCACGCTGGTGTTCAGTGGCGGCGCGGACCCGGCGACGCCGCCACGACATGGCCAACGTGTGACACAGGCGCTGGGCGCGCTGGCCAGGCATCAGGTGGTGCCACAGGCCGGCCACGGCGTGATGAGCCTGCCCTGCATGCGTGACGTGCTCTTCCGGTTCATCGACGCCGAGACCGACGCCGATGCGCTGCAGGTCGACTCGGCCTGCGCGGCCCGCGTGCCGCGGCCGCCGTCCTTCCTGCCTGCGCGTGCAGCACCCGGGCGCACTCCATGATCGAGGTGCAGGGCTTGTGCAAGCGCTTCACGCAAGGCCGGGGCCGGCAGCGGCGCACGGTGATGGCGGTCGACGGCGTCAACTTCACGGCAGCCGATGGCTGCATCACCGGCCTGCTGGGCCCCAACGGCGCCGGCAAGACGACCACGCTGCGCATCGCCGCCGGGTTGATAGACGCCGATGCCGGCAGCGTGTGCGTGGACAGCATCGACGTGGCCCGCCAGCCGTCAGTGGCGCTGGCGCGCATGGGGGTTCTCAGCGACGCGCGCGGCCTGTACCCGCGGCTGACCGCGCGCGAGAACATCGTCTACTTCGGCCGCCTGCACGGGCTGGATACGCGCCAGGCGCAGGCGCGCGCGGACGCGCTGGCGCTGCTGCTGGACATGCAGCCGCTGCTGGACCGCCGCACCGAAGGCTTCAGCCAGGGCGAGCGCATGAAGACGGCGCTGGCGCGTGCGCTGGTGCACAACCCGCACAACATCGTGCTCGACGAGCCCACCAACGGGCTGGACGTGCTGGCCACGCGCGCGCTGCGCGACACCTTGCGCCGGCTGCGCGACGACGAGGGCAAATGCGTTGTCTTCTCCAGCCACATCATGCAGGAGGTGGAACGTCTGTGCGACCACGTGGTGGTGGTATCTGAGGGCCGAACGGTGGCGGCTGGCACGGTGCAGGGCTTGAAGGACGCTGCCGGCAACACGCCCGACTTTGAAGACGCTTTCGTGAAGCTGGCCTTTCCGTCAGCAGGCGGGCCGGGCAGCGAGGGCGCGCCATGAAGGCTGCCTGGGTGGTCTATCTGAAGGAACTGCAGGACGCGCTGCGCGACCGGCGCACGCTGCTGATGGTGCTGCTCAGTTCCGTGGCCGTGGGGCCGCTGGTGCTGGTGATGGTGTCCACGCTGGTGGCGGGCATCGAAAAACGCGCCGAAGCGCGCGAGGTGGTGGTGCAGGGCCTGCAACACGCGCCCACGCTGCGCAACTTCTTCGAACGGCAGACCTATACGGCGCTGGAGGCCGAGCCGGGCTACGAACAGCAACTGCGCGACAGCAAGCTGGCACACCCGGTGCTGGTCGTGCCGGTGGGTTTCGAGGCCGACCTGGCCAGCGGGCAGGCACCGCAACTGGAGCTGGTGAGCAGCAGCTCGAACCAGCGCGCGCAGGGTGGTACGGGTGCGGTGCTGCGTCTGCTGCGCAGCTTCAACCAGGAACAGGCCACTCTGCGGCTGGCGCTGCGGGGCGTGACACCGGCGGCCCTGGAAACGCTGCAGGTGCAGGAGCGCGATCTCGCCGAACCCGGCACGCGTGCCGCGCAGCTCACCACGATGGTGCCGTTTTTTGTCTTGATGGCGGTGCTCTACGGCGCGCTGAACGCAGCGCTGGACAGCACGGCCGGCGAACGGGAGCGGGGCTCGCTGGAGCCCCTGCTGATGAACCCGGCGCCGCGCTGGTCGTTGGTGCTGGGCAAGTGGGGCGCGGTGGCCACGGTGGGCATGCTGATTGCCGTGCTGTCCTGCCTGAGCTTCCTGCCCGGCCAGTGGCTGCTGCGCAGCGAGGTGCTGGCCTCGATGTTTCGCTTCGGCGTGCCGGAGGCGGTGGCTTTCATCGTGCTGCTGCTGCCCCTGGCGGGTGCGCTGGCTGCGGTGTTGATGGCCATTTCGATACGCTGCAAGTCCTTCAAAGAGGCGCAGGCCAGCGTCACGGTGGTGGTGCTGGGCGTGTCCATGCTGCCGCTGGTCACCGTCTTCAATCAGGAAGGTGACGCGCCCTGGCACCTGTGGGTCCCAGTGCTGGCGCAGGTCACGCTGATGGGACGGGTGCTCAAGGGCGAAGCGCTGCCTTGGGTGGACGTGCTGCTGCCCTTGGGCGTGTGTGCGCTGCTGGTGCTGCTGGGCGTGGTGTTCGTGGCACGCACGCTGCGCACCGCCGCATTGAAGTAGCGCCTAGAGGCGCAGCTTGTTGCGCATCCGGCTGCGTTTCAGGCTGCGCGCCGCAGGTGCTGCGGAGGCATGAGACTGTCGATGCCCGCTTCGCGGTCGGCGACGCGGCTGCCGGTGCGACGTGCGGTATCTGTACGGTTGTGCCGAGCCGTGGCAGAGACGGCGCGCAATGGGGGCGTGGTGGCTGTTGCCGATTGCTCTTGGTCATGCCCCAGGTAGCGGATAGGCCCTGCAGTGGAATGCCGGGCCATGGATTCGCTCTGTGGCATGTGGACGGCCGCAGCAACGGCTGCAAGCTCTGGCCGCGGCAGGTGCGGCTGCATCGCGCCGCAGACGGCTGCTTGCCAAGGCAGCGCGTGCACGAGGCGATTGACGGCAATGGTCTTGAGCAGACCCAGGACAGGGTTGCCCTCGTTGTCAACAAACTCCAGGTTGGTGATGATGGAGTTGGGATCGGTCAGCATCACGATTCCGGTCTTGACCTCTGACCATTCCCAGGCCAGGCCTGCACACCACTGGTCATGTTGTGCCACCCACACGGTGTCTCCGGACTGGAATCCCGAGATGCTGCCGTCGTCTCTGACCTGGGTGCTGACATGGTGGAAAGCCGGGAACGATTCAGCGTCTGGTGGAAGGTACCATTCAAGACTCGCCCACGACTTGATCATCCACGATTGAATATTCACGGCTGCCCCTTTTGGTGTGATTGAGGTTCCCATCGTCGCGGTGCGCCCGCATCATCGCAACCTAGCAAGGTTGGTGGCCCCCTAGAACATGCGTCAACAGGACTATCTGGACGTCAGCGCAGCAACTGACCGGGACACCTTCGAGAGGCGTCTGGTCGGGTTCGTGCAGAACTTGGGGTTCGATCTCGCGAGTGCAGCGCTGGCTGTCGAAAAGCCGGGGCAGGCGTCGCGCTTCGTGATGATCGGCAACACGCCCGAGGCTTTTCACGAGGCGTCGCGCAGTGTCGCCGAGTCGCTTCGCGATCCCGTGCTCAAGCGTTTGCGCACGGCCACCGTGCCGTTTGCCTACGACCAGGAGCTGTACGTCGCAGATGGTGCAGGCGACCTCTGGGAAGAGCAAGCTGCCTTCGGCTATAGAACGGGTATCTCCATGGCCATGCATCTGCCCGATGGTGTGCATTTTCTGCTGGGCGTGGACCGCTCGAGCCCGCTGCCGCAGTCTTCGGTGGAAGTGATGCGCCTGATGGCCGATCTGCAATTGCTTGCCGTCTACGCACAGGAGGCGGCCGTGCGGGTGCTGATGCCGGAGGATTCCGTTGGAGCGGGTGTGCCGCACCTCACGCCACGCGAGCGCGAGGTTCTGGGCTGGACCAAGGAAGGCAAGAGCGCTTGGGCCGTGGGGCAAATCCTTTCGATGAGCGAGCACACCGTGAATTACCACCTGCGCAACGTGATGCGCAAGCTGGATGTGTCGAGCAAGCATCTGGCGATCCTTCGGGCCATTTCGCTGCGCCTGATCTGAACCGGCGACAGGGGATGCCTGCGGCATCGATGGCCTGTCGTCGTTGTCGAGGCACACCTGCGCCGCTTTGTCAAGTCACAAAGGGCGAGAGCTGGCCGTGATGTTTTTTGCAGGCTCCAATACGTGCATTGGTTCACGCCCCCCGTGGCTGAATTTCACATCAGGAGCTTCTCATGACCAACGCACACCACACTGCTTCCGCCACCCAGTTTCCCCGTGGTGGTGGCTGGTACTGAAGCCGGTGCACGCGGACGTTCACCGGAATCGTTGACCTTGTCAGGTTTGGCGGCGCAGCGGTTGGGTTGAAGGCCGGATAGCTGGGCACCAAATGGGCTTGGCGGCTGAGGCCACTCAGTACGCGACGCTGCCGAAGGTTGCACCGTATCGGCCGTGTTGAATGGTCGCGTTCGCCCGGCCTCTGGGCATTGTCTTGGCCTGATGGGGCGCTCACCTGCTCCAGGCTGAGTGATGGCTCGTTCCGCCTGTGGCGTGGCCTCTGTCATCCCGGCGCGGTCTGCGCCTCAAGCCGCACCAGCCAAGCAATCGCCTCTTCGCGGCTGTTGCCGCACATCTCCCGCGTCGGGCGCAGCGAGGTGCAGACCAGGGGTCGTTCGGGCAGTCCGAAAAGGCGGCACCGGTCCTGCGCGTCGAGCTGATTGCAGCGGACGCCTGCATGCTTGCCCAGGGGCAAGCCGGGAATTGCTGAGCTGATTGAGGGCGCGGTGCAGCAAGCACCACAGTGGGCGCGGCATTCCATGCGCGGGATGCTACATCCGCTCGTCGTTGGCCTGGCCTGGCGCCTAAAATTGCAGCATGTTGCATCCTCAGGAATTTGACGTCATCGTGGTCGGCGGAGGTCATGCGGGCACCGAGGCCGCGCTGGCCGCTGCCCGCATGGGCTGCACCACGTTGCTGCTCACGCATAACATCGAAACGCTGGGCCAGATGAGCTGCAATCCCAGCATCGGCGGCATCGGCAAGGGCCACCTCGTCAAGGAGGTCGATGCGCTGGGCGGTGCCATGGCCGCCGCCACCGACGAAGCGGGCATCCAGTTTCGCATCCTCAATGGCAGCAAAGGCCCCGCTGTGCGCGCCACTCGGGCGCAGGCCGACCGTGTGCTGTACCGCGCGGCCATTCGGCGCCGCATCGAAAACCAGCCGAACCTCTGGCTCTTTCAGCAGGCGGTGGACGACCTGTTGCTGCAGGGCAGTCGGGTGGTCGGTGCAGTCACCCAGGTAGGAGTGAAGTTCCGCGCGCGCGCGGTAGTGCTGACGGCGGGCACGTTTCTGGACGGTCGCATCCATGTCGGCTTGCAGAATTACAGCGCCGGGCGCGCCGGGGACCCGCCTGCGGTGAGTCTGTCGGCGCGGTTGAAAGAATTGAAGCTGGCGCAGGGGCGACTGAAGACCGGCACGCCACCACGCATTGACGGCCGCAGCATCGACTTCACCCGGCTGCAGGAACAGCCTGGCGACCTGGATCCGGTACCGGTGTTCAGCTTTCTCGGCAGCGCGGAACAACACCCGCAGCAAGTGCCGTGCTGGATCACGCACACCAACAGCCGCACGCACGAGATCATCAAGAGCGGCTTTGACCGCAGCCCGATGTTCACGGGGGTCATTGAAGGCGTGGGTCCGCGCTATTGCCCGAGCATCGAGGACAAGGTCAACCGTTTTGCCGACAAGGACAGCCACCAGATCTTCCTGGAACCCGAGGGACTGACAACCCACGAGTACTACCCCAACGGCATTTCCACCTCCTTGCCCTTTGATGTTCAGATAGCCGCCGTGCAAAGCATGGTGGGCCTGGAGCGGGCGCACATCGTGCGGCCGGGGTATGCCATCGAGTACGACTTCTTCGATCCGCGCGAGTTGACGTGCAGCTTCGAAACGCGCGCCATCCAGGGTCTTTACTTTGCGGGGCAGATCAATGGAACCACCGGGTATGAAGAGGCTGCGGCGCAGGGCCTGTATGCCGCGGTGAACGCCGCGCTGCAGGTCAAGGGACTCGGTCCCTGGCTGCCGCGGCGAGACCAGGCGTACCTGGGTGTTCTGGTTGATGACTTGGTGACCAAAGGCGTGACAGAGCCCTATCGCATGTTCACCAGCCGGGCCGAATACCGGCTGCAACTGCGGGAAGACAATGCAGATCTTCGCCTCACCGAAGCGGGCCGAACGTTGGGTTTGGTGGATGACGCCCGCTGGGCCGCGTTCAATCTAAAGCGCGAAAGGCTGGAGCGGGAGCTTCAGCGCCTGCGCAGTACCTGGGTGCGCCCGGCCACCGTGCCGGCGGCCGATGCCGAACGCTTGCTGGGCAAGGCACTCGAGCACGAATACCCTTTGGCCGATCTGTTGCGCCGGCCTGGCATCGGGTTCGATGCGGTTGCAGAAGTGGCGCGCATCGCGGGCCAGGTCGCTGTTTCACGTGAAACCTTGCGCGCGGAGTGGGGCCAGCGGGCCGCCGACGAAGTGATCGAGCAAGCCGAGATCGGCATTCGATACGCCGGCTACATCGACAAGCAGATTGACGAAGTGGAACGTGCTTCGGCGTTTGAAAACCTGACGCTGCCAGCGGATCTGGACTATGCGCAGGTGTCTGCGTTGTCGTTCGAGGTGCGCCAGAAGCTGACAAAGCACCGGCCCGCCACGCTGGGCCAAGCCTCGCGCATCTCAGGAGTCACGCCTGCGGCCATCTCGCTGTTGCTCGTGCACTTGAAGAAAGGCCGGTTCAAGGGGTTTGCGGGTGACCGTGCTGTCGAGTCGGCTGCCTGATGCAGGAGCCTGAAGGCACGTGGTTGCTGCACAGCGTATGCGGCCCGTTGGGGCTGCAACTGGAGCCCGACCAGTGCCACCGGCTGCTGGGTTACATCGACCTCTTGCAGCGCTGGAATGGCACCTACAACCTGACGGCGGTGCGTGATCGCGCCGGCATGCTCTCGCAGCACCTGGCTGACTGCCTCGCGGTAGTGCCGCCGCTGGCACAGCATCTGCAGACTGTGGGAACAGCCAGCACCCGCTTGCTGGACGTCGGCAGTGGGGGAGGACTGCCCGGCGCCGTGCTGGCCATCGTCTTTCCTCAGCTCAAAGTCACGTCCGTGGACACGGTGGGGAAAAAGGCCGCCTTTGTTCGGCAGGTTGCCGGCACGCTGGCATTGACCAATCTCGAATCGGTACACGCCAGGGTGGAGAACCTGCAGGCCCTACCGTTTCAGGTGATCACGTCTCGCGCCTTTGCGTCGCTGGCTGATATCACCCGGCTCACCCGGAGCCATCTGGCATCGGGTGCGGTGTGGATGGCCATGAAGGGCAAACACCCGCAAGATGAGATCGACGAACTGTCCGAAGCCATCGACGTGTTTCACGTGGAACAACTGCATGTGCCGGGGCTGGATGCCGAGCGCTGTCTGGTGTGGATGAGGCCGCGACCGGCCGCCTTCGATGAGATCGCATGAGACTGCACTCTGGACAACAAGCAGCCTTGCGCGCTGCGAGGTCGGTCGTGGCTCTGGCCATGGCCGGGATCTGCGCATCCGCCCACGCCGAACCCAGCGTTTCGGTGGCGCCGCTTCCAAGTCTTGACGTGCCTGCTTACATGGGCACCTGGTACCAGGTTGCATGGTTTCCGAACCGTTTTCAGAAGCAATGCATCAGCAACACCTCGGCCACCTATCGCCAAATGCCTGACGGTCATCTGGAGGTGGTCAATCGCTGTCGACGAGAGGATGGCGGCGTGGACAGCGTGACGGGCCTGGCCCGGCCCTCAGGCACTGCTGTTCTTCGGGGTGGCCGGCTCGAGCCCGCCCAGCTCGAGGTGAGTTTCTTGCCGGCCTGGCTGCGCTGGCTGCCTGTCTGGGGGTCCTACTGGGTGCTGGAACTGGCCCCGGACGGACGCTATGCGGTGGTCAGCGAACCCACCCGCGAGTATCTGTGGGTGCTCGCCCGCAGGCCAGAACTGGCGCCTGAAGAAGAAACTGCGATACGCTCCCTGCTGATGCGGTCGGGATACGACCTCGGCCGGTGGCAACGACACCCGCACAGCCCCGCCGACCGCCCCGCCGTTGCGTCTACCGTGCCTTGGACACCGGCCCACCTCGCATCACCTGCGGCTACGTCCAACTTGCACGCTTCGGATGCGCCCGTCCAACCCACGGCCAGCACCGCCTCTGAGCGCTGACCTTTCACCCAGCAGCATCACTTCAGAAAGCACCAAACCACCATGCTCGGCATCGCCGATTACGGCGCCTTCTGCGCCGCCATCCTCGTCTTCCTGGCACTGCCGGGCCCGGGCACGTTTGCCTTGCTGACCTCCACGGCCAAGGGAGGCCTGAAGGCTGGTGCGGCGGCAACCCTGGGCGTGATCGTCGGTGACCAGGTGCTGATGTGGCTGGCCGTGGCCGGCGTGGCCGCGCTGTTGACGGCCTACCCTGTGGCCTTCAAGCTGGTGCAGGTGGCCGGCGCCGTCTACCTGGCCTACATCGGGCTGAAGCTCATCTTTGCCAAGCCGGGCGCCGCCTCTCCCATCCGCATCGAGCCCCGTCATTACGCGCGGCAGGCGTTCTACATCACCCTGCTCAACCCCAAGGCCATCGTCTTCTACATGGCGTTCTTCCCGTTGTTCATCGACCCCGCCCAGCACCAAGGCGCAGCCACATTCATCGCCATGGCGGTCACGATTGCCGTCATCACGCTGGCTTATGGGCTGACGCTGTGTGCTTTCGCCAATGCGGTCAGTGCCCAGGTTCGCGCACATCAACGCGTGGCGCGTGGACTGGAGAAGTTGGCGGGTGTCTTTGTGGTCGGCTTTGGCATCAAGTTGGGCACCCAGTGAGCGCACAGGCCCACACCGGCATGCGTGTCTTTTGCGTCGCCAACCAGAAGGGCGGTGTCGGCAAGACCACCACCACCGTCAACCTGGCCGCCGGCCTGGCTCAGGTGGGCAAACGCGTGCTGGTGGTCGACCTCGACCCCCAGGGCAACGCCACCATGGGCTCGGGCATCGACAAACGCGCGCTGAAGTCCAGCGTCTACGACGTGCTGCTCGAAACTGCCACCATCGCCGATGTCGCCCAGCCCAGTCCGCACGGGGGCTACCAGGTGCTGGGCGCCAACCGCGAACTGGCCGGTGCCGAGGTTGAACTGGTGGAAGTGGAACGGCGCGAACGCCGCCTCAAGGCTGCGCTGGCAGCGGTGGCGGGCAGCTATGACTTCGTGCTGATCGACTGCCCACCCTCGCTCAGCCTGCTGACCTTGAACGGCCTCTGTGCAGCGCATGGCGTCGTGGTGCCGATGCAATGCGAGTACTTTGCGCTGGAAGGCCTGTCGGACTTGGTCAATACCATCAAGCAGGTGCACGCAAACCTGAATCCCGAGCTGCAGATCATCGGCCTGCTGCGCGTGATGTTCGACCCCCGCATCACGCTGCAGCAGCAGGTCAGCGACCAGTTGAAAGCGCACTTTGGCGAGAAGGTGTTCAACACCGTGATCCCGCGCAACGTGCGCCTGGCCGAAGCCCCCAGCTACGGCCAGCCCGGCGTCAACTTCGACCCTTCCAGCAAGGGCGCACAGGCGTTTGTCGAATTCGCCAAAGAGATGGTGCAGCGCCTTGGCTGAGGCTTCGGGTTTCGACGACACGCTGCTGTCGCGCATCGAGGACGCCGGCATCAACGCCAGCGCCCCGCCTCAGCAGCTGTGGATGGACGGCTGGCTGCTGCGCTTCAACCCCGGCAAAGCCAAGCGCGCACGCTGCATCAACGCGCTGGCCGTTGGGCGGCTGGCCTTGGACGACAAGCTGGCGCAGGCGCAGGCTGCCTACACCCAGGCGGCGCTGCCGCTGGTGGTGCGCATCACCCGGTTCACGCAGCCCGCGGGCCTGGACGCGTCGTTGGCCGAACGTGGCTACACCCTGCTGGACGACACCCGCGTCATGGTGCGCCCCGCCCTTTCCTGCGGGCCCGAGGTGGGACAAATGCCGTTGCCCGTGGGATTGAGTTGGGTGCCGCTGTCAGCCGACACCTATGTCCAGACCGTGGGTGAACTGCGCGGCAGCCCGCTGGAACAGCGCAACGCGCATGCGCAGCGGCTGGCGCTGTCGCCCGTGCCGTATCGCGGCTTTGCCATCCAGCGTGAAGACGATGGCGCCACGCTGGTCTGTGGCCAGTTCGCCCGCGAGGCCGACCTGGTGGGCCTTTACGACGTGTTCACCCATCCCGACGCGCGCAACCAGGGCCTGGCTCGGCAGCTGTGTGAGCGCCTGCTCTCTCTGGCCGCCCGTGAAGGCGCGCGCACGGCTTACCTTCAGGTGGAAGGAGACAACCTCATCGCACGCCGCATCTACAGCCGGCTGGGGTTTGCTGACGGCTACCGCTACCACTATCGGCAAGCGCCCGTTCGAACAGGCGCGACTGCGGAGCCAAGAAAAGCCTAAGCGCGTCGAAGCCCGAACGCCTTTCAGTGGCCGGTGGGGCGCCACCCCGTCAACCAGCCTGCAGCCACTTCGGCTTCAGAGCCCCAGGCCCTCGTTGACGCCCAGGTGCACGTTCATCGATTGCACCGCCGCACCGCTGGCACCCTTGCCCAGGTTGTCCAGGCGCGCCATCAGCAGTGCCTGCGAGTCGTTGGCGAACACGAAGATGTCGACTCGATTGGTGCCGTTGCAGGTCTGCACGTCGAAGAAACCGCCTTCCAGCGTGGCCGCGTCGCGCAGCGGCATCACGCGGATGAAACGCTCACCCGCGTAACGCGCGGCCAGCGCAGCGTGCACCGTCTCAGGCGTCGTGCCCAGTGCACCCAGGTGCAGCGGCACCGTCACCGACAGCCCGTTGTAGAAGTTGCCAACGATGGGCATGAAGACCGGCGGCACCTGCAGCCCGGTGTGCACCATCATTTCAGGCACATGCTTGTGCGCCAGCGTCAACGCATAGGGTCGTGGTGAAGTGAGCGCAGGCTCGGCAGCAGAGTGAACATTGGCTTCATACTGCTCGATCATCTTCTTTCCGCCCCCGGAGTAACCGGTGATGGACGAGGCCGTCACGGGATGGTCCGCGGGCACCAGCCCGGCATCCACCAGCGGCCGCAGCAACAAGATGAAGGCGCTGGCGTGGCAGCCCGGATTGGAAATGCGCTTGGACTTCCGGATGGCTGCGCGCTGCGCCGGCGCGAGTTCGGGCATGCCAAACACCCAGCCCGCCGCGGTGCGGTGCGCGGTGCTGGCGTCGATCAGGCAGGTCTTCGGGTTGGTCAACAGAGCAGCCGCTTCCTTGGCCGCCGAATCAGGCAGGCACAGGAAGGCTACGTCGGCGGCATTCAGCAGTCGCGCCCGCTCGGCAGCGTCCTTGCGCAAATCAGGTGCAATGCGCAGCACGTTCACGTCTTCGCGCTTGGCCAGGTATTCGTGGATGCGCAAGCCCGTGGTGCCTTCCTGGCCGTCAACAAACACCTGGAATGTCATGATCGCGTGCTTTCTGGTCGCTGCTGAAGATGCAGTGTTGCAAGGATAAGGGAATGTCCGCCTTTGATGATGCCCCGCTGCGTGTGCTGTTGTTGCCTGGTTGGCTGAACTCGGGCCCTGGCCACTGGCAGACCCTGTGGGCGCTGCGGCCTGGATTTCACCGCGTGCAGCAGGCCGACTGGGAATGGCCGCGCCGCGGTGACTGGATGGCGCAGCTGGAAGAAGCCGTGCTCGCGGCTGCGCAGCCGGGGCCACCGCTGCTGCTGGCTGCGCACAGCCTGGGCTGCCATCTGGTGGCGGCATGGGCAGCGCACTCGCAAAACGCCGGCCGCGTGAGTGGTGCGCTGCTGGTGGCGCCACCCGACACGACACGCACCGACATGCCGCCGCAGCTGGCGGGCTGGCGGCATGTCGTGCGCCAGCCCCTGCCCTTTGCGGCCCATGCCGTGATCAGCATCAACGACCCCTTCTGCAGCCCCGAGCGCGGCCGCGCCCTGGCCGCCGACTGGGGCGCGCCGCTGCTGGAACTGCCTGACGCCGGCCACGTCAACGCTGACAGCGGCCTGGGCGAATGGCCGCAGGGTCTGTCGCTGTTGCACCAGCTGGCGCGGCACCCTTCATGAACGGCCGGTATCAGCGCGCTTTACTGGTGGGACTGAGCATCGCAGCGGTGTTGGGCGTCTTGCACTGGTGGGGCGTGGGCCTGCGGTTGCTGCTGACGCTGCTGGTGGTGTTGGGTGCCGTGGCCGTTTTCGCCCCCCGCAGCGGCGTGCGCTGGCTGGACGAACTGATTCTTCTCGTTCGCACGTGGGCGTGGCGCCGCGAGTCCGGGCGCCACCACAGCTTCGCCGGCATCGCGTTGGACATTGAAGAACAAGGCGGCCAGATGTGGATATCGGCCGAAAGCCTGCAGGGCGCCATCCGGCGGCCCGAAGAGGTGGCGGTGTCCGCGGCGCGCTTGGTCGGTCTTGCCGCCCAGCACGCAAGACGTAACGACGAAGGTGTGCAGATGTTGAATGTGCAGGCGGTGGTACAGCACCTGTCGCAGATGCCCAGTCGCATGGAGCCGCGGGTGCTGCGGCTGCGGCGCTATCTGGAGCGCGAGGTGCTGTACCCGGCCAGCCGGCGCGCAGGCGGCGCCGGCGCAACACCAAGGCCCTTTGAAGACAGCGGCTCACCTCGGCGCTGAACCCGCGCCATTGACACCTGCACGGAAGGCATGCGGCGCCATCCCGGCCGCAAGCGACAATCGCGCCCCATGGCAACCACCAACAAGAGACCCAAGGGCCTGGGCATGGGACTCGAGGCCCTGCTCGGCCCCAAGGCACCGGACAGCACGCCCGACGACCAGGCTCCCAGCAGCCTGCCGCTGAACCAGCTGCGCGCCGGCAGGTACCAGCCGCGCACGCGCATGGACGAGGGCTCGCTGTACGAGCTGGCCGAGAGCATCAAGAGCCAGGGCGTGATGCAGCCCATCCTGGTGCGGCCGTTGACCGAAGGCGGCTACGAGATCATCGCCGGCGAAAGGCGCTTCCGTGCCGCCCGTCTGGCCGGCCTGGACCGCGTGCCGGTGCTGGTGAAGGTGGTCGCCGACGAGGCCGCGGCGGTGATGGCGCTGATCGAGAACATCCAGCGCGAAGACCTCAATCCGCTGGAAGAAGCACAGGGCCTGCAGCGGCTGGTGACCGAGTTTCAGCTCACGCACGAACAGGCGGCGCAGGCGGTGGGCCGGTCGCGCAGCGCGGCGTCGAACCTGCTGCGCCTGCTGAACCTGGCCGAGCCGGTGCAGCAGATGCTGCTGGCCGGCGACCTGGACATGGGCCACGCTCGCGCGCTGCTGGCGCTGCCCAACGCGCAGCAGGTGATGGTGGCGCAAGAAGTGGTGGCCAAGAAGCTGAGCGTGCGCCAGGCCGAAGCGCTGGTGGCGCGCAGTGCGCGCAGCGACGGCGAAGGCGCACCGGTGTCCAAGGCCACGCCGAAGTCGCGCGACATCCTGCGCCTGGAGGAGCGCTTGTCGGACCTGCTGACGGCCCAGGTGGACATTCGCGTCAAACGCCGCACCAAGCGCGGCGAACAGGGCGAAGTGGCGATTCAGTTCGGCTCGCTTGAAGAGCTCAACGGCCTGCTGGAAAAGCTGGGCGCGTCCGAGAGCTGAACGCATGCCAGACGCGCCTGCGCCAGGCCTTGACGCCGCGCATCACGCGTCGGGAGTTTCCGCTTCCCTGAAGTAGGCCTCCACCGGCCCCGTCAGCTTCAGCGTCATCGGCTGACCGCGCCGGTCCACCGTCTTGCCCGCAGGCACGCGGATCCAGCCTTCGCTGACGCAGTACTCCTCCACGTTGTGCTTTTCCACGCCCTTGAAGCGGATGCCGATGCCGCGTTCAAGAATCGGGCCGTTGAAAAACGGGCTCTTGGGGTTGGTGGACAGGCGGTCAGGCGGAGTCGGGCTCGTCGGGGTGTCACTGCTCATGGGTCATCCGGGTTGTTGGCTTGGATTTTGCGCCCTGCGCCGCTGCACGGCCAGCCACAGCAGCGCGGCGATCACCAGCGCGATGGGCAGCAACGAGCCCATGTTCAGCCAGGTCCAGCCTTGCGTGGTGATGAGTGCGCCGGATGAAAACGAGGTCACGGCCATGGTCCAGAACACGCAGCTGTCCATGATGCCCTGGGCGCGGTTCTTTTCTTCGGGTCGGTAGGCCTGCGTCAGCAGCGTGGTGCCGCCGGTGTACAGGAAGTTCCATCCCACACCCAGCACCAGCAGCGCCACCAGGAACTGCATCAGGTCCACGCCTGAAAGCGCCACGGTGACGCAAACCAGATACAACCCGGCACCGACGAACATGACGGGCAGCGCGCCGAAGCGTTTGATCAGATGGCCGGTGAAGAAGCTGGGCACGAACATACCCAGCACGTGCCATTCCAGCACCAGCGCGGCGCTGCTGAAGGGGTGCTTGCATTGCTGCATGGCAATGGGTGTGGCGGCCATCAGCAGGTTCATGACGCCGTAGCCCAGCGCAGCGCCGATGACGGCCACCAGAAAGACGGGCTGCCGGGCCAGTTCGCGCGCGCTGCGTCCGGCGGCTGCGCCCGGCACCGGTGGCACGTGCACGGGAAACTGGATGAGGGACACTACCACCAGGCCCAGCAAGGCAACAGCAATCAGCGCCACATAGGCGCCTGCGAAGGGCGCCGCAAGCCAGTCCTTGGTCGCACTGGCGAGGTTGGGGCCGATGAAGGCGCCGGCCACGCCACCTGCCAGCACCAGCGAGATGGCGCGTTCCTTGAACTGCGCCGGCACCAGCTCGGGCCCGGCAAAGCGGTACAGCGCGCCGTTGGCGCTGTAAAAACCCGCCACCAGCGTGGACAACACCAGCAGCCAGAAGCTGCCGTTGCTGATGGCAAAGGCGCACAAGGCCGAAGAGCCCGCGGCCACCAGCAGTCCGATCTGAAACGAGCGTTTGCGCCCCACCCGTGCCTGCAGCCGCGACACCGGCATCGCTGACAGTGCCGCACCCACCACGTAACCCGTCACCGGCAAGGTGGCCATCCAGCCCAGTGGCGCCAGAGACAGGCCCACCAGCCCGTTGATGGCGATGAAGGTGACGTTGTTCGTCAGGAACAGCGCCTGACAGACAGACAACAGCAGAAGGTGTATGTTCATACGCGCGATGATCGCACTGGGGGTGGGCTGCACTGATGCAGTGCATGCAATTGCAAACGGTTGTCTACCAAAAGCACCGGGCCCGCGTTTGGTGCTGGTTGTGGCGGCCGCTGCTTCTGGCGCGCCCGATCTGGCGGTGGCCGGTCAGCCCCAAGCTGGCACGGTGGCTGCGGTGCGGATGAAGCCCGGCGCCGCAAGCCGGCAGGATTGAAAGGGTTTATTGCGCTTGTTCAAGACAATGGCGCAGCCAGAAAGGAAGATGCTGGCGACACGCCACCAACGAGCCTGCAGGCTCGGTGAACAGGAAAGCTCTGATGGCGCCAGGACCAGGATCAAAGGTCGGGGCGCCATCAGAACTTCCCAGGTGCGACGACTGGGCAGGAAGGGCCTGCCATGTGAGCGCGCGCTGTGGGCATCTTGGAGACCCGCCACCATGACCGTGCATAAAGATGTGATCAGCCACTTTGCCGCGCGCTACGAGCGCACACGCGAAGAAGAGCTGTCGCTCGAAGACTACCTGGCGCTGTGCAAGCGCGACCCACTCACCTACGCCACCGCCGCCGAGCGCATGCTCAAGGCCATTGGCGAGCCGCAGGCGGTGGACACGCGCAACGACCCTCGCCTGAGCCGCATCTTCGCCAACAAGGTGATCAAGGTCTACCCGGCCTTCGCCGAGTTCTATGGCATGGAAGACGCCATCGAACAGGTGGTCAGCTATTTCCGCCATGCGGCGCAAGGCCTGGAAGAAAAGAAACAGATCCTCTACTTGCTGGGCCCGGTGGGGGGCGGCAAGAGCTCGATCGCAGAACGGCTGAAGCAGCTGATGCAGGACGTGCCGTTCTACGCCATCAAGGGCAGCCCGGTGAACGAAAGCCCGCTGGGTCTGTTCGATTCGGCCGAGGACGGGCCCATCCTGGAAAGCGAATATGGCATCCCGCGTCGCTACCTGAACCGCATCTTGAGCCCCTGGGCCGTGAAGCGGCTGGAGGAGTTTGGCGGCGATATCCGCCAGTTCAAGATCGTCAAGCGCCACCCCAGCATCCTGCGCCAGGTGGGCATAGCAAAAACCGAGCCGGGTGACGAGAACAACCAGGACATCAGCAGCCTGGTGGGCAAGGTCGACATCCGCAAGCTCGAAGCCTTCTCGCAGGACGACCCCGACGCCTACAGCTACAGCGGCGGCCTGTGCCTGGCCAACCAGGGCCTGCTGGAGTTCGTGGAAATGTTCAAGGCGCCGATCAAGGTGCTGCATCCGTTGCTCACGGCCACGCAGGAAGGCAACTTCAAGGGCACCGAAGGTTTTGGCGCCATCCCGTTTGACGGCGTGGTGCTGGCGCACAGCAACGAAAGCGAGTGGAAGGCTTTCCGCAACAACAAGAACAACGAAGCCTTCCTTGACCGCATCTACATCGTGAAGGTGCCGTACTGCCTGCGCGTCAGCGAAGAGATCAAGATCTACGAAAAACTGCTGCGCAATTCTTCATTGGCCGCCGCCACCTGCGCACCCGGCACGCTGAAGATGATGAGCCAGTTTGCGATGCTCACGCGCCTGAAGGAGCCCGAGAACAGCAGCCTGTACAGCAAGATGCAGGTGTACGACGGCGAGAACCTGAAAGACACCGACCCGCGCGCCAAGAGCTACCAGGAATACCGCGACTACGCCGGTGTGGACGAAGGCATGTCCGGCATCAGCACACGCTTCGCCTACAAGATACTGAGCAAGGTCTTCAACTTCGACAACACCGAAGTGGCGGCCAACCCGGTGCACCTGATGTATGTGCTGGAGCAGCAGATCGAGCGCGAGCAGTTTGCGAAGGAAACCGAAGACAAGTACGTCGGCTTCATCAAGGAATTGCTGGCGCCGCGTTATGCCGAATTCATTGGCAAGGAAATCCAGACGGCTTATCTCGAGAGCTACAGCGAATACGGCCAGAACATCTTCGACCGCTATGTCACCTACGCCGACTACTGGATCCAGGACCAGGAATACCGCGACACCGACACCGGTGAGGTCTTCGACCGCGCCAGCCTGAACGGCGAACTCGAGAAGATCGAAAAGCCCGCCGGCATCGCCAACCCGAAAGACTTCCGCAACGAGATCGTCAACTTCGTGTTGCGTGCGCGCGCCAACAACCAGGGCAACAACCCGGTGTGGACCAGCTACGAGAAGCTGCGCACGGTGATCGAGAAGAAGATGTTCTCGAACACGGAAGAACTGCTCCCGGTGATCAGCTTCAACGCCAAGGCCAGCGCCGACGAAGCCAAGAAGCACGAGAACTTCGTCGCCCGCATGGTGGCCAAGGGCTACACCGCCAAGCAGGTGCGGCTGCTGTGCGAGTGGTACCTGCGGGTGCGCAAGTCCAGCTGACCAGCGCATGCAGCACATCGTTGACCGGCGACTGGCCGGCAAGAACAAGTCGATCGGCAACCGCGAACGTTTTCTGCGCCGCCACAAGGAGCAGATCAAGGAAGCGGTGAAGCGCGCCATCGACGGCCGCAGCATCAGCGACGTCGAGCGCGGCGAGGACGTGCACATCCCGAAGAAAGACCTGAACGAGCCGGTGTTCGGCCACGGCCAGGGCGGCATTCGCGACATGGTGCATCCCGGCAACCGCGAGTACGTGCAGGGCGACCGCATCGAGCGGCCCAAGGGCGGCCAGGGCAGCGGCAGCGGCAAGGGCCAGGCCGGCGACAGCGGTGAAGGCGAAGACGACTTCGTGTTTTCGCTGAGCAAGGAAGAGTTCATGCAGGTCTTCTTTGAAGACCTGGCCTTGCCCAACCTGGCGCGCACCCAGCTGGCCGAAGTGCCTGAATGGAAAAGCCACCGCGCCGGTTACGCCAGCGACGGCACGCCGAACAACCTGAGCGTGATCCGCAGCATGCGGGGCAGCCTGGGCCGGCGCATCGCGCTGGGTGCCAGCAGCCGTGCCGGGATGCGCGAAGTCGAAGAAGAGCTGCAGCGCCTGCTGGAACTGCCCAAGCCCGGCGACCTCGCGGCGCGCGCTGATGTCGATGCCCGCATCAAGCTGCTGCAGGCTCGCCTGGCGGAACTGAAGTCGCGCCTGGACCGCATCCCTTTCCTCGACCCCATCGACCTGCGCTTTCGCAACCGTGTGCGCGTGCCTGTGCCCACCAGCAAGGCGGTGATGTTCTGCGTGATGGACATCTCCGGCTCGATGGACGAAGGCCGCAAGGAATTGAGCAAGCGCTTCTTCATCCTGCTGTACCTGTTCCTGACCCGGCACTACGAGAAGATCGATCTGGTCTTCATCCGCCACCACACCCAGGCGCAGGAGGTCGACGAAGAGAACTTCTTCCACGCGCGGGAAACCGGCGGCACGGTGGTCAGCAGTGCACTCGTGCTGATGGAAGAAATCATCAAGGCGCGCTACAGCCCTGCTGAGTGGAACATCTACGGCGCACAGGCCAGCGACGGCGACAACTGGCACCACGACAGTGGCCGCTGCCGCGAACTGATGGCCGACAACCTGTTGCCGCTGGTGCGCTATTTCGCCTACGTGCAGGTGGCTGAAGAAGAACAGAATCTGTGGCAGGAATACACGCAGCTGCAAGAAGGCCACAAACACTTTGCGATGCGCAAGGCGGTGTCGGCCGACCAGATCTACCCGGTGTTCCGTGACCTGTTCAAGAAGGAAGGGGCCAAGGCCGCATGAGCAACGAGGGTTTCCCGAGTGCAAATATCCGCTTGGCGGGACCGGCCGCAGGCCGCAAGGTGCGCACATGAGCAAGAACCGGGTGATGGCGCTGGACCAACCGCTGCCGCTGCTATCGCGGCCTGCGCAATCGCTGCCGGCGCCCAGCGACTGGTCGTTCGAGCTGATCGAGCAATACCACCAGATCATCGCAGCCACCGCGGCGCGATTTGGCCTGGACACCTACCCCAACCAGCTGGAGATCATCACTGCCGAGCAGATGATGGACGCCTACGCCAGCGTGGGCATGCCGGTGAACTACCGCCACTGGAGCTATGGCAAGGAGTTCATCGCCACCGAGAAGAACTACAAGCGCGGCCACATGGGGCTGGCCTACGAGATCGTCATCAACAGCAACCCCTGCATCAGCTATCTGATGGAGGAGAACACGCTGGCCATGCAGGCGCTGGTGATTGCACATGCGGCCTATGGCCACAACAGCTTCTTCAAGGGCAACTACCTGTTCCGCATGTGGACCGATGCCGCGTCCATCATCGACTACCTGGTCTACGCGCGAAACTACGTCACGGCTTGTGAAGAGAAACACGGGCTCGACACGGTGGAGTCCTTTCTCGACAGCTGCCACGCACTGGCCAACCACGGCGTGGACCGCTACCGCCGCCCCAGCCGCAAGAGTCTGGCGCAAGAACTCAGTGAACGCCGCGAACGCGAGGCCTATGCCCAGCAGCAGGTGAACGACCTGTGGCGCACGCTGCCGCGCAAGGCCGAGAAGGACGCCGCGGCCGCCGCGGCCAAGCGCTTTCCTGAAGAGCCGCAGGAGAACCTGCTGTATTTCATCGAGAAGAACGCGCCGCTGCTGGAACCCTGGCAGCGCGAGATCGTGCGCATCGTGCGCAAGGTGGCGCAGTACTTCTACCCGCAGCGCCAGACCCAGGTGATGAACGAGGGCTGGGCCACCTTCTGGCATCACAAGCTGCTGAACACCATGTATGACGACGGTTACCTGACCGACGGCGTGATGATCGAATGGCTGACCTCGCACACCAACGTCATCTACCAGCCTCCGGTGGGCCACCGCGCCTACAGCGGCATCAACCCCTATGCGCTGGGCTTTGCGATGTACACGGACATCAAGCGGATATGTGAGAAACCAACGGACGAAGACCGCGAATGGTTTCCCAACATCGCCGGCACGCCCTGGCTGCCGGTGCTGCACGAAGCCATGCGCAACTACAAGGACGAAAGCTTCATCGGCCAGTTCCTCAGCCCCAAGCTGATGCGCGACCTGCGCCTGT
>JANOZF010000208.1:0-9842 GCA_031429255.1 Rubrivivax sp.
GACGAAGAAGGTCTGTGCCACCGGGCCGGGGTCGGCCAGGCCGCTGGTCTCGACGATGAGTGCGTCGAAGGCGCCGGGCCGTTGCAGCAAGGCATGCACGGTTCGGATCAGGTCGCCGCGCACGGTGCAGCAGATGCAGCCGTTGTTCATCTCGAACAGCTCTTCGCTGCTGTGGATGACATCCGCCCCGAGGGAAACGCCCGACGCGGGATCGACCCGGCGCCGGGTGATCAGTTCGTGGTCGATGCCGATCTCGCCGAACTCGTTGACGATGACAGCGTAGCGGCGGCCGTGGTCTTCTTGCAGGATGCGGTTCAAGAGCGTGGTCTTGCCGGCGCCCAGGTAACCGGTCAGCACCGTGACCGCAAGGCGTGTGTCCACGCTAGATCCAGGGCATCAGCGACGCGTGGATCACGTCGGGCACGCCGGCATTGCCCACCGAGCGGATGGCCAGGTCGGTGTCCTTCAGCCCGAAGCGGTGCGTGGTGACCTTCTCGAGCGGGAAGCGCTTGGACGCCAGCTGCGCCAGCGCCATCTCGCAGGCGCGGTAGCTGTGGCCGCGGGCGCTCTTCAACGTGATCCACTTCAGCGTCATCTTGGCCAGCGGGAAGTTGGGGAAGTCGCCCATCTCGCCTTGCACCACCATCAGGCCACCCTTGCGTTTGAGCGCTTCGATGCCCAGCAGGATGGGGATGGTGCCGGCGCCCGCTGTGCAGTCCAGCACCACGTCGACGCCGCGGCCGCCGGTGAGCTGCTGGATGCGCTCCAGCGGGTTCTCCTTGTTCACGTCGATGACGTGGTCGGCGCCGAGGGCCTTGGCCACTTCCAGCCGCGCCGCGTCCTTCGACGTGCCGGTGACGATGATCATGCTGGCGCCGGCCTGCTTGCAGATCACCGTTTGCGACAGGCCTTGCTGGCCCGGCCCCTGGATGAGGACGATGTCGTCGTACTTGACGCCGCCGTCGAACAGCGACCACTCCACGCCATTGGCCATCGGCGTGACCAGGCCCGCCAGTTCAGGCGACACACCGGCCGGCACCTTGTGAACGATGGAATTCCACGGCAGGAAGACGTACTGCGCGAAGCCGCCCCACAGGTGCGGCGCCTTCTCGGTGCTGGTGTAGCCGAAGCGCAGGCCGTCGGGGTTGTTGCGCCAGTCGGTGGCTTCACAGTGGCGGTATTCGCCGCGGTGACACCACTCGCATTTCATGCAGCCGACGTAATGCTCCACGAACACCAGGTCGCCTTCCTTGAAGCCCTTGCGGCGCGTGAACTCGCGCCCGGCCTTCGCGATGTACCCGATGTTCTCGTGGCCCATGATCACCGGCGCGCCCTTGAGCGGGTCCTTGTACATCTTGACGTCGGTGCCGCAGATGCCGGCCACCTCCATCTTCAGCAGCGCGCAGTCCTCGGGCACCTCGGGCATGTCGTACTCGCGCAGCTCGATCTTGCTCGGACCGGTCTTCACGGCGGCCAATACTTTTTCCATTGCCAGTCTCCAAATGTTGGGGGGGTGCGCGCGCGGATCAGAGCGTTTCGCCGGCCTTCAGCACGCCAGCCGCCACCAGCGCGGCTTCCAGCCACTTCGGGCGGATCGGCCCACCGCCGGTGATCTCGGCGATGCGCTTGCGTTCGTCGGCCACCTTTGCTGCCGCCAATGGCAGCAACGAGGCCACCTTCTCGCGTTCGATGACGACCACGCCGTCGGCGTCGCCGACGAGCAGGTCACCGGGGTTGACCGATGCGCCGCCACAGCCGATGGGCCAGTTGATGCGCCCGGGCACATTCTTCGTCGGGCCGTTGGGGTTGGCACCCACGGCCCACACCGGGAAGCCCAGTTCGATCAATTCTTCGGTGTCGCGGATGGACGCGTCCAGCACCGCGCCGGCGAAGCCCAGCTTCTTGCAGGCGTTGAGCATGATGCTGCCCATCAGCGCGGCGCTGCGGTCGGCCTTGCCGTCGATGACCAGCACGTCGCCGGGTTGGGCCATCGCCATCGCGGCGTGGATCATCAGGTTGTCGCCGGGGCGCACCTCGATGGTGAAGGCCGGTCCGCAGACGCGCATGGTCGGCGACAGTGGCGCGATGCGACCGTCCATGGTGCCGCGCCGGCCTGCCACGTCGGCCAGGATGGACGCGGCGTAGGCCGAGGCTTGCTGCACCAATGCCGGGTCGATGCGGGCGAAGTCGCGGCGGATGTCGCTCAGTTGCGGAGTCAGGTCGGTGCTCATGGGGATGTTCATTGCCCGCGTTGTTTGAGGATGTCGTCCAGCCGCGGATACACGCGCCGTGCGTTGCCTTCGAACAGTGCGTGGCGACTGGCGGCATCCAGCCCGGTCAACTGGTCGATGTAGCGCTTGGTGTCGTCGAAGGGGAAGCCGTTGTCGGGATCGAGGCCGGGCACGGCGCCCAGCATCTCGGATGCGAACAGGATGTTCTGCATCGGCACGACTTCGGTCATCAGGCGGATGCCGGGCAGGTGGTAGACGCAGGTGTCGAAGAAGACGTTGTTCAGCAGGTGTTCGGCCAGCGGTTTCTTCTGGATGCTCAGGCACAGGCCGCGGTAGCGTCCCCAGTGGAAGGGCACCGCGCCGCCGCCATGCGGGATGACGAACTTCAGCTCAGGGAAGTCCTTGAACAGGTTGCCCTGGATGAGCTGCATGAAGGCCGTGGTGTCGGCGTTGATGTAGTGCGCGCCGGTGTGGTGGAAGTTGGGGTTGCAGCAGCTGCTGACGTGGATCATGGCCGGCATGCGCAGCTCCACCAGCTTCTCGTACAGCGGGTACCAGCTGCGGTCGGTCAGCGGCGGGCCGCTCCACCAACCGCCGCTGGGGTCGGGGTTCAGGTTCACGCCGACGAAACCCAGGTCGGCCAGGCGCTGCAGTTCGCCGATGCATTCGCTGGGCGCCACGCCGGGAAACTGCGGCAGCTGCCCAACGCCCACGAAGTTGCCGGGCAGCAGCGTGCACAGGCGGTGGATCAGGTCGTTGCTGATGGTCGTCCACTGCCGGCTCACATCGGCGTTGCCCACGTGGTGTGCCATGCCGGCGGCGCGTGGGCTGAAGATGGTCAGGTCGCTGCCGCGGTCTTTCTGCAGCTTCAGCTGCGGTTGCAGGCTGGCAACGATCTGCTCGTCGCTGATGGCCAAGTCGGCGAGCGTCTTCGCGGCCGGCTTGCGCATGGCGTCGGCCAACCCGGCCAGCTGCTTGTCGCGAAAGGCGTGCAGGGCCGCCGGTTCGGTGGTGTAGTGGCAGTGGATGTCGATGATCATGGAGGGCTCGGGGCGCGATCAGGCCACGCTGGCCAGGAACTGCAGCAGGCGCGCGGGTGCGGTGGCTTCGGTTTGCTCGGTGGGCAAGGCATCCCAGTACTCGGCGCGCGGCAGGCACTCTTCCAGATAACGTGCAGCCGATGTGGCATGCGATGCGTCACGCCCAGGCACGACGAGAGCAGGGATGTCCAGCTGCAGCAGTTGTTCGGGCTCGGCGCCGGGTGCGGTGTCGCGGTCCAGCAGCGCGCGCACCATGCCGCCGACCGTCAGCTTGTAGCGTTCCAGATCTTGCGCCACGTACGCGGCCGCGAAGGCTTCATCGCGCCGCAACACGCTGACCCACGGCCCGCCGCGCGGGTCTTCGCCAAAGCTCTTGCTCCCGCTGTGCGCCAAAGCCAGCACGGCCGCCAGGCCTTCCTGCTGCACGAAGGCCAGGTGCTGGGCGAAACGCAACTGACCGTTGATGCGGTACCTCGCGCCGCCCACCGGCCAGTACAGCACCATGCTGCGTGTGGCTTCGGGGAACTGCGCCGCGAACGCCACCACCGGTGCACAGCCCATGCAGCCGCCCATCAGGTGCGCACGCGCAATGCCCAGGTGGTCGAGCAGGCCCTTGCCTTGCGCCACGTAGTGCGCCCAGGTGACGCGTTCGACGCGCCCACCGGACTGCCCCGTCTCGCGGCGGTCGAACACGATGCATTGGTAGTTCGCCGTCAGCGGCCCCAGCATCCTGGTCTTGGCGTAGACACCCAGCGACGACCATTTCTCCAGCGTCGCGTCGAAGCCACCGGGCGAGAACATCAGCAGCGGCGCGCCGCTGCCGATCACCTCAAACCGGGTGGCAATGCCATCGATCAGCGTGGTGGGCATGTCAGGCGGCCCGGATCGGGATACCGCCCTTGATCTGCCGGCCCCCACGCACATCGTCGACCAGGGCGGTCAGGGCGTCCAGCGTGGCGCGGGCCACCTGCGCGTAGGTGTCGGGCGGGCTGTCGATGCTGGCCGCAGCGTAGCCGATGGCGGCGTTGGCCATGCGCATGCGGCCATCGAGCCAAGGGCCGCCGCCCAGGCCGCCGATGACAGGCACCTTGACCGCTGCGACCACGGCCGGGCCGGCCACCGGGCCCGAATGGGTGAAGTCCAGCATGGCCGCCCCAGCCGCTTCCAGGCGCTGCGCTTCTTCGACCAATTGCGCCGTCAGCGTGGGCGGCAGTTGCACGCCCACCTTCAGCGTGTTCTTGTAGTCGACGCCATGCTTGAGCGCGGTGTGCGGCGTGATGCCGAACTGCGCAAAGACCGGGATGCCCGCGCGCGTGATGGCGGCGACGGCATCGGGAAACTCTGCCGCGCCATCCAGTTTCACCATGTCCACGCCGGCTTCCTTGACGAAGCGGATGGCGGCACGCAACGCGGCATCGGGGCCTTCCTGCAACGGTCCGTAAGGGAAGTCCACGCTGACCAGAGCGCGTTTCACACCGCGCCGCACGGCCTTGGTGACGATGAGCATTTCGTCCATCGTCACTTCCAGCGGGTTGGCATGGCCCCACAGGTTGATGCCCACCGTGTCGCCCACGCTGACGATATCGACGCCGGCGCGGTCGGCGATCTGCGCCATCTGCCAGTCCCAGGCCACGACGCCGACGATCTTGCGCCCGTCGCGCTTCATCTGCTGCAGGCCGGCGATGCTGACGGGGCTGGACATGGTCTTCCTCTCGGGGTGCCGCCTCAGGCGGTCAGGTGGTGGGTGTTCTCGGGGAACAACTCTTCGAGCAGCGGTACGCGCTTCAGGATGCCCTGCTCCGCAGCAGAACGCATCGCTTCTTCAAGCATGGCGCGGTTGGGTGCCAGCCCATAGGGCAAAGGGTCGATGCCGGTCACGTCCATCACCTTGAGGTGCATCTTGTCGACGGCGCTCGGGTCGGCCACAGTGCCTGCGCGCAGCTTCTGGACGTAGCGGCGCTTGCTTTCGGCGAAGGCCTCGAACAGCGCAGGGCCGACCTCGGGATGGGCCTTCAGCACGCTGTCCTTGACGACGACGAGGTGGTTGATGGGGTAGTGGCCCCGCGCGCGCAGTGCGTCCAGGCCAGCCTGCGCGGCCATCGGTACCAGTGGCTGGACATGGGGCAGGTCGATGTCGACGCCAATCGCCCCGGCGAGTTCGCCGCTGGCCACCAAGTCGGCCATGCGCAGACCTGACGCCATCGGCTGCACATAGGGCGGCGGCTTGTAGTCGGCGACATGCTCGTCGCCGGACAGCACCCAGGTGATCTTGGTCAGGTCCACGCCGTACTGGTGCTGCAGGATGCTGCGCGCCCACAGCCCGGTGGTCACCGTCCAGCCGCGGTTGACGCCGACCTTGCGACCCTCCAGCTGCCGGGGGTGGGTGATTCCCAAGGTGGTGTTCACGACGATCGCGCCGTGGTGGAAGGCACGCACCAGGAAGATGGGCAAGGCGGTGAACGGCGTGCCGTGCTCGCGTGCGCAGGCGTAGGTGGTCAGCGCCATCTCGCAGACGTCGTACTCCAGGCCGCGCACCATGCGCCGGAAGGCGTCAACGAGCACCGGAACTTCTTCGAAGTCCAGCTCGAAGCCGGCAGGCACGACCGTGCCTTCCTTGAGCGCGAGGTTGTTGCCCTGGGTGCGGGTGACGGTCTTGAGCTTGAGGGCTGACATCGCGTGATGACTGTTGTCGTGGGGTGGTTCGGTGGTTCAGAGTGGGGTCAGCAGCAAGCGCATTCCCAGTCTGGCGGCGTGACCAGCGCGTCTTTCATCCACCAAGGCGGCAGGTCGTCGACGACCACCTGCTGGACAGGTTTGAACACCTTGCAATGGTGCCGCAATGCGGCGCTGCCTTCGGCGGGCCAGAACACGATCACGGTTTCCAGCGGGGGGCAGCCAGGCACCGCGCAGGCCAGTTCCGTGACCATCATCGTGTCTGCGGCCTGCAGGCGGAAACGCTCGCGTGCGAAGGCTTCTACCCGCGCCAGGGCCTCGTCCTGCAGCGGGTCGGGCGGGAAGGTTCCGAACATGCACCCGCCCGTCTGGCCGCAGGCTCTGCGCTTGCATTCAGACCGACGCGTGTGGTTTGCCGGGCTCGGCGCGCAGCGCGTCGCGTGCAGCTTCCTTGAACGGCTGGTCGGCCGGCAAGACCAGCGCGACCGAGCGCACGCGCTGATGCTCGGGTGCGCGACCGGACGGCAGTTCGCCTTTCTCGGCCAGCGCCTTGGCCGCCTTCATCAGACGCTGGCGCATCATGATGATGCCGTTGTCGGTGCCGACCAGGTTCTCGCGCGTGCGGTCCTGGACCGCGCCCATGCTTTCCTGCAGCGATGCGTCCTGCATGGCGATGCCTTCGATGCCGCTGTAGCTGATGCCGGCCTTCTGCGCGGCGCGGTCCATCAGGTAGTCGTTGGTCTTGTTCTGCAACGGGATGAAGGTGCCGGGCACGTACCGCACATGGATGCCGTGGCCGTCCATCATGGCCTGGCGCTCTTCGTGCGACAGCGGACGCGTGGGGTGGTAGTCGAAGCTCCAGGCCCAGTTGTGGTGGTCGTCGATGGGCACCCAGAAATGACCATGGATGGGGTGGTCTCCGCGCGGCGGCACCATCGTGAAGCACGGCATGATCCACGGCGTGATGCGCCAGTAGTAGCGGCCTTCCTCGGCGTTGCGGCGCGCGCCTACGAACAGTCCCCCATCGGCAGGCACCACGTCGAAGACCGGCTTCTTGTCGTTCTGGTTGTACTGGTTGCCCTTGGCGCCCTTGAACAGCGGGTCGCGGTTCAGCGCGCCGCTGTGCAGGAAGCTGACATGGCTGCTGTCGATGCCGCCTTCCAGTGCCTGCAGCCAGTTGCATTCCTGCAGGCGCTTGCTGGTGAAGCTGTGTTCGGCGGGTACGGTGGCGAATTCCCACTCCGGCAGGGGCGGCTGCTTGTCGCGTGGGCCCATGTAGATCCAGATCACGCCGCCGCGTTCGACCAGTGGATAGTCCTTGAGCTTGATGCGGTTGCAGTAGCCACTTTCCGCCGGTTCGCTGGGCACCTCGACGCACTGGCCGGTGACGTCGTACTTCCAGCCGTGGTACGGGCAGCGGATGCCGTTTTCTTCATTGCGACCGAACCACAGCGAGACACCGCGGTGAGCACAGAACTCGTCGATGGCGCCCAGACGGCCGCTGGTGTCGCGCAAGCAGATCATCTTCTCGCCCAGCAGCTGCAGCTTCACCGGCGGGCAGTCGGGCTCGGGCAGTTCTTCGCTCAGCAGCGCCGGCAGCCAGTATTGGCGGAAGAGTTCGCCCATCGCCGTGCCCGCGCCCGTCTGGGTCACGAAATCGTTTTGTTCTTTTCTCAGCATGCACGTCTCCTGGGGGCGGCGGACCGAACAGGACAGCTGTTCTCTATGAAGGAACAGTGTTCCTTTATTCAAAACGACGATATCATCCACCCCCTTTGATTGTCAATTGGAGCTTGGGCGCATGTCCGATGTCTGCAAGCGCATTGCCCTGTGCCGCCGCGAAGAGGTCGAGGCCGGCAAGGCCATCCGCATCGAGAACGGCAAGCTGGTGCTGGCCGTGTTCAACCTGGACGGCGAGTTCTTCGTCACCGACGATGCCTGCACGCATGGCCCCGGTTCGCTGTCCGAGGGCTGCGTCGAAGGTGACATCGTCGAGTGCGACTTCCACAACGGCGCCTTCAACATCCGCACCGGCGAGGTGGCCGCAGCACCCTGCATGGTGCCGGTGAGGATCTACCGCACTGTCGTCGGCGACGACGGCACGGTGTCGATCGAGATCTAGCGCCAGCCCGCGGTCCTGCCACCACGCGTCAGGACTTGCCGCTGGCGGACATCGCCTTGGCTGCAGGCGCCCAGCGCGCGATCTCCGCGGCGACATAGCGTGTGAACGCAGCGGCATCCTGGTCGATGGTCTCCATGCTTTCGTTGGCCATCTGCTGCCGGGCCGCGGCACTGGCCAGTCCCTTGCGCGTCTCCGCGTTCAGACGGTCGACCACAGCCTGGGGCATGCCCGGCGGGCCGGACAGCGAGAACCACGTCGTGCCAGTGAGCTGCGGGTAGCCGAGTTCAGCCAAGGTCGGTGTGTTCGGATAGGCCGCCACGCGCGCCGACGACGACACAGCCAGCAGCCGCAGCTTGCCGCTGTCGACATGGGCGTTCGCCGAGGACAGCGTCATGCAGGCCGCCGGGATCTGCCCGGCCAGCAGGTCCTGCACCGCCGGGCCGGCACCCTTGTAGGCGATGTGCACCATGTTCAGCTTCGCCGCGGCACGCAGCAGCTCGCCGGTGAGATGCCCGTGCGTGCCTTGCCCCGGTGAACCCCAGCTGACGCCTTTCGGGTTGGCCGCGGCCAGCGCCAGGAAGGTCTTGAAGTCCTTGTAGGGCGTCTCGGCATTCACCACCAGCGCCAGCGGCGGCCCGCCCAGCAATGCGATGTGCGTAAAGTCCTTCATCGGATCGAAGCTGCCTGGTTGCTCGACCGGCGCGATGACGTGCGATCCGATGCCCGAGATGAGCAGTGTGTAGCCGTCGGGTGGCGCCTTCGACACCTGCTGCGATCCGATCAGGCCTCCGGCCCCGGCACGGTTCTCGACGACCACCGAGACCTTCAGGCTGTCCTGCAGCTGTTTGGCGATCATCCTGCCCAGCGTGTCGGAGCTGCCGCCAGGTGCATAGGGAACGACCAGGCGGATGGGGCGGTTCGGCCAGTCGGCTTGCGCGCGCACCGTGTGCGGCAGCCAGGGCGCGGCAGCGGCAGCGCCCAGCAGGTGGCGTCGGGTGATCGTGAGGGGGGTGTGGGCAGTTGTCATGTCAAGGGTGTCGATGGAGCGCGGAATCCAGGATTCAGTGATCAAGCAGGCGAGGGTGGGTCTCGAGTGACTCACGCTGCACGCCGCGCGGCCAGCAGGTGTTGCGGCGTGAAGGGCACACGCCGCAGGCGGATACCGGTGGCGTCGAACAAGGCATTGGCCAGCGCCGCGGCCACCGGCCGTGTGGAGGGCTCGCCTGCACCATAGCTGCGCCCGGGCTGGTTGCCCACCAGCACCACGTCGATGCGGTCAGGGATCTCGGTGATGTCGAGGATCGGGTAGCTCGCCCAATCGGTGGACAGCACGCGCGTCTCGTCGAAACGCACCTCTTCATGGCGCGTGCGGCTCAGCGACATCAGGATGTTCGACTCGATCACGCTTTCCAGCGACATCGGGTTGATGACCATGCCGCAGTCATGCGCCACCACGAAGCGTGCTGCACGCCACTGCCCGGTGTCCAGGTTCACCTCGACCTCCGCGACGACGGCCACGACCGCGCCATTGCGTGGCGCATAGGCCATGCCGCGGCCGCGGCGCAACCCATCGGCCGCTGGGCGGGCAGGGTTCGGGCCGACGCGTGGCTGCCAGCCGGCTCGCTCGGCCGCGGCGCGCACCACGGCCGCGTGGCGCGGCTCGGCCAGGTGCTTCAGGCGGAAGGCCACCGGGTCCAGCGCGGCGGCCAGCGCCAGTTCATCGATGAAACTCTCGCTCGCAAAGCAGGTGGCCATGCCATCGGGGTCGCGCAAGTG
>JANOZF010000209.1:0-5236 GCA_031429255.1 Rubrivivax sp.
CCGACATAGGCCACGATGATGGCCGCGAAGCCATAGCCGGCCGGCACGTGCGGTGACAACTGGCCCAGCGGCCCGGCCGCTTCCAGCGCACCCGCCAAGCCGGCCATGCCGCCGCTGATGAGCAGCGCCGTCCACAACGCACGCCGCGACGAAAAGCCCGCATAGCGAGCCGCAGCCGGCGCCAGGCCACCCACCTGCAGCGCAAAACCGCGGTAGGTGCGGAACAGGAACAACCAGAACAAGCCCACCGCCACCGCGGCAACCACCACGCCGATGTGCGCGCGCAGGTTGGGCACCAGGCGCGGGATACGGGTGTCGGCCAGGAACGTGATGGTCTGCGGAAAGTTGTAGCCCTTGGGGTCTTTCCAGGGGCCGTAGACCAGGTAGCTCAGCACCATCTCTGCGACGTAGACCAGCATCAGGCTGACCAGGATTTCATTGGCATTGAAACGGTCGCGCAGCAGCGCCACGATGCCGGCCCACAGCATGCCGCCCACCACGCCGGCCAGCAGCACCACGATCACGATGCCCTTGCCCAGCCACGCCGTCTCAGGCCCCGCCTGCATCGCCACCCAGCCTGCGAACAGCGCACCCAGCACGAACTGGCCTTCGGCGCCGATGTTCCACACGTTGGACCGGTAGCACACCGCCAGCCCCAGCGCGATCAGGATCAAGGGCGTGGCCTTGATCGCCAGTTCCGACAGCTGATAGGCGTTCTTCGCCGGTTCGACGAAAAAGACCTGCAGGCCGCGCAACGGGTCCTTGCCGAGCACGATGAAGAGCAGCACCCCGATCAACACCGTGACGCCCAGAGCCAGCAGCGGCGAGGCCAGCGACATCAGCCTGGACGGTTGCGGGCGCGCTTCGAGTTTCAACATGAAGTGGCTCCGTGGCGAGATTGACCCACACCCCGGCCCACACCCGGGGAGGGAGAGGGAGCCACCTATATACACAGCCCCCACAACCACTCGCCCATCAGCTCGATGCCGGCCTGTGCCACTGGCACGCTGGGTGACAAGCGCCCCTTGGCAATGACCAGCAGGCGGTCGCTGATCTCGAACAGTTCGTCCAGTTCTTCACTCACCACCAGCAGCGCGCAGCCTTCGTCGCGCAGCTTCAGCAAGGCGCCGCGTATCTGTGCCGCCGCACCCACGTCCACACCCCAGGTGGGCTGACTGACGATCAGCAGGCGGGGTCCGGCGGCGATCTCGCGGCCGACGATGAACTTCTGCAGGTTGCCACCGCTCAGGCTCTTGGCCGCAGCACCGGCGCCACCGGCACGCACGTTGAAGCGGGCGATCAGTTCTTCGGCCAGCCGCTGCACCGCGCCGGTGTTGATGAAGCCGCTGCGCGACACGGTTTCGGTGCGCGTGAGCAAGGTGTTCTGGGCCAGGCTCAGCGTCGGCACGGCGCCGCGGCCCAGCCGTTCTTCGGGTACGAAGTGCAGGCCCAATGCGCGCCGCTGCGTGGGGCTGGTACCCGAGATGTCGTGCGCGCGGCGGTCGGCGCCCACCATCTGCAGGCTGCCTGCAGCCGCCCTGGGGTCTTCGCCCGACAGCGCGGCCATCAGTTCCTGCTGGCCGTTGCCCGAGACACCCGCCACGCCGACGATCTCGCCGGCGCGCACCTCGAAGCTCAGGTCGTTCAGGTCCATGCCGAACGGGTCTTGCTTGGCCAGGCTCAGCCGTTTCACCGTCAGCACCGCGGCACCGGCCTGCGAGGCGCGGTGCTGCAGTTGCGGCGGCTCGGCGCCGATCATCAGCTTCGAAAGGCTGGCGTTGGTCTCTTGCGTGGGGTCGACCTCACCGGTGACCTTGCCACCGCGCAACACCGTGCAGTGGTGGCACAGCGCGCGAATCTCGTCGAGCTTGTGGCTGATGTAGAGGATGCTGGTGCCGGCGCTGGACAACTGGCGCAGCGTCACGAAGAGCTTGTCCACCGCCTGCGGCGTGAGCACCGACGTGGGCTCGTCCAGGATCAGCAATTGCGGGTTGGTCAGCAGCGCGCGCACGATTTCCACGCGCTGGCGTTCACCCACGCTGAGCGTGTGCACGGGGCGCTGCGGGTCCACGTCCAAGCCGTAGGTGTGCGCCACCTCGGAGATGCGCAGCGCCACCGCGGGCAGCGTCAGGCTCTTGCCCAGCCCCAGCCACACGTTTTCAGCGGCGGTCAGCGTGTCGAAGAGGCTGAAGTGCTGGTACACCATGCTGATGCCCAGCTTGCGCGCGTGGGCGGGGCTGGTAATCTTCACCGGCTGGCCGTTCCATTCGATGCGGCCAGCGTCGGGTTGCACGGCACCGTAGATGATCTTCATCATCGTGCTCTTGCCGGCGCCGTTTTCGCCCAGCACGGCATGGATTTCACCGGGCTTCACGCGCAGGCTCACGCCATCGTTGGCCTTGACTGCGGGGTACTGCTTGCTGATGCCCGACAGCTGCAGGCGCAGGGCGGAGAGGCCCGCTGTGGAAGGGGGGTCAGCGCTCATGCCGTTTTCCTTTCATACTGCTGATGACCGGCCACCCAGGTGCTGGCCAGGTGTCGGTCGTCAGAGAGCAGCAGCCAGGCAAAGATCTGCTCATGCAAGTCGCGCGCCATCGCCTGGCGGTGGCTGTCCGTGGCGTTGATGCACCGGTCCCACAGGCAGACGTCGGCCATCAGGCCCGGCTCCAGGCTGCCGATCTCGCTGGCCAGCCCCAGCGCCTGTGCTGCGCCGCGCGTGGCGCTGTGCAAGGCGCACCAGGCCGTCAGGCGCTGACCGAGCAGGGCCTGAACCTTGTAGGCGTCCGCCAGCGTGCGCTGCATGCTCAGCGAGGTGCCGCCACCGACATCGCTGGCCAGGCTGACCTGCATGCCGGCAGCGATGCCGGCGCGCCAGTCGAACAAGCCACTGCCCAGAAACAGGTTGCTGCTGGGGCAGAACGCGATTTGTGCGCCGGCGTCGCGCACGGCGCCGCGGTCGGCGTCGTCCAGCCAGATGCCGTGTGCCAGCACGCTGCGCGGGTGCAACAGGCCGTGGCTGGCGTAGACGCCGAGGTAGCTGCGTGCATGCGGGAAGAGTTCAGCCACCCAGCGCACCTCGTCCCGGTTCTCTGCGACGTGCGTCTGCATGTACAGGCTGCTGTCGGCGCGGCACAGTTCACCGGCCATCGCCAGTTGCGCGGCGGTGCTGGTGGGCGCAAAGCGCACCGTCACTGCATAGGCGTTGCGGCCCTTGCCGTGCCAGCGCTGGATGAGGTCGATGCAGTCACGCTGGGCATGCGCCACGGTGTCCAGCAAGGCGGCCGGCGCATGGCGGTCCATCAACACCTTGCCGCCGATGACGCGCATGCGGCGCGCTGCCGCCTGTTCGAAGAGTGCGTCGGCCGACGTCTTGTGCACCGTGGGGAACACCATGGCCGCCGTGGTGCCGTGCGCCAGCAGCGCGTCCAGGAAGTGGGCCGTGCCGGCGCTGGCCACCGCCGGGTCTGACCAGGCTGCTTCGGCAGGAAAGGTGTAGGTGTTCAGCCAGTCCAGCAACTCGGTGCCGTAGCTGGCCATCACGCCCACCTGGGGGCTGTGCAGGTGGGTGTCGATGAAGCCGGGCAGCAGCAACCGGCCGCGGTGGTCGTGGCGCTCGTAGGCGGGACCGGGCTCGTTCATCTGCACGGCCTGGATGCGTCCGTCGTCGCCCACCAGCAGCCAGTGGTCGGGCCGCCAGCGCACGGCGAGGTCTTCGGTGGCGCCCCAGGTCGGGGCCGCGGTGAAATCCAGCAGATCGGCGCGAATGGCTTTCATGGCTGGGGTGCGTGGAACGCAGCTTTCATGCCGCGGCCTGCGCAGCGGCGCCGCCCAGGCCCGCCGCCACCGCCTTCACCTGCTCGCGAAACCAGCGCATGCTGGGCGCCGCGTGCGTCAGCTCATGCCACAGCTGGTAGTAGGTGAGCGGCGGAAAGGCCACCGGGCAACGCACGATCTTCACCGGCAGCGTGCCGACGTAGCGGCTGCAGAACAGGCGCCCGGTGGTCAGCACCAGCAGGCTGTCGGCCACCATCAGCGGTATCAGGCTGAAGTGCGACGCGCGCACCACGATGCGGCGCTGCACCCCGTTGTTGTGCAGGTGTTCGTCGATCACGCCCAAGGCACCGGGGCTCATCGGCATCGGCGCCACATGTTCGTGGTCCAGGTACCTTTGCATCGTCCAGTTGCGGCGCGGGCCGGGGTGGTTGTCGGCCACCAGGCACACCACCTCGTCGCTGAGCAGGCTGCCCAGGTGCAGCTCTTCGGGCGGCCGCAGCCAGTTGCCGATGACGAGGTCGACCTCGCCTGCGGCCAGGCGGCGGCGGTAGTCGTAGTCTTGTGTCAGCGGCATCAGTTCCAGCCGCACGCCGGGTGCCACGCGCTTGATGTGCGTCACCAGGCGGGGCAGAAAAAACGGGTCGAGGTAATCGCTGGCGGCGACACGAAACAGGGCTTCGCACGCGCCAGCCTCGAAGGGCGCGGCGCGCAGCACGCGGCCGTGGCGGCTGAACAGGCGTTCGGCGTCCTGCAGCATGCGTGCCGCGGGCTCCAGCAACTGCAGCGCGGTGGCGGTGGGCTGCATCTGCTGGCCGGCACGCACCAGCAGCGGGTCGCCCGTCAGCACGCGCAGGCGCTTGAGCTGGGCGCTCACCGCAGGCTGGGTGCTGGACAGCTTGACGGCGGCGCGCGATACGCTGCGTTCGTGAACCACGGTTTGCAAGACCCGGATGAGGTGAAGGTCAATGGTGTCGAAACGCGGGCGCGATGCCATGTCTGCAATCGTATAGCTACTATTGCGATGCTCTTATTCTTCCGGGCACGATCCTCGCTACCTTTCGGGTAAGTCCCAGGCCTTGATCCCAGGCCTTGATGGTCGCCGGGCAGCCCCGTATTGAAGGCATCAACCGATGAGCACTGAAACCGCCGTGCGCCCCGTGCGCTTCTTTCACCGTGGCGTGGTCACCGAGGTCGACCCGGCCGACCACACCCGCACGGTGCTGGAATGGCTGCGCGAAGACGCCCGCTGCACCGGCACCAAGGAAGGCTGCGCCGAAGGCGACTGCGGTGCCTGCACCGTGGTGCTGGGTGAGCTGGACGCGGCCGGCGGCCTGCAACTGCGGCCGGTGAACGCCTGCATCCAGTTTCTGCCCACGCTGGACGGCAAGGCGCTGTTCACGGTGGAGGATGTGCAGGGTGCAACCCCGTGTGCTGGCGCCGGTGGGCCGGGTGGCGCGCTGCA
>JANOZF010000210.1:0-30950 GCA_031429255.1 Rubrivivax sp.
GACCAGGTGTGCTTGTTGCTGAAGATCGCGAACTGCTTCTTCACGCCTTCCTTCATCTCGCCAAAGGCGGCCAGCTTCATCACCAGCAGCGCCAGCACCACGTCCAGCGGAATGGCCACCCACATGCTCAGCAAGCCCAGACCGGTGGGCTTGGGCAGGTACAGGTAGAGCATCAGGATCGACGGCACGAAGGCCAGCGAATACAGGTAGGTGATCTTGGCAAAGGCCACCAGCGGCGAGCCCGCGGGTGTGCCAATTGCGGGCGACACCGTCTTCAGGTTGTTCATGCCCCACCAGCACAGCACGGCCAGCGGCACCAGCGACAGCAACCAGGCGAAGCCCGCGTTCTGGATGTAGGTGGGTGTGCCGGCAGCGATCTTGCCGAAGATCCAGCCGCTGTCCTTCACCAGCGTCATCGGCTCGCCACCGAAGGCACCGAACAGACCCACCGTCATCACCAGCGGAATCACGATCTGCATCGTGGTGACGCCGAAGTTGCCCAGGCCCGCGTTCAGGCCCAGCGCGGTGCCCTGCAGCCGCTTCGGAAAGAAGGTGCTGATGTTCGACATCGAGCTGGCGAAGTTGCCCCCACCCACACCCGACCACAGCGCCATCAGCTGGAAGGCCCACAGCGGCCAGTCCTTGTGCTGCAACGCGATGCCGGTGCCCAGGGCAGGCGCCAGCAGCATTGCGGTGGTCAGGAAGATGGTGTTGCGGCCGCCGGCCAGGCGGATCAGGAACGAGGCCGGGATGCGCATCGTGGCACCCGAAATGCCGGCAATCGCGGTCAGCGTGAAGAGCTCGGCCTGCGTGAACGGGAAGCCCAGGTTCAGCATCTGCACCGTGATGATTCCCCACATGCCCCAGACCGCGAAGCCACACAGCAGCGCCGGCACCGAGATCCAGAGGTTGCGGTAGGCGATCTTCTTGCCGGTGCTGTTCCAGAAGGTCTCGTCTTCAGGCCGCCAATCAGTGATGTCAGGGCCGGTGGGCGCACCCGCAGAGGGTTTGGTGATGGTGGTGGTGTTCATTTTTTTTCCTTGTGGCGGGTGTGGAACCCGTCAACGGGCCATGGCGCTTGACAGTGGCGAGGCGGGCGCGTTGCTGCCCATCATTTCGGTCTTGCGCACCTCGGTCCAGTACATCCAGATCAGCGACACCCAGACCACGCCATACATCAACATGAAGGCACTGGAGCGAATGCCGGTGAGGTCCATCAGTGCACCAAACATGATCGGCAGCACGAAGCCGCCCATGCCGCCGGCCAGCCCGACGATGCCGCTGACGGTGCCGATGTTGGTGGGGAAGTCGTCGCCGATGTACTTGAAGACACTGGCTTTGCCGAAGGCCCAGGCGATGCCCAGGATGAACATCAGCGCCGTGAACAGGTAGACGTTCAAGCCGATCTGAATGGTCTTCGGGCCGTTGACGGTGACGATCGTCATCTCGGTCTGTGGGTAGCTCAGCAGGAACAGGCAGATCCAGCTCACCCACAGCACCCACCAGGTGACCTGGTGCGCGCCGTACTTGTCCGACAGGATGCCGCCGAACGCGCGCAGCACGCCGCCCGGCAACGAGAAGCAGGCCGCCAGCAGCGCGGCGGTCTGGATCGAGAGTCCGAACTCACCGACGTAGTACTGCACCATCCACAGCGCCAGCGCCACGTAGCCGCCGAACACGATGCTGTAGTACTGGCAGTACTTGATGACCTTGGGGTCCTTCAGCATCTTCAGCTGGTCGCTGAACCGGGTGTGCGACGGCACCAGGTGCTTGGGGTCGCTGCTGCTGCCGAACCAGAACAGGATCACGGTGCCCAGCATCACCGCGGCATAGACCTGCGGCACCAGCGTCCAGCCCCCCACCAGCAGCAGCGCAGGCGCGACGAACTTGTTCACCGCAGAGCCGGAATTGCCGGCGCCGTAGACACCCATCGCCATGCCTTGGCGCTGTTTGGGAAACCAGCGCGCCACGTAAGGCGTGCCGACCGAAAACGATCCGCCCGCCAGGCCCACGAAGAGGCCGATGACCAGGAAGTGACAGTACGCGGTGGCGTAGGCCATGAGCCAGATCGCGGGCACGGTGACGGCCATCAGGATCGTCATCACGATGCGGCCGCCGTACTTGTCGGTCCAGATGCCCAGCGGCACGCGGATCAGCGAGCCCGTCAGCACCGGCGTGGCGGTGAGCAGGCCGAACTCGGTGGCGTTCAGGCCCAGCGTCTTCTTTAGCGGAATGCCGATGACGCCGAACATCATCCAGACCATGAAGCACACGGTGAAGGCCAGCGTGCTGACGATCAGCACCGACCAGGCTTGGCGCGGAATGGGGGCGTGGGAATGGGCCATGAATCGGTCTCGTCTTGTGGTTGACGAGACTGTCGTCGGGCTGGCCTGCGCCGAACATCCATCCAGCGGCTACGGCCCACGCGCCAGAAGAACGATGGCGGCCCGTCCACCCGTAGTTCCGAAGCACTACGGCACCGGTTTTGTGGCCGCCGCTTGATCTGGATCAAGCCGGTCGGCGCGCCAGCCACAATCAACCGCGGCCACAACGCGATGGCCCGCGCCCCCCACACAACGACGCCTTGTGCGTCAGCCTGGAGACACAAGCAGCATGTTTTCGCACCTCATGATCGGTACCAACAATCTGGACAAGGCCAAGGCCTTCTACGACGCCGTGCTGGGCACGCTGGCGGTGCCCGCCGGCATGGTGGACCGCCACCGCATCTTCTGGCGCACGCCCACCGGTGTGTTCTCCACCAGCCTGCCCATCGATGGCCAGCCCGCCACGGCGGGCAACGGCAGCACGGTGGGCTTTGCCTGCCAGTCGACCGCGCAGGTCGACGCCTGGCACGCCGCCGGCCTGGCCCACGGCGGCACCACCTGCGAAGACCCACCGGGCGTGCGCGAAGGTGCCGCCGGCCGCATGTACCTGGCCTACCTGCGCGACCCCGACGGCAACAAGATCTGCGCGCTGTACCGCATGCCGAAGGCCTGACAAACGGCAGGCCGTGGCATCGGCGCCGCCTTGTGGATGCGCGGCGGAAAAAAGAAGGGCCGCAGCGACCCGAGGTCGGCTGCGGCCCTGGATGCGGGCGCTTCAGTGCGACGAGTAAACGCGCTTCAGTGCGCGTCAGTTCGTCGCGTTTGCGATCAGCGAACCCTGGCGCGGTTGACCAGGTTCACGACCGCCAGCAGGATGATGGCGCCGATCAGCGAGACCGCCATCGCCCCGACGCTGAACACGTCCTGGTTGATGGTGGGCAGACCCACCAGCGGCGATATCAGCCAGCCGCCCACCAGCGCGCCGACAATGCCGACGATCACGTTGAGGACGACGCCCTGTTGCCCATTGGTGCGCATGATCATGCTGGCAACCCAGCCAATCAGGCCACCGACGACGAGCCAGATGATGAAGTTCATGGCAGTTCCTTTGTAAGGGTTGGGTTGATCAGAAGGAACCGTGATCGGGCCGGTCCACGCGGTTCCATGCGGCGCGGGCAGCGTCCTTGGCCTCGTGCCAGCTCAGGCGCGAGCGCTGCTTGACGCGCTCCCACTCGGTCTCCAGTCGCGATGACTCGTCGTCGAAGCGGCGGCCCTGCACGTAGTTGCCGTAGCCCAGCGCGTAGGCCGGCGCGTAGTCGTCGTAGCTGAATCCAGGCACATAGGTCTGCTCGCGGTTGAAGCGCGACGACCAGTACAGATTCTCGTCGGCCGGGTTGACGGCCTTCGCCACGCCCTTGCCAGCGGCTCCGCCCAGCGCGGCACCTGCAGCAGCGCCGGCGATCATGCCGGCCGGCCCGCCCACGGCGCCCAGGATCGCACCGCCCACGGCACCGGTGCTGGCACCCACGCCGCTGCCCAGGTTGTGTTCACCACGCTCGTCGCTCCACTTCGGATTGACGACCTCGGCAGCACCGCGACCAGTGATGCCGCCCGCCACCGCGCCAATGGCAGCACCCGCCGCCACGCCCACCGGGCCGGCAATGGAGCCGATCACGGCACCGGTGGCCGCACCAGCGCCGACGCCACCACCTGTGGCCAGGTTGTGATTCTGCAGGTCGTCGCGCGCCTTGGCGTTGACCACTTCGCCGGCGCCTTCACCGGCAATGCCGCCGGCTGCAGCACCGATCGCCGCGCCGACTGCGGTGCCCAACGGGCCGCCGATGACGGTGCCCAACGTGGCGCCTGCCAGGGTACCGGCCGTCGCGCCGACGGCGGTCGCCACCGGATGGTCATCATCGCTGCCGTCCGGCGTCGGATTCACCTGCTCGGCAACCTCGCGGCCGGCCAGGGCGCCGCTCACTGCGCCCACCAGGGCGCCAACTATGGTGCCTGCGGGGCCCGCAACGGCGCTGCCGGCCAGCGCTCCAGCGATAGCGCCCGAGCCGGCGCCGACGCCGGTGCCCACAGGATGCGAGGTATCTTCGGTGCGCGTGCCTGCCTTGCGGTCTTTCGTCTCTTGGTTCATGTCGGTATCCTTTGCTTGTCTGTGAGGTTGCGGACGCGATGGGTTGTGTCCGTGGCGAGATGGTTGCCTGACGACCCGGCCATGGCTGTAGGACGCGGCCGCATCGCCGGGTAGGTGTCGTGCGCCTGTGCAGCGCGGCTGGAAGGTGGCCTCAGCCTTGCCTGTCGCGCAGCCCGTGAGGTCAGCTCGATGGCACGTCGCGACCTGGCACTGTGGACGTGCCTGGCAACGTGGCCATGGAACGCGGCCCTTCGGGCCGCGCTTCGCAGCGTTCAGCGATGGAGCCGCATCAGGCGTCAGTGCCCGGCGCTCCTTCGCGAGCAAAGTGCTTGCCCTTCATCGCCACCTGTACCCAGGCATCCACGCCGCCCTTTTCATGCAGCGCAAGCACCGCCTCGTCATGGCCGATACCGGCAGACGACAACAAGGCCTGGCTGGCTTCATCGTGCCCGATGCACTTCAAATGCCGCCAGGCGTCGCGAACCCAGTCCGTTGCTGCAGGCAATCGGCTCAAAGCCTTGATGCCATCGGCGCTGCCCAGCACGATCACCGCGTCGAACAGACAGGACGGCGCAGCCCCCAGCGCTGCATCGGCTGGCACCTTCTGACCATCCGCGCCGGCCGCGCCACCGATGTGTGCTGCCACGAGCGTGGTCTTCGCCCGCGCCGCTTTGACGGCCTTCTGCAGCCGCCGCAACAGCGCCGCGTCGAACCCTTCGGCCAGCAAGACAGCGACATCGCGGCCGCTGAGGTCGCCACGGCGGCTGGCAATCTGGCTCAGCGCAGCGGAAGGCGGCAAATCCTGCGGCGCCATGGCCGGCGTTGCCGCTTCGATTTCCGCAGGGTCCTGACCGAGCTTGTGGGCCACCGTCGCCAACAGGCCGGGGTTGATCTGTGCGAGATGGCCCAGCACACGCAGCCCGACGCTGGCAGTCTCCACCTTGCCCAATTCGAAGGCCAGCGCGCTGGCCATGTGGCCCTGTTCCGTCGGCGTCATCGACTTGAAGAACAGCCGGGCTTGCGAATAGTGGTCGGCAAACGATTCGGCACGCAGGCGCGCTTTGGGCCCAGTTTCGGCCACCGCCACGCTGCCAAAGCCACGCCGCGTGTCAGCGCGGGGCCCGGCCGGATCGAGCGAGTTCGGCTCGTAGGCCACACGACCACGGGGCACGTTCATCTGCATCTTCGCGTCGCGCTGGAAGTTCTGGAAAGGGCAGCGCGGGCGGTTGATGGGCAACTGGTGGAAGTTCGGCCCCCCCAGACGTGAAAGCTGTGTGTCCAGGTAGGAAAAAAGACGCCCCTGCAGCAAGGGGTCGTTGCTGAAATCGATGCCCGGCACCAGATGCGACGGGCAGAAGGCCACCTGTTCGGTTTCGGCGAAGAAGTTGTCGGGGTTACGGTCCAGCACCATGCGGCCCACCACCTGCACTGGCACCAGTTCCTCAGGGATCAGCTTGGTGGCGTCCAGCACGTCGAACGGCAGCGCATCGGCGGTGGCCTGGTCAAACACCTGCAGACCCAGTTCCCAACTCGGGAAGTCGCCGCGCTCGATCGCTTCTCGCAGGTCACGCCGGTGGTAGTCGTTGTCGGCGCCCTGCAGCTTCACCGTCTCGTCCCAGGTCGTGCTCTGCACCCCCAGGCTGGCGCGCCAATGGAACTTGACGAATGACCACTCCCCCGCCGCGTTGACGAGGCGGAAGGTATGCACCCCGAACCCGTCCATCATGCGCAGCGAGCGCGGCAGCGTGCGGTCGCTCATGGCCCACATCACCATGTGCAGGCTTTCCGGCATCAGCGAGACGAAGTCCCAGAAGGTGTCGTGCGCCGACCCCGCCTGCGGGTAGCCGCGATCGGGCTCCATCTTCACCGCGTGCACCAGGTCCGGGAACTTCATCGCGTCCTGGATGAAAAAGACAGGGATGTTGTTGCCCACCAGGTCGAAGTTGCCTTCGTCGGTGTAGAACTTGACCGCGAAGCCGCGCACGTCACGCGGTGTGTCCACCGATCCGGCACCGCCGGCCACGGTAGAGAAGCGAGCGAACACCGGCGTGCGCTTGCCCACCTCGCCCAGAAAGCCTGCGCGAGTCCACTTTGAGCAGTCTTGCAGGCACTCGAAGTAGCCGTGGGCTGCGGAGCCGCGGGCATGCACGATGCGCTCGGGGATGCGCTCGTGATCGAAGTGGGTGATCTTCTCGCGCAGCAAGAAATCTTCCAGCAGCGTCGGGCCGCGCTCGCCGCCACGCAGCGAGTTCTGGTTGTCGGCCAGCGCCAGGCCCTGGTTGCTCGTGAGTAGCGTTTGTTCGTCGGCTGCCTCCTGATGCAGTTCACCGCCCGCGCCAAGATGGAAGGGGCACCCGCCGCTGCCAGCCGTGGGCGCCCCATGGGCCGCACTGGGCTTGCGCCCGGGGTTTGGAGTCTTCTTCATGCTGTTTTCTTCCTGTCTTGACCGGCTGAGCTTGGTCGTTGGTGGTGGGAATGGCGCAGACCAAGCGTCACGCGCGCCAGGACGGGCAGCGGTCGCCGGTTACCACCGGCGCCGCGGAGGTGACATCAGTTCAGGCTGGGCTGTGCCTGCAACTGCGCAAGCAACTCGGCCTTGCGTGCAGCGATCGCCGCGCCCAGCGACTTCAAGTCCATGGCCTTGCGCTTGCGGCAGGCCGGGAAGAGCTCGGTCTCTTCTTCCCGGGCGTGCCCTTTTCTCGGCAGTGGTGGCGCGCGAGTCGACGCGCCTGGACGAAGTTGGGGTGGGGGTGTCGTAGCTCATGAGCATCTCCGGTGCGGCAGCCTCAGGCGCGGGCCTGTTGGGGGAGCAGACACAGTTTTGCAGCCAGGACTCGTCAGGACTGTCGGAGGGTCACCGAAATCGCCCTAGGAGCGGTCCTACACGGCACGAAGCGTTTGACCAGGCTCAGGAAACGATTGCGAAGGGCGCCGATGACGTGCGGTTGCGCCGCAGCAACCACTCAACAAGACACCGCGCGCCGGACTGACGAGGCTGCTGCCTTGCACCCGAAGCGTGAATCAGACCGCGGCTTCAGGCCTGACGCGGGGTGGACCGAAGAACTGGATCAGGTCCTCGAAGTCAACTGGCTTCAGCAGGTGGTGGTCGAAGCCCGCTTCGGCGATGCGGTGCCGGTCGGCGCTTTGTCCCCAGCCCGTCAACGCAATCAGCCGCATGCCCACGTGCGCGGGCTGTGCTCGCAAGCGGCTCGCCAACTCGCAGCCGTCCATGCCCGGCATGCCGATGTCAAGCACCGCGACGTCGAAGGTACCGGTTGTCGCCAGCTGCAATGCCTGGGCGGCGCTGTGCGCCACGAACACCGTGGCGCCAACCGTTCGCAGCAGCTCGGCCAGGCTGTCGGCCGCATCTCGGTTGTCGTCGACGACCAGCACCGTGTGGCGCAGCGCGGGGTGCGCCGCGGTGGCCATCGCGAGGTCTGTCGGCGCGGCATCGGGGGCGGTCGGCGCAGCGGCTTCTGCGCCGTTGATGAGCGGCAGCCGCACCGTGAATGTCGCGCCCCGTTGAAGGCCGTCGCTGCTGGCGGCGACGCTGCCGCCGTGCAATTCGACCATGCTCCTGACCAGCGTCAGCCCGATACCCAGCCCGCCCTGTGCCGTCTTGGCGGTACCGCTGACCTGCACGAACATCTCGAAGATCGAGTCCAGCATCTCCGGCGCCAGCCCGTTGCCGGTGTCGCTGACGCGGATCAAGGCCCCTTCGCCTTCGCGCCCCACCCACACGCCAATCCGGCCCCCGCGCGGCGTGTATTTGGCCGCGTTGTTCAAGAGATTGGAGAAGATCTGTGTCAACCGCACCCGGTCACCGCGGACGAGCAAGGGCTGGTCAGGAAGGTCCACCTTCAATGCGTGCCCACCACTCTCGATCTGTGGGCGACTCAGCTCGATCGCGCCAGCAATCGTCTCGTCGATGGACAACGGCAGCAACTGCAGGTTGATCTTGCCGCGCGTGATGCGCGAGACTTCCATCAAGTCGTCGACAAGGCGTGTCATGTGATCGACCTGGCGCCGCATCATGTCGTGGTAACGCGCCGTCTCGGGTGTCGACGGCGTCTGCGAAAGCAGCGCCAGCCCCGTGCGCAGCGGCGCCAGGGGATTGCGCAGCTCGTGCGCCAGTGTCGCCAGGAACTCGGTCTTGCGGTCATCGGCCTCGCGCAGCCCCTGCAGCAGGCTGCGCACCTCGTACTGGCGTTGCCTTGCGCGCAGCGTCGAGCGGATCGCGCTGATCATCGATGCGACACGCACCGGCCTTTCGATCACGGTGACGTTTGGAAAGCGGTCCATCACGAGCGCAATCGCCGTGGAGTCGGCACCCTGCCGCGCCAGCACGATCAACGGCACGTCGGACCACGGCGGCTGTCCCTGCAGTGCCTGCGACAGCTGCGCCAGCGCGGGCTCGTTGAGCGTTTCCTCGGCCACCATCAACGCGCCTGCGCCGTCCCTGAACTCAGCGATCAGCTCGGTCATGCCCGCGCACGGGTGAGCCTCGATCTGGGCGCGCGCCAAAACGGCACCGGCCAGCGTGGCGTCTTTCGACGTCGCCACGCGCAGCAGGATTCGCTGCTCGAAGTTCATCGGCCTTTCAGCCGGCCGGTTGGCCTGGCGACACCGGCACCGGAATGCCACTGAGCACGCCGCGGAAGTTGCGCAGCGGCTCGCCGATCTCGATGCCTTCGTTGCCCAGTGAATAAGACCTGATGGTGCGCTCGTGCGAGCCGCCACGCTTTTTCAGCACCGAGATCGCCTGCCGGACCTCGCCTTCCAGTTCAAAGTAGCGCAGCATCACCACCGCGTCGGCAAGGTAGCTGACGTCGACTGGTGACTGCATCTGCGCACCCACGACGCCGTGCTGCGCGCCGACCAGCAGCGTGGCCACGTTGGCCTGACCGAGGTAGGTCAGCAGCTCGTGCAGTTGGACGATCAGGAAGCGCTCGTCGGGCATCGCATTCAGATAGCCGTTGAGGCTGTCGATGACGACGACCTTCGCCTGCCGCTGGCTCACGGACTCGCGGATGCCGTGCACGAATTCGCCCGGCGACATCTCGGCCGGGTCGATCTGGCGGATCGTGATGCGCCCGGCGTCGATATGCGACCCCAGGGCCATCCCCATGCCCTCGCAGCGAGTGCGCAGTGTCGACTGGCTCTCGTCGAAGATGAACATCGCGGCGTGGTCGCCGCGCTCGGCCGCCGACAGCGCGAACAGGGCCGCCAGCGTCGACTTGCCGGTGCCGGGTGCGCCAATGATCAAGGTGCTCGTGCCGCGCTCGATGCCGCCACCCAGCAGCTTGTCGAGCAGCGGCAGCCGGGTGGCCATCCGGGTCTGCACCACCGCCGGCGCGTGCTCGGCGGCAACCAGCCGCGGAAAGACCTGCAGACCTCCGCGCACGATCTTGTAGTCGTGGTAGCCATCGCGGAAGGCCTGTCCACGGTACTTGCTGACGATCAGCCGCCGCCGGGTAGCGCCGTAGGCGGAGTGAATCTGCTCCAGGCGTATGACGGCATGCGCAATGCTCTGCACCTGCAGGTCGTGTTCGACCGCAGTCATGTCGTCGAGCAGCAGCACGGTGCACTCGCGCCCCGCGAAGAACTGCTTCAGCGCCAGGATCTGGCGCCGGTAGCGCAGCGACGTGCCGGCGAGCAGCCTCAGCTCTGACAGCGAATCGAACACCACGCGCTTGGGCTTGATACGCTCAACTTCTTCCAGAATCTTCAGCGTCGTGTGCGTCAGTTCCAGTTCAGACGGGTGGAACATCGTGTACTGCTCGTCGGGCGCCAGCACGTTCTCGCTGGGCAGCATCTCGTGGATGTCGATGCCGCTCAGGTCCCAGCCGTGGGATCGCGCGACACCCATCAACTCGACGCCGGTCTCCGACAGCGTGATGTAGAGCACCCGCTCGCCGAGCATGGCTCCTCCCAGCAGGAACTGCACCGCGACCGTCGTCTTGCCTGCGCCCGGCGCGCCTTCCAGCAGATACAGGCGGCGCGCGGTCAGCCCGCCCGCCAACACGTCGTCAAGCCCGGGAACGCCCGTCTTCAGCAGCACGTCGCCGTTCGGCGACAACTCGGCAGTCGCTGTGTCCATGCATCACTCCCCACGGGAACCCGCCCCGTTGCGCCGGATTATCGTGGTCACGCAAAACGGAACGCAAAGGGTGGCCGCGTGGCTGGGCCGGTGGTTCAGGCGACCCCACCCAAGACCGGCCTGGGCGCTGTCTGCAGCAGCGAAGTTGTCACCGCGGGTGATCGTCGAGCGGCCGCAAGGCCAGGGCCAGATCGGCGATCCATCGCTGCACGGCAGCGTCTTGTTCGTCGCGCGCCATCCGCAGCAGGGCTGCGGGGTGCAGCGTGAGCAGCACGGGCCGCCCATCGTGGCGGAGCCGCCACTGGCCGCGTTCATGCGACACCGCCACTGGATGCCCCAGCAGCGCCCGCGCTGCGGTGGCACCCAGCGCCACGATGACCTGCGGCGCCACCAAATCGACCTCACGCTCCAGCCAGTCGATGCAGGCAGCCGCCTCCTGCTGGGCTGGCGACTTGTGGATGCGGCGCCGCCCCCGCATCTCGAACTTGAAGTGCTTGACGGCATTGGTGATGTACACCTCGTCGCGCGCGATGCCGAGTTGCGCCAGCGCCTGGTCGAGCAACCGGCCGGCCGGGCCGACGAATGGCCTGCCGTGAATGTCTTCTTGATCTCCTGGCTGCTCGCCAACGAACATCCACCGCGCCCGCACTGGCCCCTCACCAAAGACCATTTGCGTCGCGCGCTGGTGCAGCGGACAGCGCTGGCACCGCGCGGCGGCATCACGCGTCGCAGCCAGCGCCACCGCGGGCGGCGCGGCGGCCGCATCAAAAAGGGCGGGGTGGACGGCAGGCAGGCCTGATCCGGGGCTTGCCGGGGCTCCATCGGCGCTCTCAGCGACTTCGGAGGCGGCGGCGGCGGCTGCTGCTGTTGCTGCTGCTGCCGCAGATGCAGCCGCTGCGTACCGGGGGGGTTCGGTCGGTTCGGCAGCCAGCATGCGGCCGCTGCGCTCGCGGGCGCCTTCGACGAGCGGCGTGATCAGCACCGCCTCGGGCAGGTTCTTCCAGTAGCGACGCGGCATCTCCTTGCGCATCATCGCGACCTTCAGGCGCGCGGGGTTGAAGATGTGGCTGTAATAGGTCAGCCACAGGGCCTCACCGGCATCCGCGGACGGCGCCTCGTGGCGCGAGGCAGCCGGCCCATAGGCCAGTTGCCGGCCGTCCCACGACACGCTGCGCAGCGGCGTCAGCACCGTCCAGCACATCTGCGTGAAGCGTCGCGCGAAGAACGGCGCCATCGACTCGACGATGTGGTGCTCGGGCTCGAACCAGGCCACGTGCAGCGGCGGCTGACCATCGCCACGGTCGATGGGGCGGAAGCGCACAAAGGCCTTCATCTTGTGCTGGTCGCGCCGGACGGCACGGGCCATGTTTTCGGCGCGCACCCGATCGGCGTCCAGCGTGTCCTGCCAGTAGCCGGGCTCGTGCTGCAAACGCCACAGCAGCTGGTACAGCAGCGCGTGCCGGCCTGGGTCGCGGTGCAGGATCACGGTGTCGGCCAGCGTGGCGTAAGACGTGGGCACACGGGGCGCAAGGGGCGCAACGGGAGAGAGGGGCGCAAGGGGAGCGAGGGGCGCAGCCCCGGACGACGCGTCAGGCGCGTGGCCGCCCTCCTCCTCGACGGCATCGAACAATCCGGGCGCTCTGGCGTCCAGCACCGTCCAGCGCGCCTGCTGCGGCGAAACGCCGGCCGCGAGCAGCGCCCGCGCATGGCGACGGAAACCGGCGCTGTCGATGGGGCCATCGAGCACCGCGCCCACAGAGTCGTCGCTACGTGAACCCGCGGTTGGCGCCACCACGGTCAGAACAGCGTCGCCTGTACCGCAGCCGGCTCGGCAAGAGCCGCCGCAGCGGCCGACCGCTGGCGCAGCATGGCGTCCGGCCGGTGGCCTGGTAGCGCGACAAAGGGCAAGACCTTCTGGAGCGGCACCCGCAGCTGGCGCAGATCATCGCTGCGCAGGGTGCGGATACGACGCGTCTGCACCAGTCTGTCAACGGTCTTCGTGCCCAGGCCCGGCACCCGCAGCAACATCTCGCGCGGGGCGCGGTTGAGGTCGACCGGAAAGCGCTCGGGGTGGGCCAGCGCCCAGGCGAGCTTGGGATCGACCGTGAGCGACAGCATCCCGTCGCTGCCGGCGACGATTTCGTCGGCCTCGAATCCGTAGAAGCGCAGCAACCAGTCGGCCTGGTAAAGCCGGTGCTCGCGCACCAGAGGCGCGGGCTGCAGCGGCAGCGCGCGTGGCGCGTCGGGGATCGGACTGAACGCCGAGTAGTAGACCCGCCGCAGCCGGTACGCCGCGTACAGCGTGGCGCTGGTGGCCAGGATGGCGCGGTCGTCGGTGTCATCGGCGCCGACGATCACCTGCGTGCTCTGGCCGGCTGGCGCGAACGGCGGCGGCGCAGCCGGCCGTGGCGCAACCGCCGGCGCAGAGCGCGCAACGCGCGGTGCGGCAGCCTCCTTGGCCTCGTCGATGTGCAGCCGCAAGCGCGCCATCGAGCGGCGGATCGCGGCACTGTCCTTCTGGGGCGCCAGGGCCTGCAGCGCCTGCACCGTCGGCAACTCGACGTTGATGCTCAGGCGGTCGGCAAAGCGGCCGGCCCGCGCCAGCAGCTCGAGGCTGGCATCGGGAATGGTCTTCAGGTGGATATAGCCGCGGAAGTCATGGTCCTCGCGCAGCACCCGGGCCACTTCAACCACCTGCTCCATGGTGTAGTCGGGGCTCTGGATGATCCCCGAGCTGAGAAACAGCCCCTCGATGCAGTTGCGCCGGTAGAAGTCCAGCGTCAGCTGCACCACCTCGTCCACCGAGAAACGGGCCCGCGGCACATTGCTGGACACACGGTTGACGCAGTACAGGCAGTCATAGGTGCAGAAATTGGTGAGCAGGATCTTCAGCAGCGATACGCAGCGGCCATCAGGCGTGTAGCTGTGGCAGATGCCCGAGCCTTCGGTCGACCCGATGCCCCGACCACCGACGGAGTTGCGGCCGCGGGCCCCGCTGGAAGCACACGAGGCATCGTATTTGGCGGCATCGGCCAGGATGGCCAGCTTGACGGGCAGTTCCATGAGCAACAGTCGGGGTGCGGCATTCGATTGGACTGTATGAATATACAGCTTCGACCACACCCTGGGGTCGATGCGCGAAATCGGCCCCGCTCCCGGCCAGGGCGCCTGAAGCTGAAGCGCCGCAGCCAGGTGCTGGCGTGCCGCCTACAGCAGCCTGACGGCCCTGAGGTCGGGCAGCTTCCTGAATTCGGCCAGTGACAGCAGTTCCGGCAGCGCCAGCTGCCGCCAGCTTTGCCACAGGCGGCCGGTGGCGGCCGGCAGCGCCGTCAACACACCTCCCGGCTCCATCTGCGACATGAACAGCTGGTAGACACCTTCCTTGGCGCCCGCCAGCACCTTGCTGGCGACGACGATGCGGCCGGCCACCAGGTAGGTCTGCAGGTCGCCAAAGGCGATCAACAAGGGTTTGGCGGCGGGCTTGAAGGGCTTGAGCGGGCGCCCGTCCAGCAAGCGCGCCACGTTGGCCGCCGCGTGGGCGCCCATGTCGATGGCGTTGAACGCCTGCTTGCCCACCGGATGCGGCAGCGCCGCCGCATCACCCACGACGAAGATGCAGTCGGCATGGCGGCTTTGCAGTGTCTGGTGCACGTCGGCCCAGAGCTGCGGCGGCGGCGCCAGGCCCGACTCGAGCAACAGCGGCGGCGGCGCCAGCCCGGCAGTCCACAGCGTCAACGCCGAGCGCAGCCGCGTGCCGTCGCCCAGGTGCACGCCCTGCGCCGTCACGCTGGCGATCGTGGCACCGGTGTGGAAGGTCACGGCACAAGGCTCGCACAGCCGCCGCAGGTCGGCATCCAGAGCGGGAGCCAAGCCGGGCAACAGGCGGTTGCCGGCCTCGACGACATCGACCGTCAAGCCAGCATCGGTGCGGTGGCGGCGCAGGATCTCGCCCAACGCCTCGACGCCCGAGATGCCGCCGCCGGCGATGACGATGCGCAACGGCCGCTTCTGCTGCACCAGGGCCTGCAGCCGGTGCTCGATGGCCAGCGCATCGGCCACGCTGCGAAAAGGCAGCGCATGGCGAGCCACGCCCGGCACATGGTGCGTGTTCCACAGCGCGCCCACGGCCACGATGCAGGCATCGAAGGCCAGCTCATGCCCGCCGGCCGTGACCAGCCGGCGCCGTGCCGGCTGCAACGCGGTGACGCGGTCGCGCAGGAAACGGTGGCCCGCCTCCTTGACGATGGCGGCGCGGTCCAGCCGCAGGCTCTGCGGCGTCTTCACGCTGGACAGCATCTCGTGGATGTTGGGCATCCATTCAAAGTGCGATGTCGGGTCGATGACCGTCACCGCATGGCGCCGCGACAGCTTGATCGCCGCCGTGAGGCCTGCGAAATTGCCGCCAACGATGGCGATGTGCTTGCGCTTGTCGGTCATGGGTTCCTGGTCCGGGCAACGGGTCAGCCCAGTATGGTCCAACCCGCTGCAGGCTGATGGCGCCGCGCCGTGCAGCGCCCGGGCCACCGCTTATGATGCTTCGACGACTGAAGGGGTGCTGCCAGGGTCCTGACCCCGCTGAACAGCTCGATGTCAGGCACCGCTTGGAAGGCGGCGCCCGGTGGCGCGCCGCAGACCGAAACAGGGAGGAGACCGATGTCCGCACTGCTCAGAAACCACGTGAACGTCAGTGGCAGCAGCAGCGGCGTTCCGATGCTGTTTGCGCACGGCTTCGGCTGCGACCAACAGATGTGGCGCTGGGTCACACCTGCATTCGCCGACAGCCACCGGCTGGTGGTCTTCGACCACGTCGGCGCGGGCCTCTCCGATGCCGCCGCTTACGACCGCCGCAAATACCGCACCCTGGCCGGCTACGCCACCGACGTGCTGGAGATCTGCGACGAACTGGCGTTGAAGGACGCCATCTACGTCGGCCATTCGGTCAGCGCCATGATCGGCGTGCTGGCGGCCGTGAGAGAGCCGTCGCGCTTCAGCCACCTCGTGCTGGTCGGGCCGTCGCCGCGTTACGTGAACGACGGTGCCTACATCGGTGGCTTCAACCGGCAGGACATCGACCAGCTGCTGGACTTGCTCGAGACCAACCAGCAAGGCTGGGCGATGGCGATGGCCCCTGTGATCATGGGCCCGCAATCGCCGCCCGTGCTGGAACAGGAACTGGCCGGCAGTTTCTGCCGCGCCGACCCGGCCATCGCACGCGATTTCGCGCGCGTTACCTACCTGTCGGACAACCGGGCCGATCTGCCGCTGCTGCGAACGCCCACGCTCATCCTGCAGTGCCGCGACGACGCGATCGCGCCGATGGTCGTGGGCGAATACATCCATCAGCAGGTGGCTGGCAGCCAGTTGCACGTGCTGGACGCGATCGGCCACTGCCCGCACATGAGTGCGCCGCACGAAACCGTGGCGGCCATCCAGTCCTACCTGGCTCGCTTCGCGGCCCACCCCGCACCGTGACCACGACCGAGCCCGGCGACAGTGCCGAGGACCTGTACGAACAGGCGCCTTGCGGCTATGTCTCCGCGCTGGCCGACGGCACCATCACGCGTGTCAACGAGACCTTCCTGACACTGACCGGCTACGAGCGGGAGCAACTGCTGGCCGGCCTGCGCGTGCAGGACCTGATGACGGTGCCGGGCCGCGTGTTCTTTGAAACACACATCCACCCGATGCTTCGGCTGCAGGGGGCGGTGCGGGGCGTTGCGTGCGACCTGCAGCGCCCGGGCAGGGAGCCCCTGCCGGCGGTGCTGCACTGCGCCGAGGTGCGCGGCCCGGCGGGGAAACCCCAGCACCTGCGTTTCACGTTCTTCGACGCCACCGACCGGCGGCAATTCGAGAACGAGCTGGTGCAGGCGCGCCGCCGTGCGGAGCAGTTCAAGGCCATTGTCGAAGCCTCTGCCGAGGCCATCCTGAGCATCGGCCCGGGCGGCTTGGTGCAGAGCTGGAATGCCGCCGCCGAGCGGCTGTTCGGCCACCCGGCGGCTCAGGCCATCGGCCGCCACGTGTCGGAAGTGATCGTGCCCGAAGACAACACGGTGGCGTTTGCCGCGGTGCTGGCCCAATTGCGCGCCGGTCAGGCTGTCAAGCGCGACACCGTCTGCACGCGCCCCGACGGCGTTCGCCTGCACGTGTCGATCACGCTGTCGCCACACGTCGAGCCGCCGGACGAGCTGACGGGGGTTTCGGTGATCGTGCGCGACACCACCGAGCAGACGTGCGCCCAGGCCGAGCTGCGCGAGAGCGAAGAACAGTTCCGCACCATCTTCGAGTTGGCGCCCTCGGGTGTGGTGCTGATCGACCCCGACACAAACACCATCGCGGCCTGCAACGACGAGGCGGCGCGAGCCTACGGATTCACCCGCGAGGAATTCATCGGCCGCCGCGTGCTGGACATCGTGGCGCGCAGCCACCACGGCTTCTCGCTGCAGCAGCGCGAACAGATCGTGCAACACGGCGGCGCCGCCTACGACTCGCGCCACGTCACGAAAGGCGGCGAAGAGCGCGACGTGCAGGTCACCGTGCGCATGGTCAAGATCCGAGGCGCCACGCGCATGCTGTCGGTCTGGGAGGACATCACCGAGCGGCGCCGGTCGGAAGCAGCGCTGCTGGAAAGCCAGGCCCGGCTGGCACTGGGCGTGCGGGTGGCAGGCCTGGCGCTGGCGGACATCGACTACGCGCGCGGCGAGATCCGGCTGTCGGCCGAAGCCGCGCTGCTGTTCGGCCTGGGCGACAGCGCCATGACGGTGCCGCGCGAGCGCTTGCACGCGGCCTTTCACCCCGAAGACCGCGACGGGGTGCTGCGCGAGATCGAGGCCACGCTCGACCCTGCCGGCAGCGGCTGGTTCGCGATGGAAATGCGTGTGCTGTGTCCCGGCGGCGAGGTGCGCTGGCTGCGCGTGCGCAAGCAGGTCTTCTTCGGCCATGGCGAAGGTGCGGCGCGGCGGCCCGTGGCCGCGATGATCGCCGCGCTGGACATCAGCGCCGAGAAGGCAGCCGATGAAGCCGTGAGGGCCAGTGAACAGCGCTTTCGCAGCATCTTCGAAAACGCCGCCGTCGGCATGACCCATGTCGCGCTCGACGGCCGTTTCCTGCGCGTCAACCACAGGATGTGCCAGATCACCGGCTACAGCGAGCGCGAGCTGGCGAGCATGACGGTGGCCGACATCACGCACCCACAGGACGTGGCGGTCGACCACGAGTTGTGGGGCCGCCTGCGCCTGGGCGAGATCGAAACCTCGGCGCGCGAGAAGCGCTACATCCACAAGGACGGCTCGGTGGTGTGGGTCAGCGCCACGGTGTCGCTGCTGCGCAGCGCCAGCGGTGCGCCGCTGCATTTCATCGGCGCCATCGAGGACATCTCGGCGCGCAAGGCGGCTTTGGACGCCTTGGAGCAGGAGCGCCGCTTCATCGAGCACCTGACCGAGGTCGTGCCCAGCATCCTCTACGTGTTCGACCTCACGGCACAGCATCATGTCTGGGTCAACGACCAGGCGGGTGCGGCGCTGGGCTATCCACCGCACACCGCCGGCCAGTGGGGCCCGGACTTCCGGCTGCAGAACATCCACCCCGACGACCTGGAACACGTTGCGGCGCAACTGCCGCTGCTGACCCAGCTGGCCGACGGCCAGACGCACGAGACCGAGTACCGGCTGCGCCATCATGACGGCGGTTGGCGCTGGTTCCGCAGCCGTGAAGCGGTGTTCAAGCGCGACGCCGCCGGGCAGGTGGTCGAACTCATCGGCGTGGCCTCGGACATCGAGGCGAGCAAGGCGGCCGAGCAATCCCTGCGCGATGCCGACCGCAAGAAGGACGCGTTCATCGCCACGCTGGCGCACGAGTTGCGCAACCCGCTGGCACCGATACGCAATGCGGTGAAGGTGCTGCGCCAGAAAGGTCCGCCCGACCCGGAGCTGGCCTGGTGCCGCGACATCATCGATCGCCAGGTGGCACAGATGGCGCACCTGCTGGAAGACCTGCTGGACGTCTCGCGCATCACGCAAGGCCGACTGGTGCTGCGTCGCGAGGTGCTGGACGCGAGCCATTTCATCGAGCAGGCAATCGAGATCGCGCAACCGCTGATCACGGAACGCGGCCACGCCTTGAACGTGCTGCTGCCCGAGCAGCCCTGCGCCGTCGAAGGCGACCTGACGCGGCTGGCGCAGATCTTCTCCAATTTGCTCATCAACGCCGCCAAATACACGCCCGACGGCGGCCGCATCGAACTGTCGGTGCGGCCGCTGGCCGGCGAGCTGCAGGTGGCGGTGCGTGACAACGGGGCGGGCATCACGCGCGAACAGCTGGTGAATGTGTTCGAGATGTTCAGCCGCGGCGCGTCGTCGCTGGTCAGCACGCAGGACGGCCTGGGCATCGGCCTGTCGCTGGTCAAAGGCCTGGTGGAACTGCACGGCGGGCGCGTGCAGGCCAGCAGCCAGGGGCCGGGGCTGGGCAGCGCCTTCACGGTGCACCTGCCGTTGGCCCATGCGTCTGCACGCCCCGCCGTCGCCAGCCCCGCAACGCCGAGCGCAGAGCCGCCGGCCGCCGGGCCTGCGCTGCGCATCCTGGTGGCCGACGATTCGGCCGACATTGCCGACTCGCTGCAGCTGCTGTTGGGCATGGAAGGCTACGAGGTCAAGGTCGCCTACGACGGCGAACAGGCGCTGGCGCTGGCGGCGGAGTTCCAACCCGATGTGGCGCTGCTGGACCTGGGCATGCCGCGCATGAGCGGCTACGAGCTGGCGCAGCGCATCCGCGCGCACGCCTGGGGCGCGCGGATGACGCTGATTGCCCAGACCGGCTGGGGCCACGATGCCGATCGCCAGCGCACGCGCGAGGCGGGCTTTGATCACCACATCGTCAAACCGGTCGACCCCAACTCGCTGAGCGAGTTGCTGCACGGTCTGGCGCGACGGCTGCCGCCCGTGGACTGATACCAGGCACGGCGGTCGCTGGTGGCGTCGCCGCCACCGCGCGGCGGCGTCCTACAGGCGGTCGCGCGCTGCACCGATGGCCGCAGGCAGCAGGGGGCGTTTCCAATCGCAGCAGGTCTCTATCGGCGTGCTGCACAAGCCCCGTACCAGTCGTCCCCACCCCCGCTCAGGCCACGCGGCGCCGCCGTCCAGCATCCGCACCATGTCCACGCCCGAACCCGTTTCGACCCCGGTCATAACCAGCGCGGCAGCTGGAGCGGGGCTGCCCTTGACGGCGGCCGGCCCGGCGCCGGTCGAGCCGCCGCCGTGGAACAGCTCGGCGTTGCTGGTGGTCGTGGTGGTGGTGGCTGCGCTGTACCTGGGGCAGGCCATCTTCGTGCCACTGGCCCTAGCGGCACTGCTGGCCTTCGTGCTCGACCCGGTGGTGACATTGCTGCGCCGCTGGGGCACGCCGCGCGCGCTGGCGGTGCTGCTGGTGATGGTGACCACCGTGGGCGTGCTCGGTGCCTCGTCGCTCTTCGTCGGCCGCCAGGTGGTGCAACTCGGCCACGACCTGCCCACCTACCAGAACACGATTCAGAAGAAGCTGCGCACGCTGCGGCATTCGCTGAGCGGGCGCGGCGTGCTCGACGACGCCTCGCGCGTGCTGGGTGTCGTGGGCAGCGAGATCGACGCCGCCCGAAAGGAAATGGACCAGCGCAGCGGCAGCCGGCCAGCGCCGCCTTCGCGCGTGGTGCTGGAGCCCACGCCACGCAGTGCGCTTGACACGATCCAGGACTTCACCGCACCGGTGCTGGGCCCGCTGACGACCGCCGCCCTGGTGCTGGTGTTTCTGATCTTCGTGCTGCTCGAACGGGGGGACCTGCGCGACCGCTTGTTGCGCCTGGTCGGTGCCGACCTGCACCGCAGCACCGATGCGCTGGGCGAGGCGGCCGAACGGGTGTCGCGCTACCTGACGATGCAGTTGCTGATCAATTTCAGCTACGGCGTACCGATGGCGCTGGGGCTGTGGCTGATCGGCGTGCCCGGCGCCTTGTTGTGGGGCGTGCTGGCGTCGCTGTTGCGTTTCGTGCCTTATGCCGGGCCGGTGATCGCGGCCGCGTTTCCGCTGCTGCTGGCCTTCGCGGTCGACCCCGGCTGGCAGATGCTGATCTGGACGCTGGCGCTGGTGCTGACGCTGGAGCTGATCAGCAACAACATCATCGAGCCCTGGCTGTATGGTGCCAGCACCGGCCTGTCGTCGGTGTCGATCATCGTCGCGGCCATGTTCTGGACCACGCTGTGGGGCCCGGTGGGGTTGATCCTGGCCACGCCCATCACGGTCTGCCTGGTTTCCATGGGCCGCCACGTGCCGCAACTGGCCTGGCTGGACCTGCTGCTGGGCAGCGCACCCGTCTTCGACCCGCCCACGCGGCTGTATCAGCGCCTGGTGGCCGGCAACGTTGAAGAGGCGATCGAATTCGCCGAAGAGCAGATCGCCGCCGCCTCGCTGCTGGATTTCTACAGCCTCACCGGCGTGCCCGCACTGGCACTGGCAGCGAACGACACCACGCGCGCATCGCGCGCCGAGCACCGCCACCGGCTGGGCAGCGGCATGACGGCCTTGCTGGCCAACCTGCGCGACGACCACCCGGCCACCATGCAGGACGCGGCCGAGGTGCCAGTGGTGTGCATAGGCACACGCTGGGAGATCGACAGCCTGGCCGCCGACATGCTGCAGCACGCACTGCAAAGCGTCGGCGTGGCGAGCAGCGTGCGACCGGTGACCTCGGTCAACGCCGATCAGATCCAGCTGCTCGACCTGAAAGGCGTGCAGGTGGTGTGCCTGTCCACCTTCAGCAGCGCGCCGCAGGCACAGGTGCGATTCATCACACGCCGGCTCAAGCGCCGCCAGCCCGGGCTGAAGATCGTGCTGGCGCTATGGAATGCCGCCGCCGGCAGCGCCGACGCGCCAACGCTCGAGACACTGGGCGTGGACGCGCTGGCGCAGACGGTGGCCGAGGCGACCCAGCGCGTGCGCGCTCTGATGCCAGGTGGTGCTGCCGCCGCAGCGCAGGACGGCGGCACGGTGGCCAGCGAAGAAACCCAGCGCGTGAAGGCGCTGCACGCCAGCGGCGCCCTCCACGCCAGCCTGCGCGGGCCGCTGGACCGCATCGCGCAGCGCGCCGCCGACGTCTTCGACACCCCTTTGGCGATGGTCACGCTGCTGGACGAAAAGACCCAGCTCTGGCAAGGCGCGGCGGGGCTGGACGCCCATGCACCCGACGCGCTGCGCGAAACCGCGCGCTCGCGCAGCCTGTGTGAACAGGTGGTGCTGGGCGGCGCCGCGCTGGTGGTGCCCGACACGGCGCGTGATGCCCGACTGAACGGACAGCCTTTGATTCCGGGCGTCGAGATCCGCTTCTACGCGGGCGTGCCGCTGCGCAGTGCAGACGGGCCGGCGATCGGCACCTTGTGCCTGATGGACCCGATGCCGCGCACGCTGGACGACAGCGAACTGCAGTTGCTGCGCACGCTGGCCGACGAAGCGATGGCGCTGGTGCTGGCCGCGACGCCACCGGCCACCCCCGCTGAGGAGGCGCCGTCCTACAACGGGACGTGCCCAGCGCCGACGCCCGGCACGCTGGCCGCCACCTAGAGTCGGGTCAAGCGCCACATCAACCGTCAACACCAGGGCCGGCGTCGCCCGCAACCCTCAGGAGTAGACATGAGCATGACATCCCCCGCCGCAGCCAACCTTCGTCCGGTCGACAGCCCCACGCTGGAGCTGGACGATTCGGCGCTGCAGGCTGCCAAGCGCAATCTCGACGACGGCGCCGTGACGCCCAGTTACGGTCCTTGGCGCGACGCCATCGTCAAGCTGCTGAATGACTCGCTGGCCACCGAACTGGTCTGTGTGCTGCGCTACAAGCGCCACCACTTCACGGCCAAGGGCCTGTCCGCGCCGGCCGTTGCCGACGAATTCATGGTCCATGCGCTGGCCGAAGCCGGCCACGGCGACCGCATCGCGGAACGCATCGTGCAACTGGGTGGCGAGCCTGACTTTTCACCCCAGACTCTGCTCGAGCGCAGCCATGCCGACTATGACGCCTCGACCGACCTGAAGGCCATGGTGCGCGCCAATCTGCTGGCCGAACGTGTGGCGGTGGAAGCCTACCGGCAGATGATTGCGCTGATCGGCGACAAGGACCCGACGACCCGCCGGATGCTGGAAGACATCCTGGCCGACGAAGAAGAGCATGCCGACGAAATGGCCGATCTGCTCGAGAAGTGATTCACTGAGTCCAACGCAAGCGCACAGGAGCCCCATCATGACGCCACCGCCCGAGCACACGCCTGCCCAAGCGCCGCACCCGCATCTGTCGCAGCAGGCTGCGCATGCCGACGACGGTGAAGATTCGTGGGGTTACGAATCGGCCTTGCCCTATCTGCAAGGATCATGCTTCTGTGCTGAAGGGCTCAGCGACGCGCCGCCGCATTCCGGCAGGCGTTGACGCAGCGCGGCCGGGACAGCCGCATGTCGCCGAGTTTCCGCCGTCTGGCGCTCACCATCCCGCTGTGGCTGGCCATGGCCGGTTGCGGCACCGGCGTGGCCCTGCAACGCGCCGAACTGCCGCTGCCAGCAGCGGCTTCGCGGCCCAGCACCCAGGCCGTCGCGGCCCAGGTGAAAGGCAACGGATCGAAGGGCCGCCTGAGTGCCACCCAGCGCGAGCAGGTGCTGGCCAGGCTGGGCGCCCAGGGCGGCGGCAGCCGGCTCAACCGGCATCTGGCGGTAATGGCGCTGCATGGAGACGTCGACCTGCATGTGCACAACGAAGCACGGCTGCTGGTGGACGGCCCCGCCACCTTTCGCGCCATGTTCGAGGCCATCGAGGCGGCCCGCCACACGGTGCTGCTGCAGACCTACATCATCGACGACAGCGCCATAGCGCAGCAGCTGGCAGCGCTGCTGGTGCGCAAGCAGGCGCAGGGCGTGCGCGTGCTGATGCTGTACGACGCGGTGGGTTCTTTCGGCACGGCCGAGTCCTACTTCGAAGGGCTGCGCGCAGCGGGCATCGCCACTTGCGCCTTCAACCCGCTGAACCCGTCCCAGCGCACGCGCTACCAGGACATCACGCACCGCGACCATCGCAAGATCCTCACCATCGACCGCGAGATCGGGTTCGTCGGCGGCATCAACATCAGCGCGGTGTACACCTCGGGCTCCTTCGGCCGCAGCCGCCAGGCCCAGGCTGACCCGCGCAAGGCCGGCTGGCGCGACACCCAGGTGCGGCTGCGCGGACCGGCAGCCGCGGCGCTGGACGATCTGGTACGACAGACCTGGGCCCAACAGGGCTGCCAGGGTGCACTGCCCGCCACGCCACGGCCCGCCAGCACCGCAGGGCCGCACGTCGTGCGCATCGTGCCGTCCAGCCCGGAAGATCCGAGCAGCCGCGTCTACACGCTGCTGCTGTCGGCCATCGACACCGCGCAGCACAGCATCTACCTCACGATGGCCTACTTCGCGCCCGGTCAGGACATGATCGACGCACTGGCCGACGCCGCACGCCGCGGCGTCGATGTGCAGCTGGTGCTGCCGTCACTGAGCGACTTCACGCCCGTGCTGCATGCCGGGCGCCGTCACTACCAGGTGCTGCTGGACGCCGGCGTGAAGCTGCATGAGCTGCAGGATGCCGTGTTGCACGCCAAGACCGCCGTCATCGACGGCGTGGTCTCGACCGTGGGCAGCAGCAACATGGACTGGCGCAGCTTCGTCGGCAACGACGAAGTCAATGCCGTGATCTTTGGCGAGGACTTCGGCGACACGATGATGGCCATGTTCAAGCGCGATGTTGCCGCGTCGCAGCCCGTCACGGCGCAAGACTGGGCCGAGCGGCCCATGCTGCAAAGGGCCAAGGAAATGCTGTTCGGGGTATTCGAACGCATGTGGTAATGCGCGACGTGCGCAGCCGGCTCCTGCCGTCCTACAGCGCCAGCCACCACTGTCTGATGGCCTCGCCGGCGGTGCATTCCTAGACTGCACTCACGTGCTGGGTGTATCGGTCCACGGCATCGATTGACGGGGCCGGCCCAGCACCCGCGGTGGCCATGGCCGCCTTCCCCGCAACTTTTATCAAGGACATGCAACATGAACTGGGATCGCATCGAAGGCAACTGGAAGCAGCTCACGGGCAATCTGAAGCAGCAGTGGGGCAAGCTCACCGACGACGACCTCGACGTCATCGGCGGCAAGCGTGAACAGCTGGCCGGCAAGCTGCAGGAACGTTACGGCATCGCCAAGGACGAAGCCGAGAAGCAACTGGCCGAATGGCAGACGCGCGCAGACGAAAAGTGGTTCAAGGTTTGAGTGGATGAGCCGTCCGCCCGCCGCTGCCGCGGGCGGACACTCTGGCGAGCCGAAAGGCCCGTGGCAGCCATGAATCAGAAATCTGACAAGAATCCCTCAGCCTGGCGGCGCCTTGCACTGGCGTCAGTCGGGCTGCTCCTGCTGTTGACGCTTGCAGGGGCTGCCTGCGAAGCGGCCGGCTGGCCGTTTCTCGCCCGTCCAGCCGAGCGTTGGTTGAGCCAGCGCCTGGAGCGCACGGTAACGCTCACAAACCCGTCAGGCAGCGGCTTTCGGCTTCAGCTGCTGGGCCGCGTGGACCTGCAGTTGGAGCATCTTCGCATCGACCAACCTCGCGGCTTCACCGGCGGGGCGCTGGTCGACGCTCGCGCGGTGTTGCTGCAGCTGGACTGGACCGACCTGCTGCGCTGGCGACGCAGCGAGCCCCTGCACTTGCGGGTGGTCTCGGCCAAGACCTTGCAGTTGGACCTGCAGCGCAACGACAAGGGTCTGGCCAACTGGCAAAACCAGGCCGCTCCAACGCCGAGGGCAGAGCAAACACTCGGCAAACTCTTCAACTTTGGCCGACTCAGCGTCGAGCAGGGCCAGGCCCGTGTCGCCGACGCTCCGCTGCAGCTGGCGCTGGATGCCCGCTTCGGCCTGCAGGAAGGCGACGGTGGCACCGCCACTGCAAACGCGGGCCTGAGCGCCAGCGCCAGCGGCAGCCTGCGCCAGCTGCCGCTGCAGGCCAGCCTGCGCACCGGTTCTTCACTGCCCTGGGTGGGTGGCGACGACCAGGCGCCCGCGGTGCCGGTGCAGCTGAAGCTGCAGGTGGGACGGGCCCTGCTCGACTTCGACGGATCGGTGCGCGACCTGCTGGGCCAGCGCGGCCTGAGCGGCGCCTACCGCGTGCGCGGCCCATCGATGGCCGATGTGGGCGCACCGCTGCGCTTGACGCTGCCCGCCACGCCGCGGTTTGCGATGCGCGGCCGCCTGACGCGGCAGGGTACCCGCTGGCTGACGGTGGTGGACGAGGCCACGGTCGGCCACAGCCGCCTGGCGGGCGAATTCAGTTTCGATACCCCGCCCGAATCGCGGCCTCTGCTGGCCGGTCGCCTGCATGGCGCGGTGCTGCAGTTGCAGGACCTGGGCCCCGCACTCGGTGCGAAGGACCCTGAGCAGGCAGCAGGTGCCCGCACTGCGCCGGCGGGCCGCGTGTTGCCCGACCGGCGCTTCGATCTGCCATCGCTGCGGGCGATGGATGCCAACGTGCTGGTCGACATTCAGCGCCTGGACTTCGGTACGCCGCTGCTGCAGGCCGCAGCGCCGCTGCGCGCGCACCTGCTGCTCGAAGACGGTGTGTTTCGCGTGCAAGGGCTGGATGCCCGCCTGGCGCAGGGCCGGCTCAGCGGCCAGATGCAACTGGACGGGCGCGCGCCGGTGGCCACCTGGTCGGCCGACCTGCAGCTGCGCGGCGTGCGACTCGAACAAGCCCTGCGCGCGGTGCAACGTCCGGGCCAGCCACCCTATGCCAGCGGCCTGCTGTCGGGGCGTGCCATGCTGGCCGGCCGCGGCCGCAGCACGGCGGAGTGGCTGGCCAGTGCCGACGGCCGGGTGCTGGCCCGGTGGACCCAGGGCAAGGTGTCGCACCTGCTGGTCGAGGTGGCGGGGCTGGACGTGGCACAGGGACTGGGGCTGCTGCTGCGCGGCGACGATGCGCTGACCGTCGATTGCGGAGCCGCCGACTTGCGCGTGACCGACGGCCGTGTCACACCCCAGGTGCTGGTGGTGGACACGCGCGACTCCCTGCTCTGGCTCGGCGGCGGGCTGTCTCTGGTTGACGAGCGGCTGGATCTGGTGGCCCACGTGCAGCCCAAGGACTTCAGCCCGCTGACGTTGCGCACCCCGTTGCGCATTGGTGGCACGCTGGGCGCGCCGACGGTCACGCTCGAGAAAGGACCGCTGCTGCGGCGCGTGGTGCCGGCGGCGTTGCTGGCCATGCTCAATCCCCTGGCCGCGCTGCTGCCACTGCTGGACGCCGGCCAGACCGACCAGGCCGCTGCAGCGGGCTGCCAGGCGCTGCAACAGCCGCAGCGCAAGGTGGCGCTGCCGTGATGGCGCCGCAGCGCCCACGTTGCGGCACAACCCGCCTGCGGCCATGAAGACCGCCGTGCGCGCTCGGCTGGCCCTGGGCATGCAGCGGCTGCGCAACAGCGCATTCGCCTTCCCCTTGGCGGTGCTGGTGGCCCTGCTGACGCTGGGCATCAGCGAACTCGGCTATCGCGAAGCGCAAACGCAGATGAACCGCCTTGTCCTGACGGCCACGGTGCGTCTGGAACTGGCGGTGCTGTTGCGCCGCATGGCCGACGCCGAGTCCGGCCATCGTGGCTATCTGCTCACATCGAGCCCCGACTACCTGACGCCCTACCGCGACGCGAGCCGGCAGCTGCGCACCAGCGTCGCCACGCTGGAAACGCAATACCAGCAGCTCGCAGACGGTGCGGGCCTGCGCCAGTTGAAGCAATTGCAGAGCGAGATCAATACCAAGCTCGGCGAGATGAACGAGGTGATGGTGATGCACGATGCCGGCCGCCGGCAGGCGGCGCTGGACCTGACCCAGTCGGGCATTGGCCGCGAGCGCATGGACAGCATTCGCGAGCTGAGCTTCGAGATGATGGCGCGTGAAGATGCCCGCATGCGCGTGGCTGTGGGCTCCGTGTTCGACACGCTGGAGCTCAACCGAATCGGCATCACCGGCATGACCGCGGTCAGCCTGCTGGTGTTGGGCCTGTACCTGAGGCAACGTCGCCTTGGCGATGAACAGCGCGCGCTGCGGCAGCGCGAGATCCAGGGCGAGCGCGACCGTCTGGAAGGCGAGGTACGGATCCGTACGGCGGAGTTGACCGACCTGGCCCGACACCTGGAAACCACGCGCGAAGACGAGCGGTCGCGCCTGGCCCGCGACCTGCACGACGAGCTGGGCGCCTTGCTGACATCGGCCAAGCTCGATGTGGCACGCATGCGCCCGCTGCTGCTGCAGGCTGTGCCCGACATGCTGCCGCGCATCGCCCACCTGGGCGAAACGCTGAACAGCGGCATCGCGTTGAAGCGCCGCATCATCGAAGACCTGCGCCCCTCCACGCTCAGTACGCTGGGCCTGCTGCCGGCACTGCAGATCCTGTGCGCCGAGCACGCTGAACGCCTGGGCGCACCGGTGCACAGCGACCTGCACGAGGTGACGGTCACTGCTGCGGCTGAACTGACGGCGTTCCGCCTGGTGCAGGAAGCGCTGACGAATATCGCCAAGTACGCGCAGGCCCGCACGGTGTGGGTGACGCTGGTCGAGGAGCCCCTGCACATGTGCATCACGGTGCGCGACGACGGGGTCGGTTTCGAGCCCACCCGCGTCGGCGCCGGGCACCACGGCCTGGTGGGCATGCGCTACCGCGTGCAGGCCGAACAGGGGCAACTCACGGTGCAGTCTGCACCCGGCCTGGGCACGCTGATCATGGCGCGCGTGCCTTTGCAGTCCGTGCAGGCTGCGCCCGACAGCGAGCCGCCACCGGCCACGCTGTAGGCCTGGGCCTACAGCCGCACGCCCGCAACACCCACAGGGCCACGCGGCTGTTGCTGGCCGACGCATCCCGGCCCGCCTCCTACATTGGAGGCAACGCAGCTGCTGACGCTGCGTTGAGTTCCGGTAAACCCACCGCCCACTTCAGGAGACCGTCATGCTGCATTACGCCGTTGTGTTCTTTGTCATCGCGCTGATCGCGGCGCTGTTTGGTTTCGGTGGCATCGCCGCCGGAGCCGTCGGCATCGCCAAGGTTCTGTTCTTCGTGTTCGTGATCCTGGCGATCGCGGCATTCGTGATGAACCTGTTGCGCAAGTCTTGAACGCGGGCGCGGCGGCGCAGTGCCGCCGCGCCCCTCCTTTTTTTACACCCCTAGAAAGAAGCACCCATGAACACCACCACCTCTGCCGCCTCGATCACCCGTGACATTGACGACATCACCCGCCGCGCCGCGGACAAGGCCGACTCGGCCATCGACAGTGCGCAACGCTTCACGATTGGCGCGCTCGACACGCTGCAGGACAAGGTACACGCCGCGCGCGATCAAGCCCCTGGCGCACTGAGCCGCGCCGCAGAGCAGGTCGATGAACTGACGCGCCGCGGCATCGAAGCCGCAAAGTCGGCCAAGGCAACCGTTCAGGAACAGGCGCAACGCGCCGGCGACCGCACGGTGGGCTACATCAAGGACGAGCCCGTGAAGGCGATCCTCATCGCTGCTGCTGCCGGAGCCGGGCTGGTGGCACTGATCAGCGTGCTGACGCGCAGCCGTTCTTCAACGACGAACTGAGCGAGCTTGCGGCCAAACCGTCCGCCGGCAATGGCCGGTGGGCGTGTGGCCACTGCAACCTCAACCGTCATCAGTTCACACACAGCCGATCGAAGAGAGTGACATGTTTCACCCGCTGATTCGATTGATTGCATCAAAGCCGCATCTGTTGGCCGAGCATCTGGGCGGTTATGCCGATCTGGCTGCCGCACAGGCCGCGGACACGGCACAGTCTTTGCAAAGGCGACTGCTGCTGGGCGTGGCACTGGCTGGGTGCTTGCTGGTGAGCCTGATCACGGGAGGCATGGCCTTGCTGCTGGCCGGGGCGTTTCCCGTGTCGGCCATGCCGCAACCGTGGCTGTTGGCCCTGGTGCCTGCGCTGCCGCTGGCCGCCTCAGCAGCGCTGGCCATCCAGTTGCGCAGCAGGCCGCTGGCTTCTTCGTGGCATGAACTGCGCTTGCAATTCGAAGCCGACCTGCAGCTGATGCAGGACGCGGGGAAACCATGACGGCCACGGTCTCCACGCACGGTCAAGACGCCGGCCATGCCCCATCGGTGCCGCTGACGCGAGCGACCGCCGAGTCCGCGAAGCCGTCACCCGCGCTGCGCGTGACCCAGGCATTGGCGAGGCTGCAGTCTTCGCGTGCGGCGATGCGCTTGGAATTGCTGCCGCCTGAAAAAGCCGACGAAAGCATCGCCGCCCACCACCCAGGTTGGCAGCGTTTGTGGCGTCCGTTGCGGCGTTGGGCTCGGCGTTCGGCCGCGGTCGCGGTATTGGTCCGCACCGTGGAGCAGACCTGGCGCGTGCACCCGCTGCGCCCGGTGGGCGAGGCGCTGGTCGATAGCTACCGTGCTCAGGTGGTGCCTCTGATGCGAAAGCACCCTTGGGGTGCCATGGCAGTGGCCGCTGGCCTGGGCGCAGCGCTGGTGGCCAGTCGGCAATGGCACTGGCCGCTGGTGACGAGTTCGTTGCGGCCACTGCCCATGCGCCTGAGCCGGTGGGTGGTTTCGCAGCTGTCCAGTGCGCCCATGCAGGCCATTCTGGCCAGTTGGTTTCTGATGGCCGCGACAACCAAGCCATCTGCCGAAGCAGCCACCGAGACCGGGGCCGCACCAGCGGTCGATTCCTGACCCTGCCGTGCCATGAGCGTCGACCAGACCCGCACTGGCGACTGGAGCCGCTGGTTCTACGGCGGCACACCGCCTGTCGACAGCGCGCGTGGGCTCGCGCCAACGGAACCGGCAGCGCATTCGTCCGATCTCCCATTGCACGCGCAACCGACCAACCCTGACCAGGAGCACACCATGGAAAACACGACCCACACGATGCAAGACCTGTTCCAGCAACTCGGCCTGCCCGATGACGATGCCGCCATTGCACAGTTCATCGCCCGGCAACGGCCGCTGGCACCGCAGCTGCGCCTTTTCGATGCACCCATCTGGTCGGTATCGCAAGCCGCCTTCCTGCGTGACAAGCTGCGTGAAGACGGCGACTGGTCGATGCTGATCGATGAACTGGACGCTCGCTTGCGTGACCACCCTGCCGCGGACGACCTGGAACAGGTCGCCCATGAACCTGCTATGCAAGGCGAAGGCAACATCGCTGCAGCTCGCCGCTACGACGAGAAGGCGCAGGCCTTCGCCGAATCGGGGCGGGTCGGCCCTGCCGCTCGAAGCGCTGCGCCCCAAAGCGCCGAAGAGGCCGCGGAGATGCGCGAGGCCGAAGCCGCGGGTCTGTCCAAGGCGCGCGGCTGAAGCATCGAACGGCCGGCCCG
>JANOZF010000211.1:0-11940 GCA_031429255.1 Rubrivivax sp.
GCGCTGGCCGAAGGCCTTGGCGGTGGCGATGTCGCCCGGCACCATTTCATCGGTCGACGCATCGGACGGCGTGGCCGTCATCAGCCCGGCGTAGCCGCCCACGTTGTTGATGTCGTCGCGCGTGGCCTTCTTGCTGTTGGGCGCCTGCATGCCCATGCCCACCCACAGCATGCCGTGCTGTTGGCTCAGCGTGAACAGGTACTGCACGGTCGAAAACTTGTCACCGTTGAGCGTGGCGCTGTTGGTGAAGCCGGCCGCGAGCTTGTCTTTCCAACCCATCGTGAACCACACCTTGCTGGACGCGTCGGCAAACTTCTTGAACTGCCAGCTCGGGCCGCCCATGTAGGTGGGCGAGCCCATCACGATGGTGTCGGCGGCAGCCAGCTGTTCCCAGCCACCGACACCTTCTATGGTGGGCAGGTTGCCTTCCGCGTCGATGGCCAGCAGCGTGCCGCCGCTGCCTTCGGCCACGGCGGCCGCCACCTTGGCGGTGTGGCCGTAGCCGCTGTGATAAACGATGACGATCTTGCTCATGGTGGTCCTTGGGGTGGGTTGAAAACAGGGAGGTTCAGGGGTGCAGGTCGAACACCAGCACTTCGGCGTCTTCACCGCCTTCGAGCACCAGCTTCGATTCCTGCGCCAGCGTCACGGCGTCACCGCTGCGCAGAGTTTGGTCATTCACACGCAGGGCCCCGCGCACCAGGTGCACGTAGGTCAGGCGTCGTGGGTCGAGGTCGAGTTCGGCCCGCTCGGCGCCGCTGAACAAGCCGGCGCGCAACAAGGCGTCTGCGTGGATGGTGACCGAGCCCTCGCGGCCGTCGGGCGACGCCACCAGTGCCAGCCGACCGCGCTTGGCTCGGGCGTCGAAATGCTTCTGCTCATAGCCGGGCGCAATGCCGCGCTGGCTGGGGATGATCCAGATCTGCAGGAAGTGCGTTTGGCCGTCGGGGGCGTGGTTGAACTCGCTGTGCTGCACGCCAGTGCCGGCGCTCATGCGTTGCACGTCACCGGGGCGGATGACGCCGGCCGCCTTGCCGGCCTCGACGCCGCCCGCAGCACCATTGCCCATGCTGTCCTTGTGCGCCAGCGCGCCGTCGAGCACGTAGCTGACGATCTCCATGTCGCGGTGGCCGTGGGTGCCAAAGCCGGTGCCCGGCGCGATGCGGTCTTCGTTGATGACGCGCAGATTGCCCACGCCCATGTGCGCCGGGTCCAGGTAGTCGGCGAAGGAGAAGCTGTGGAAGCTCTTCAGCCAGCCGTGGTCGGCATAGCCGCGGTCGGCAGACTTGCGCAGGGTGATCATGGTGCGTGCTCCGTTGGTGTTGGGCTGGCACGTATTGAGCCATGACGGCACAGCCGGTGGTGTGCCAGGCGTTGTCGTGCGCATTCAAATAAGATGAAGTCATGCCCCGACACGCCCTGACCCCCGACGCGCTGGTGATGATGGACACCATCGCGCGCACCGGCAGCTTTGCCGCCGCCGCCCGAGAGCTGGGCAAGGTGCCTTCAGCGCTGACCTACAGCGTGCGCCAGCTCGAAGAAGCGCTGGACGTGCTGCTGTTCGACCGCAGCTCGCGCCAGGCGCAGCTGACCTCGGCCGGCACCGAACTGCTGCAGGAAGGCCGCCGCCTGCTGCAGGAGATGGACGCCGTGGCCAACCGCGTGCGCCGCGTGGCCAGCGGCTGGGAAACGCAACTGGCCATCAGCGTGGACGACGTCATCAGCACGCCCACGGTGTTCGAACTGGTGCAGGCTTTCTGCGACGTGCGCGACCCGCGCGACGGCGGCTCGGCCACGGGCGCCGACCAGGCCCCCGCCACCCGCTTGCGCCTGCGCACCGAGGTACTGGCCGGCACCTGGGAGGCGCTGATCAATGGGCAGGTGGACCTGGCCATCGGCGTGTCGGGTGAATTCCCCAATCCCGGTGGCATTGAACTGCAACCGCTGGGTGAGCTGGCGTTTGCCTATTGCGTGGCGCCGCATCACCCGCTTGCAGGCGTCAGCGGCCCCTTGCTGGACGAGCAGATCGTTCACCACCGCGCCGTGGCCGTTGCCGACTCGGCACAGCGCATGGCGCCGGTGACGCTGAACCTGCTGCCGGGGCAGGACGTGCTGACCGTGTCGAGCATGCGCGCCAAGCTCGAAGCCTTGTTGCGTGGCATGGGCTGCGGTTTCCTGCCGCAGCCGATGGCCCGGGCTCACATTGAAGCCGGCCATCTGGTGCAGAAGGACATCGCCCGCGGGCAGCCCACGGCGCGCCTGTTCTATGCCTGGCGGGCCGAGCGCAGTGCGCTCGGTCTGGGCAAGGCCCTGCGCTGGTGGCTGGCCCAGCTGGACAGCCCCACCACGCGCCATGCGCTGCTGCACCGGCACGCGGGCCTGCTGCTCTGAGCCCGCCCACCTGAGCGCGTGGACACCGCCTGCGGGCGCTTTGCGCCTTCACCCACCGGGCCGCTGCATGCCGGCTCGATGGTGGCCGCTCTGGCCAGCTGGCTGGATGCGCGTGCACAGGGCGGCCGCTGGCTGGTGCGCATCGAAGACGTGGACCTGCCACGATGCCCGCCGGGCATGGGCGAACACATCCTGCACCAGTTGGCCGCATGCGGTCTGCACCCTGACGAGCCGCCGGTGTGGCAACAGCGGCGGGGTGCCCTCTACGAACAGGCGCTGCAGCAGTTGCTGGGCACGGGCCCGGCCTACCCCTGCGCCTGTTCGCGCAGCGACATCGCGGCGGCCCAGGCGGCGCTGGGTCAGCACAAACCACGCTTCGGCGAACTGGTCTACCCCGGCACCTGCCGCGCCGGGCTGCAGGGCCGGGCCGCACGCGCAGTGAGGTTTTTTGTCGAGCCGGGCGAAGTGACGTGGCACGACCGGCGCCTGGGCCGGCAGCAGCAGGACGTGGCCGCCGAGGTGGGTGACTTCGTGCTCAAGCGCGCCGACGGCCTGTGGGCCTACCAGCTGGCCGTGGTGGTGGACGACGCCGAGCAGGGCGTGACGCATGTCGTGCGCGGGCAGGATCTGGCCGACAACACGGCACGCCAGCTGCTGCTGCAGCGGGCGCTGGACGTGCCGACGCCTGCCTACCTGCACACGCCGCTGGTGCTGGCTGCCGACGGCCACAAACTGAGCAAGCAAAACGGTGCGCAGGCGCTGGACCTGAGCCAGCCTCTGGCCGCGTTGCAGGCAGCGGGCGCCGTGCTGGGGCTGCCGCAGATGCGCGCCGACAACCCTGCAGACTGGCTGGCCAGCGCGGTGCCGTGGTGGGCTGAGCTGCACCGATGCGCATCGCCCCACGGTGGCGTGCAGGCTGCGGAGGGTGCCGACGCGCGGTGATGCCGGCGCCAAGCTGGCATCATCGCGGCTGCTCGGAAAACCTGAACGGAGAAAACCTGATGACGACCACGCTGCCTTCGGGCCTTCAATACGAAGACACCACGGCCGGTACCGGCGCTGAAGCCAAGGCCGGCAACCGGGTGCAGGTGCACTACACCGGCTGGCTGTACGACCCCACGGCCAGCAACAGCCGCGGCAAGAAGTTCGACAGCAGCAAGGATCGCGGCCAGCCTTTCAGCTTCGGGCTGGGCGGCGGCGAGGTCATCCGCGGCTGGGACGAAGGTGTGGCCGGCATGCTGGTGGGCGGCACCCGCGTGCTGACCATTCCTCCCGAGATGGGCTATGGCGCGCGCGGCGCCGGCGGCGTGATCCCTCCTAACGCCACCCTCGTGTTCGAGGTGGACCTGCTGGGCGTGTGAGTGCGGAGTTCGACGGGGCCTTGCAGGGGGCCCTTCGCCGGGACCTGTTGTCGGGGCCCCAGGCCACCGCCAGAGGCGCCCCGTCAGCCTTTGACAGCACCCGCCGTCAGCCCGGTGATGATCTGCCGCGCGGCAATGAAGGTGAAGATCAGCGGCGGTATCGCAATCAAGCTGCCCATGGCCATCACGCGGCCCCAGTCGACGCCCATGTCGGTGATGAACAGGCTGGCGGCCACGGGCAGCGTGCGCGTCTGGCGGTCGGTCAGTACCAGCGCCAGGATGAACTCGTTCCAGGCGATGCGGAAGGTGAAGATCGCCGCCGCCGCCAGGCCCGGCGCCATCAGCGGCAGCAGCACTTTCGTGAACACGCGCAGCGGGCCGCAACCGTCGATGGCGGCGGCCTCTTCCAGTTCCACCGGCACCTGCAGCACAAAGCCGTAAAGCAGCCAGATGGTGAACGGCAGGTTCACCGCAACATACAGCAGCACCAGGCCCGACAGGCTGTTGACCAACTTCCACTCGCTCCAGATCATGAACACCGGAATGGCCAGCACCGCCAGCGGCACCGTGCGCAGTAGCAGCGTGCTGTAGGCCACCGCGTGGCGGCCGGGGAAGCGAAAGCGCGCCAGGCCGTAGGCGGCCATACAGCCCAGCACCAGCGTGATGACGGTGGAGACGATCCCCACGAACAGGCTGTTGCCCAGGTAGCGGTCGAACTTGTCTTCCTGCAGCACGGCGCGGTAGTTCTCCAGCGTCGGCATGAAGATGAAGTTCAGCGGCTCGCCGAAGATATTCACCTGCTGGCGCAGGCTGGTGGCAAAGATGACCACGATGGGCGCCACGCACAAAAACGCCAGCACCAGCAGCATGCTGTAGTGGCCGGCCACCAGCCACCAGGGGCGCTTCACTGCGGCTCCCCCTTCATGGGATTGGACAGCCGCAGCGCGCCCCAGCTCAGCAGCGCCACCACCACCAGCAGCAGCACGCTGATGGCCGCCGCCACGCCCAGCTGTTGCCCGACAAAGGCCGTCTTGTAGATGTGCAGCGCCAGAATCTCGGTGCTGTCACCCGGGCCGCCGAAGGTCAGCACGTACACCACCTCCAGCACGCGGAACGCGTCGATCAAACGCATCATCAAGGTGATGGCGATGACGTGCATCACCATCGGCAGTTTGACCAGAAAGGTCTGCTGCCACCAGCGTGCGCCGTCGATGCGCGCGGCCTCGATCACCGAGCCGTCGATGCCGGCCAGCGCAGCGATCATCATGATGAAGACAAAAGGCGTCCACTGCCAGATGTCAGCCACCACGATGGCAATGAAGGCCAGCTGAGGGTCGGCCAGCCAGATCTGCGCGTTCAGGCCCACGGCCTTGAGCAGCGCGTTGATCAGGCCGAACTGCGCGTCGAACATGTAGCGCCAGGCCAGGCCGACCGCGATGGGCGCGATCATCATCGGCAGGATGAACAGCGTGCGGAAGAACGCCATGCCCCGCACCGGGTGTTCCAGCGCCAGCGCCAGTGCGATGCCCAGCACCATTTCTGCAGTCACGCACACGGCAGCAAACAACAGCGTCGTGAGCAGGCTGCTCCAGACCCGCGGGTTGGCAAAGGCCGAGACAAAGTTGTCCAGGCCCACCCAGCGCGCGCTGCCCCACGGCGTGCCCATGGCCCAGTCGTAACCGGCCAGCTGAAAGGCCGACAGCACCGGGTACAGGCAGGCCGCCGCCATCACCAGGATGGCGGGGCCCAGGTACAGGGCCGGGACCCAGCGCGGCGTTTTCACGTCAGGGCTCAGGTGCTGCAGGTCAAACCTTGTAACCCGCTTCACGCATGATGGCGGTCACCTGCGGCACCATGTCGTTCAGCGCCGCTTCGGCTGTTTTCTTGCCAGTCAACGCCTCGCTGATGCCCACGCCCAGTGCCTGCACGTTGATCTTGTCCCACACCGCGATGATCGGGCGCCAGTCGGGGTTGCTGTACTTCAGCGCCTCCTTGAAGACGATGAACTCGGGGTACTGGCGCACGATGTCGGCGTCGGCAAAGGTGGAATTGCGCATCGGTGCACCGCCCAGCCGGGTGACAGCCTTGTCCTGCGCCTTGCTGGTCAGCCATTGCAGCAGCAGGAACGCGGCATCGGCGTTCTTGGCATTCTTCGGGATCGTCAGACCCAGGCCACCGGATTGCGAAGCACGGCGCGTGCCGGCCGGGTGCAGCGCCCAGCTGACCTTGTCGACCACCTTGCTGCGCGACGGGTCCTTGATCACGCCGGCCAGCGACGTGGAGTCCAGGTACATCGCCGCCTGGCCTTGCAGGAACGCAGTGTTCGCTTCGCCCTGGCCAAAGCCGGGAATGCCAGCCGGGCCGGTGGCCACCACCTCCTGCAGGAACTTCAGCGCCGCCACGCCCTTGGCGTCGTTGAAGACCGGGCGCCACTGGTCGTCGAAAACGCGGCCGCCCAGCGGATTCAGGTGCAGCAGCCAGGCGTGCACGCACTGGTGGCCGGCCTGGCCGCGCGAGGTCAGCGCGCCGATGCCTTCCTTGTCTTTCAGCACGCGCAGGGCCTTGGCGAACTGCTCATAGTTCTCCGGCGGCTTGAGGTCGTGCTTGGCAAAGATGTCGCGCCGGTAGCCCAGCACCGAGGTCTCGGCGCCGTAGGGCATGCCGTAGAGCCTGGCGCCGGGGCCAGCCAGATAGCCTTTGGGGCCGCCCACCAGGCCCAGGTTTTCCAGGTAAATGGGCACGATGTCCTTCATGTCGTAGGTGGGGTCGGCCAGCGCGGCGTTGGCGAAGAACGGCTCCAGCGGCTGCACCAGGTTCTTGGCGACGTATTCGCCCTTCCACATCACGATGTAGCAGGCCAGGTCGTAGTCGCCCTGCGGCTTGGCCATTTCCAGCAGCTGCTTTTCCTTCAGGCGGCCAATGGCCAGCTTGTCGACCTCGACCTTGATGCCGGTTTCCTTGGTGAAGTCGGCCAGGATCTTGCCCATGGCGTCGTAGTGCGGGTGGGCCGGGATGTTGATGGTGACGGTCTGGCCGGCGTATTTGGCGTAGCGATTCTGTGCGCGCGCGCCGCTGAAAGGCAGGCCGGCGCCGAATACGCTGAGCGAAGCACCCTTGATCAAGTCTCTGCGTTGCATGGGGTTGTCTCCTGTGGGTGTGTGAAAGAAAGTCCAGGGCTAACGTGAAAGTGAAGTGCGCAACGAGTGCCCGGTGTCGGCATCAAAAACGTGCAGCGTCTGCGCGTTCACGCCCAGCGCCAGTGTCTCGTGCAGCAGGCCCTTGGCGTCGCCCTGCACGGTGGCGCAGACGCGCTGGCCCTGCGGGATCTGCAGATGGCCAACGACCTGGCTTTCGGTACCCAGGTACTCGACCACGTCGACCTTGATCGTCAGTGCCGCAGCGCTTGCAGCGGGCTGCAGCATCTGAGGCCGCACGCCCACGGTCAGCGCTTGCTCGGGCGCGGGGCCCACAGCGGGCAGCCAGGGCGGCGCGGGCAGCACAAAGCCTTCACCGCGCAGCAGGTGCAGGCCGTTTTCCTGCACCAGCCGCGCCTTGAAGAAGTTCATCGTGGGCGTGCCGATGAAACCCGCGACAAACAGGTTCGCCGGGTGGTTGAACACCTCGCTGGGCGTGCCCACCTGCTGGATGCGGCCCTTGTCGAAGATGACGATGCGGTTGGCCAGCGTCATCGCCTCTACCTGGTCGTGTGTGACGTACAACGTGGTCTTGCCCAGCCGTTCATGGAGCAGCGCCAATTCAGCCCGCATGTGGCCGCGCAGCTTGGCGTCCAGGTTGGACAGCGGTTCGTCGAACAAGAACACCTGCGGCTCGCGCACGATGGCGCGGCCGATGGCCACGCGCTGGCGCTGGCCGCCCGAGAGATCCTTGGGTTTGCGCTGCAGCAGGTGTTCGATGTTCAGCACCTTGGCTGCAATGGCCACCTTGTTGTCGATCTCGCTCTTCGGGCGGCCGGCCAGGCGCAGCGCAAACGACATGTTCTGCGCCACGTCCATGTGCGGGTACAGCGCGTAGTTCTGGAACACCATCGCGATGTCGCGCGCCATCGGGTGCGCCTGCGTCACGTCCTTGCCGCCTATCAGCACCTGGCCTTCGGTCACCTCTTCCAGGCCCGCCACCATGCGCAAGGTGGTGCTCTTGCCGCAGCCCGATTCACCCAGCAGCACGACAAATTCGCCCTGCGCCACGGCCAGGTCCAGCTGCTGCACAACCGTGATCTCGCCAAAACGTTTGACGAGGTGGCGCAGTTCCAGGTGAGACATCGGAAGGGGTCCTCGATCGTTCAGCGCAGGCGCCGCACGCCCCAGCCGATGGGCCGGCGCTGGTTGCCGGGGTGCGCGGGGTTGGGGCCCCAGATGGCCTGGTAGGTGTCGACGCAGCGCCCGCTGCGCTGCAGGTGCACAAAGGCGGCCGTCAGCAGCAGCCACCACATAAGCAGCAGCAGCGGCATCCAGCGCGGCGCGTCGGCCAGCACCAGGCCGGTGGCCATCACGCCCATGCTGGCCAGCACCGCCAGCCAGCCCAGGCCCTTGTGCAGGCGTTCGAACACGCGCCGCCAAGGCGTCATGTCGTAATGGTCGCCGCGCAGCGTGGTGTCGGTGGGCCCGCCCTTGCTGCCGCGTGCCATCGCGCCAGCCACCTGCAGCGCGCCCAGGGCACACACGGCCCAGCCGGTCCACTGGTGCGTGCCGATCAAAGTGCCCAGCGGCACGTTAGCGCCACTGCCTGGGCGCGACCACACCAGCCACAGGCCCAGCGCCATCACCGCCACGCCCGCCCACTGCAGCGCACGGTGGGCGTGCCACCAGCCTTTGTGATCCAGCGTGCGCGGCCAGCCCTGGCTCGGCAGCACCTTGAAGAACCGCGCCACCAGCGCACCCACGGGCAACATCACGCCCCAGGCCAGCACCATGCTGCGCGCGTGCCACAGGGCCCAGGGTGCAATCTCGTGGCTGGTGCTGCCACTCAGCGGCGACATCAGCCAGTCCATGAGGTGGCGCCGCGTGTGCCCAGGCGGATGTGATACAGCGAGGTGCTGGCGCAGATGAACAGCTCGTCGCCCGCTGCGCCACCAAAGACCAGGTTGCCCACTTTCTCGGGCACCGGTATGCGCCCGATGCGCGTGCCGTCGGGGTGGTAGACCTGCACGCTGTCCTGGCTGCTGGTGTAGACGAAGCCGTGCACGTCCACGCGAAACCCGTCGCTCAGGCCGGGCTCAATGACCGCAAACACGCGCGGGTTGGCCAGATCCTGGCCAGCCAGCACGTCAAAAGCCACGATATGGTGGTGGCCGTTGCCGTCGCTGCGCAACGCTGCTGAGGTGTCGCTGACGTACAGCACCGACTCGTCGGGCGAAAAGGCCAGGCCGTTGGGCTCTTCGACGAAGTCGCTGGCAATGCGCAGAGCGCCGCTGGCGGGGTCGAAGCGGAAGACATAACAGTCGCCCAGCTCGCTTTCGGCCTGGTGGCCTTCGCGGTTGCTGACGATGCCGTAGGGCGGGTCGGTGAACCACAGGCTGCCGTCGCGCTTGACGACGATGTCGTTCGGCGAATTCAGCCGGCGGCCCTGGTAGTGGCTGACCAGCGTTTCGTCGGCCAGCGGCTGGCCCTGCGCGTCAAAGCGCGTGCGCAAGATGGCACGGTGGCCGTGCGAGCAGTGCAGCAAGGCGCCGTCGGCCTGCAGCGCATGGCCGTTGGTGAATTCCACCCCGTCACGCCACACCGCCATGCCGTGCTGTGCGTGCCAGCTGAGCATGCGGTTGTTCGGGATGTCGCTCCACAGCAGGGTCTGCGTGCTCTGCATCCACACGGGGCCTTCGCTCCAGACGGCACCCGTGCACAGCTGCTGCAGCGCGCCAGCCTGGGCAGCAACGGGGGCAAAGCGGGGGTCGAGCACCTGTAGGGATGTCATGGCAAAGCAGCAGGAAGGCACCCAATCGGGGTCTGCTGCCAGTGTCGTCAGAGTGGCTGTTACCGGTAACTGGTATTTACCCACCCGAAGCGCCCATGCAGAACGAAAATATCATTCGATGCTGGAGCATCATGACTAGCGTCATCAGGGACGTCGAGTTGCTACCGGTATCGCTGCCGCTCAGTAGCCGTGCCCCCGGAAGAACCCATTGCCCAAGTCGAATCTGAATCCAGGCCCCTTCAGCGGCAGACCCGACGCTTCGGCGATCGTCGCAGCGCGGCCTGCGCGGGCGGTACCCAGCGTGACCATGGCCGACGTGGCCGCACGCGTGGGCGTGTCCAAGATGACAGTGTCGCGTGCGCTCAGCCGCAGCGAAACGCGCAACCGCAGCGACAGCGAAGCGCTGCGCCAGCGCATCCTGGCGGCGTGCCGCGAGATGGGCTACGTGGTGGACCAGACCGCGCGCACTTTCTCCAGCAAGCGTTCGGGCTTCGTGGCCGCGCTGATTCCGGCGCTGAACAACTCCAACTTTTCAGATACCGCGCATGGTCTGACGGCGGCCATCGAAGCCAGCGGCCTGCAGGTGCTGCTGGGTTACACCGACTATGACGTGCGCAGCGAAGAGCGGCTGCTGAAGGCCATGCTGGCGCGGCGCCCGGAAGGCGTCATCGTCACCGGCGGCAGCCACACGGCTGTCGCACGCACCCTGCTGCAGACGGCTGGGGTGCCGGTGGTCGAGACCTGGGACTGGTTGGCCGAGCCCATCGAACACAACGTCGGTTTCAGCAACGCCGAGGCCACAGGCGAACTGGTGCGCCACTTGTACGCCAAGGGCTACCGCCGTCTGGCCTTCCTGGGCGGGGAGCCCAGCAGCGACGCCCGCGGCGCCGACCGCCGGCGCGGTTTCGAGGCCGCGGTGCAGGCGCTGGGGCTGCCTGCCGGGCGCAGCTTGAGCATTGGCCACGCGCCGGTGTCGATGGCGCATGGCGCACAAGGTGTGGTGCAGCTGCTGCAGAAGTGGCCCGACGTCGATGCCGTGGTCTGCGTCTCTGACCACGCCGCCTTTGGCGCGCTGATGGAGTGCCAGCGCCGCGGCTGGGCGGTGCCGCAGCGCGTGGCCATCGCCGGCTTTGGCGGCTTCGAAGTCGGTGCCGCTTGCCACCCGCGCTTGACCACGGTGGCCGTGGACTGTGTGGGCATCGGCCGTGCGGCCGGTGAATTGCTGATGCGCGCCATCCAGGCACGCCAGGCGGGGCAGGCAGGGGCACCAGAAACGGTGCTGATGCCCTTCAGGATCGAGGCGCGGGAAAGCACCTAACCGCGCACCGCCCCGCTTCGAGGGGCGGCACAACGCAGACAACGGTACTTGGCTTCTCGGCGCACCAGAGAAAAACGGCGCCGAGGCGCCGTTTTGTTGGGTCTGGAGCCGGGCTACCGACCCCGCACTTCAGCGTGCCGGGCGCGGCCCGATCTTCTTCGCGAAGGTCTTGCCGGCGGGCCGGAAAGGCTTGCCGCCAAAACCGCCCGGACGCGGGCCGAACGAAGGCTTGCCGCCAGGCGCACCCGCCGGCCGCACGATGGCCTTGGGTTCCACGCGCTTGGGTTCCAGGCCCGTGATGGTGGCCACCGGCATGCGCTGCGTGGTGAAGCGCTGGATGCGCTGGATCATGCCGAAGTCGCGCCGCTCGGCCAGCGTCACGGCCAGGCCGGTGCGGCCCGCGCGGCCCGTGCGGCCGATGCGGTGCACGTAGTCTTCTTCTTTCATCGGCAGACCAAAATTGATGACGTGGCTGATGGTGGGCACGTCCAGGCCGCGCGCGGCCACGTCGGTGGCCACCAGCACACGCACGCGCTGGCTGCGCATGTTTTGCAGCACGCGGTTGCGGCGCCCCTGCGGCATGCCGCCGTGCAGCGCTTCCACGGAATGGCCCATCTCGGCCAGGCGGTCGGCCAGCACCTCGGCGTCGCGTTGCGTGCTGGTGAAGACCAGCGCCTGGTCGACCTCACGCCCGGTGAGGATGTGGTCGAGCAATGCGTTCTTGTGCATGAAGTCGTCGGCCCAGTGCAGGCGCTGCTCAATGTCGGCGTGCGTGTCGGTGTGCGACTCGACGTCGATGCGCAGCGGCTCGCGCAGCAGTTCCTTGGCCAGGTTGCCGGTGGCACCGGCAAAGGTGGCGCTGAACATCACCGTCTGGCGCGTTTTCGGGGTGTTGCTGGCGATGTGGTTGATGTCATCGATGAAGCCCATGTCCAGCATGCG
>JANOZF010000212.1:0-19526 GCA_031429255.1 Rubrivivax sp.
CAGCGGTATCAGCGGGTCGGCGCTCAGGCTTTGCATCAGGTAGTCGCGCAGGCCCTTGTCGTACTTCCAGGTCTGCTGTTCTGCTTCATGACGGCCGGTCTTTTCCACCGTCAGCGTCACCGTCACGCCCGGCATCAGCACAGCCTTGCTGCGCAGCAGGTGCATCAACTCGGCGCGCGGCAGCTCGGCGCTTTCAAAGTATTTGCCATCGGGCCAGGCGCGCACGCTGGTGCCGTGTTTGCGTTCACCGGTGGTGGCCTTGCGCACGACCAGGTTCTCGATCACGTCGCCGCCGCCAAAGGCCAGCGCAGCGCACTGTCCTTCGCGCCAGACGGTCACCGCCAGCCGCTTCGACAGCGCGTTGGTCACGCTGACACCCACGCCGTGCAGGCCGCCGCTGAAGCTGTAGGCACCACCGGCGCCCTTGTCGAACTTGCCACCGGCATGCAAGCGCGTGAACACGATTTCCACCACCGGCACCTGCTCTTCGGGGTGCAGGCCGAACGGGATGCCGCGCCCGTCGTCGTCCACCGTGACGCTGCCGTCGGTGTGCAGCGTGACGGCAATGCGCGTGCCGAACCCGGCCAACGCTTCGTCGGCGGCGTTGTCGATCACCTCTTGCACGATGTGCAGCGGGTTGTCGGTGCGGGTGTACATGCCCGGCCGCTGCTTCACGGGTTCAAGGCCCTTGAGCACGCGGATCGAGGCTTCGGCGTAGCTTGAATTTTGTTTGACAGAGGGCATGGTCGGCATTCTAGGCAGTGGGTGACGCCGCCCCGGCCCCGCCTGCGCGAGCCGCCTCAGCCCCGCCCGTAGCGCGCCATGTTCAACCCCGTGATGTCGATGTCAGGCTGCTTGCCGCTCACCAAATCAGCAATCACCCGCCCCGTACCTGCCGCCATGGTCCAGCCCAGAGTGCCGTGGCCGGTGGCCAGCAACAGGTTCTTCACCGGGCATGCGCCCACGATGGGCGTGCCGTCGGGTGTCATCGGGCGCAGGCCGCACCAGAAGGTGGCCTTGCTGACGTCGCCGCCGCGCGGAAACAGGTCGGTGACGACGTGGTTCAAGGTACCACGGCGCGCCTCGCGCAGGTTCAGGCTGAAGCCGGCCAGCTCGGCCGTGCCGCCGACGCGGATGCGGTCGCCCAGGCGCGTGACGGCCACCTTGTGCGTCTCGTCCATGATGGTGCTTTCAGGCGCGTATTGCGCGTCGGTGATGGGCACCGTGATGCTGTAGCCCTTCACCGGGTAGACGGGGATGCGCACACCCACCGGTTCCAGCAATTGTGGGCTGTGGCTGCCCAACGCCAGCACCACGCGGTCGGCTTTCAGCAGGCCGGCATCGGTGAAGACGCCGGTGATGGCACCGCCGCCCACTTGCAAGGACTGGATGCGCGTGTTCCAGCGGAACTGCACACCCAGCGCCGCCGCCATCTCGGCCAGGCGGTTGCTGAACTTGAAGCAGTCGCCGGTTTCGTCGCCGGGCAGGCGCAGCGCGCCAACAAACTTCTCTTGCGTCAGCTTCAGCGCAGGCTCCACCTGGCAAAAGCCCGCACGGTCCAATACCTCGAAGGGCACGCCGTATTGCTTGAGCACGGCCACGTCGCCGCCGATGCTGTCGAGCTGCTTCTGTGTGCGAAAGAGCTGCAGCGTGCCTTGCGCGCGCTCGTCGTAGGCAATGCCTGTTTCCGCGCGCAGCGCCTTCATGCAGTCCCGGCTGTACTCGGCGATGGGCACCATGCGGCTCTTGTTCAGCGCGTAGGCCTTTTCGGTGCAGTTGGCCAGCATCATGGCGCCCCAGCGCCACATGGCGGGGTCGAACATGGGCCAGATGACCAGCGGGCTGTGCTGCATCAGCATCCACTTGATGGCCTTGATGGGCACGCCGGGCCCGGCCCACGGCGCGCTGTAGCCGGGGCTGATTTCGCCGGCATTGCCGAAGCTGGTTTCCAGCGCCGGGCCGCTTTGGCGGTCCACCAGTTCCACCTCGTGCCCGGCCCGGGCCAGGTAGTAGGCCGAGGCCACGCCGATCACTCCACCCCCCAGCACCAGGACTTTCATGCACCCCTCCTTGAAGCTGCCCACTGTAGCCATGCGGGCTGTGCACGCAATGCGGCTTTGCGGACCAGAGATCGGCAAAGGTCACCAATCGGTCGCCAACCCACCGCCAATTGTTCGGCTCCGACTTCGGACAGCCAGGGAAACCCGCGGCCGGACTTACCGCCCCGCCGCGCCGTCGCTTGCCGCGGCTTGATCGGTGCAGGCTCCTGCGGCGCCCTCTTCGATTCGATACAGTCAGGCCGATGACGTCTCCACCATCCGCTGCGCCGACGCTGTCGCTTAAACAGGTGCTGTTCTGTGGCGCTGCCATCGTCACGTTGAGCATGGGTATTCGCCACGGCTTTGGCTTGTGGCTACAACCCATCACGATGGAGCGTGGCTGGACGCGTGAGACCTTCTCTTTCGCGATGGCGGTGCAGAACCTGGCCTGGGGCCTGTGCGGGCCCATCGCGGGCGGACTGGCCGACCGCTTTGGCGCCTACCGCGTGCTGCTGGTGGGGTCGGTCTTGTACGGCGCCGGGTTGGCGACGATGGCCGCGGCCACCACGGGCGCTGGTTTCCTTGGCGGTACGGGTGTGTTGATCGGCATGGCGCAGGCCGGCACCACCTATGCCGTGGTCTACGGCGTGATTGCGCGCAACGTGGCTGCCGAGCGGCGGTCCTGGGCCATGGGCGTGACGGCGGCGGCTGGCTCGCTGGGGCAGTTTGCGATGATGCCGGTGGACTACTGGCTCATCAGCAGCTTTGGCTGGCAAAACGCGCTCCTCATCCTGGCTTGCCTGGTGCTGGCCATTGGCCCGCTGGCGCTGGGACTGAAGGAACCGGCGCATGCAGCGGCCAGCGGCCCGCAGCAAAGCATGGCCGCGGCCTTGAAAGAGGCCTTTGCCTACCGCAGCTTCCAGTTGCTGACCGCGGGCTACTTTGTGTGCGGCTTTCAGCTGGCCTTCATCGGCGTGCACATGCCCAGCTACCTGAAGGACGCGGGCCTGCAGCCGGGGGTGGCCACGGTGGCGCTGGCGCTGATCGGCCTGTTCAACGTCATCGGCACTTACGGCGCCGGGGTGCTGGGCCAGCGGCTGCCCAAGCGCCACATACTGTCGACCATTTACGCGCTGCGGGCGCTGGCCATCCTGGCTTTCATCACGATGCCCTTGTCGACCTTCAGCGTCTATGTGTTCTCGGCCGTGATGGGCGCGTTGTGGCTGTCCACCGTGCCGCCCACCAATGCCATCGTGGCGCAGATCTTCGGCGTCAAGTACATGGGCATGCTGAGCGGTTTTGTCTTTCTCAGCCATCAGTTGGGCAGCTTCATGGGCGTGTGGCTGGGCGGCCGGCTGTACGACAGCACCGGCAGCTACCAGCTGGTGTGGTGGATCGCCATCGCGCTGGGAGTGTTTGCCGCCATCGTCAACCTGCCGGTGCGGGAAACCGCCATCGTCAGAACGGCCCCGGCATGAAGCTGCGGGGCCGGTCTGTCGTTGCGGTGGCTGCTGTGGCGGCCGGGCTGCTGCTGGTCTTCTGGGCCTACCTCAACCCGCATCTCGCGCTTGAACTGGCCAACACGTTGTGGGCCTGTTTCTGATGGCCAGCACCGAGCCCCATGCAGCCATCGCCGGCCCGCCATCGGCCTGGGTGCGCCGGCACGCGGCGCTGCTCAAGCCCGGCGCCCGCGTGCTGGACGTGGCCTGCGGCAGTGGCCGCCACATGACTTGGCTGGCCAGCCAGGGCTGCCGCATGACTGGGGTCGATCGTGACGCGGCGGCGCTGGCCGGCCTGGCAAGCGTGGGTGAAACCGTGCTCGCCAACATCGAAGATGGCCCGTGGCCGCTGGCCGGGCGTCAGTTCGACGGCGTGGTCGTCACCAACTACCTGTGGCGGGCGCTGCTGCCGATCTTGCGCCAGTCGCTGGCCCCGGGCGGGGTGCTCATCTACGAGACCTTTGCCCACGGCCACCAGACCGTTGGCAGGCCTTCGCGGCCCGACTTCCTGCTGCAGCCGGGTGAGTTGCTGCGCGCCTTCGATGGCCTGCGTGTGGTGGCCTACGAAGATGGTTTCGAGGCCGCCGGGCCGCGCTTCGTTCAACGCCTGGCTGCGGTGAACGTGCCGGCCGACGCCGAGCCGCCACCGCGCCACGTTCTCGCGCCGTGACGCGGCCTGCCTCGACGGCAAGGCAAGCCCGGCGCTGGCCGCTAAAATGCGCTTTTTGCCCGAGCGCAGGAACCCCGCCCGCATGAACCCCATCACTGGCAGCATCGTTGCCCTGGTCACGCCGATGCTCGAAGACGGCAGCGTCGACTACGCCGGGCTGCGCCGTCTGATCGACTGGCACATCGCCGAGGGCACCGACTGCATCGGCGTCGTCGGCACCACGGGCGAATCGCCCACCGTGTCGATGGACGAGAACTACGAAATCATCCGCGTTGCCGTGGCCCATGCCAAGGGGCGCGTGCCCATCATGGCCGGCACCGGCGCCAATTCAACCGCCGAGGCGATTGCGCTCACGCGCTACGCCAAACAGGTCGGCGCCGACTGCCACTTGTCGGTGGTGCCCTACTACAACCGCCCTTCGCAAGAAGGCATCTACCAGCACTTCAAGAGCATTGCCGAGGCGGTGGACCTGCCGATGGTGCTGTACAACGTGCCCAGCCGCACGGTGGCCGACATGAGCGCCGAGACCACGCTGCGCCTGGCCAAGCTGCCCGGCGTGGTGGGCATCAAGGAAGCCAGCGGCGACATCGGCCGCGCCAGCTTCCTGATCAAGCACGCGCCCGCGGGTTTCGCCATCTATTCCGGCGACGACAGCACTGCGGTGGCCTTGATGCTGCTGGGTGGCCATGGCAATGTCAGCGTCACCGCCAACGTGGCGCCGCGGCTGATGCATGAACTGTGCATGGCCGCGCTCGATGGCCAGGCCCGCCGCGCTGCCGCGCTGCATCTTCGCCTGCTGCCCTTGCACCTGGACCTGTTCTGCGAACCCAGCCCTGCACCGGCCAAGTGGGCGCTGTACCGCCTGGGCATGGCACTGCCCAAGGTGCGCCTGCCCATCCTGCCGCTGACCGAAGCCGGCCAGGCCAAGGTAGACCGGGCCTTGCGCGATGCCGGCATCTGGGCGCCGTGACCGTGCGCCCGCGCCCGTGATCAGCGCCTCGTGTCCAGACCTCTTCTTCGATTGAACCGCACCCCCATGCACCAGCAGCCCCGGCCGGCTGGTGCGGAGACCAACCAAGTGAATCCTTTGCCCTCATCCCTGGCACGCGCCACTCCCACCCGTCTGGCTGTGCTGTCGCTGGTCGTCGCGCTGTCGGGCTGCAGCGCCATAGGCGGGCTGTTCGAATCGTCCGACTATCGCAGCGGCGCCGCCAAGGCCAAGCCGCTGGAAGTGCCGCCCGACCTCACCCAGCTGGCGCGCGATTCGCGCTATCAGGTGCAAGGCGGCGTGGTCACTGCTTCGGGCAGTGCGCAGCCGGGTGCCTCGGTGCCGACTTCCGCATCGGCAGCACCGCTGGGTGTGGCGCTGAACAACGCGGGCGCGATGCGCATCGAACGTGCCGGCCAGCAGCGCTGGCTGGTGGTGCCGCTGCCGCCCGAGCAGTTGTGGGCAGGCCTGAAGACGTTCTGGGAGCAGAAGGGTTTCACCATCGAGGTCGAGGACGCCAAGGCCGGCACGATGGAAACGAACTGGTCGATGAACCGCGCCAAGCTGCCGAACGATGCGGTGCGCAACACCATCGGCCGCCTGCTCGGCAACCTGTACGACACCGGCGAACGCGACCGCTACCGCACCCGCGTCGAACGCGCCGCGGGTGCCGAAGGCGGCAGCGAGATCTACATCTCGCACCGCGGCGCGCAAGAGGTGTACACCAGCGAACGCAGTGACAGCACGACCTGGCGCGCGCGCCCGTCAGACCCGCAGCTTGAAGCCGAATTCCTGTCGCAGCTGATGGTGGCGCTGGGCTCCAAGGACGAGGCGGCCAAGCAAGCCCTGGCTGCCACCACCCCACAAGCCGATCGCGCGCGGCCCGTCACCGCTGCCGGGCCGGCACCGGGCGCACGTGCACCGGGCGCGGTGAGCAGCGGCGCCACGTCGCTCGAAGTGGACGACCCGTTCGACCGCGCCTGGCGCCGTGTCGGCCTGGCCCTGGACCGGAGTGGATTCACCGTCGAAGACCGCGACCGTGCCGGTGGCATCTACTACGTGCGCTACATCGACCCGAAGTCGGCGGGCAAGGAAGAGCCCGGTTTCTGGGCCCGCCTGTTTGGCGACACCACCAATCCGCAAGCCGCCGTACGCTACCGCGTGGCACTGAAGGGCAATGGCAACAAGACTGACGTCACGGTGCAGTCGTCCAGCGGCGGGTCCGACGTCGGCGAAAACGGTCAGCGTATCGCTGCGCTGTTGATCAGCGAACTGAAGTAGTTCCGCGGCGCGACGTGCGTTGGCGACTGATGCGCCGCGCACGTCAGTTCAACCGCGGTTGCCATGGCCCGGTTTGCAAAAGACTCTGATGCCTGGAGCGCCAAGCGCCCACGAAAAAGCCGCCCGAGGGCGGCTTCGTCATGCGTGATAGACCGTGCTGCGCGCCTGTTCAGGCGCGCGCAGACTTCACTTCTTGACAGCGTCGGCAGCCTTGCCAGCGGCGTCCTTGGCAGCGCCCATGGCGTCCTTGGCGGCGCCAGCGGCGTCCTTGGCGGCACCGGTAGCGGCGGCAGCAGCGTCCTTGGCGGCGCCAACGGCGTCCTTGGCAGCGGCGGCAGCGCCGGAGGCGGCAGCAGCAGCGCCCGAAGCAGCGTCAGCAGCAGCGCTGGCAACACCAGCAGCAGCGGAGGCGGCAGCCTCAACCATGGGAGCGGGAGCCGGGGCAGCGACGGGAGCCGGGGCAGGCGCCGGGGCTTCGGCCTTCTTGCCGCAAGCGGCCAGGGCAACGGCAGCAACCAGGGAAGCCAAAACGAGTGACTTGTTCATGTTTATCCTCAGAAGTTTGTGGGTCAGGAGTCGAGTTTCTTGGGTACTCTTCGACAGCGCTTAGAGACCCATCACACAAAGACGCTGGCTGTGGGATGCACCGCCGGTGTGGGCACAAGGCCTTGATCGCGGCAGATGTGCGTGTGCCAAAGGAAAACGTTTCGGAACTTGCAACACCGAGGGGGCTGTCCCACCACAGTTTTTCAAGTGACCGCCCGTCTTCCGAACAGGCTCACCACACAGCTCACTGTCTAGCCCACGAGTATAGCCCGGGGCCGGGAATTCCCTAGAGTCCGAGCGCCTTCGCCGGCCAGGACGGCTCTGACCGTTGCAAAACTGCATCAGTCTGCTGCGCCAAGAGCAGCCGGTGACGGCCCTCCATCGACGCACGGCCGCGCCCTGTTTCGGCGTCGAACAGCTGCACGCTGACCTTGCCGTCATCAAACAAGGCCTCGGGCAAGCCCTTCGTCAACTCGGACGGGCAGCGCCACGCGGGCACCGCATGCACCCAGTCCCGACGCCACTGCTCGAAGCGCGGATAACGCTGGCCCATGGTCGCAAAATCTGCGGCCAGCAGCACCAGTCGCCGCTGCGGCAGCCGCAGCCAGCCCACCAGCGCAGAGAGCAGCTTGGCGTCATCAAGCGGCCAGCCCACAAAGCTGGCAGATACGCAGGTGATGCAGCGGGCTTGCTGCGCGATGGCGCTGTCGAAGCCCCAGCGCAACGCCAGGCCGGTGTCCGCTGGCGAATCCATGCAAGGCGGGTCGGGATTCGAAGCGGCCGTTGCGTCAGTCACGCCGAGCCCCCTTGCTGGCCCGACCCAGCAGCGTCGGCGACGACCCAGCCCGCAGCCGCCCAGCCCTGCAACAGCGACTTGGCTTGCGCGCCCAGCTGCGCCACCTGGCGCCCGCTGAGGCTGCGCTGGTCGGCCAGGATGCGCATCAGCGTCGCGTCACGGCCGCCGGCCTCGAAGGCTTCGCCGTTGATGAAGATGTGGTCGCTGTCGTACATCATGCGCGTGCGTCGATGCAGCACGATGGCATGCCCGGGCGGCAGTGGCAAGCCCTGCTCAAACCACACCTGCGGCTTCGGTTCGGTGGCCCATTCACCCAGCAGGCGCGCCAGTGCCAGCGGCTCGTTGATACGGCGCAGCAAGGCCGCCCGCGCGAACGCCTGCAGTTCGGCCGGCAATGCGCCGGGCGATGCGGTGGCGCCGCTCGCCGGATGGCGGTACAGCGCCCGCTCGGCTGGCGATGCATCGTCTTCTTCTTCGGTCAGCCGTTGCATCAGTTCCTGCGCCAGGTCGCCCGCCGCCGGCGCGCGCAAACCGATCGAGCAGGTCATGCATTCACCGCCTTCGGCCACACCGTCGTGGCCCCACATCGGCGGCAGGTAGAGCATGTCGCCGGGTTGCAGCAGCCACTCCATCGTGGGCTTGAAGTTGCGCAGCCGTTTCAAGGGCGCGCCGGCCACCCATTGCGGCTTGGGCACGGGCCCGACTCGCCAGCGCCGTGCGCCCTGCACCTGCAGCAGGAACACGTCGTAGGCATCGGTGTGCGGGCCCACGCCGCCGCCAACGCTGGCCCAGGACAGCATCACGTCGTCCAGCAACGCGTCAGGCACGAAGCGAAAGCGCTGCAGCATCTCGTGCGCGGCCGGTACATGCAGGTCCAGGCCCTGCAGCAACAGCGTCCAGCCCGGCCGCCGCGCCGCGGGCAAGGCGCGGCGTGGCAGCGGGCCGCGGCGCAGGCTCCAGCCGTCGACGCCGGCGGGGTCGCCCTGCATCACGAGCCGCGATTCGATGTCTTCATGGCCCGCGGCGCCAAAGGCCTGCGCGCGGGTCAGCGGCGGCTGCACGCCCGGCCAAGCCTGGCGCACCAGCAAGGGCTCTTGCTGCCAGTGCCGCTGCATGAACTGGCGCGGGCTCAGGCCGCCCAGCAGATCTTGGGGTGCTTCGATGTCCATCGCTCGATTGTCGTTGCCTGGGCCCGGCGGCTTCGTCCTGCACCGGTTTGAAAGAGTGCGTGTGCAGCGCCCCGCCCGGCTGTGACATCATCTTTTGATGATGACCATTGAACCCCCTTGCGTGGTGAGCCTGACCTGGACGCTCACCGACGGCCAGAACCGCGCCATCGACGCACTCACCGACCCGGTGGAGTTTTTCTACGGCGGCAGCGACCTGCTGGCCAAGCTGGAAGAAGCACTGGGCGGCCACGTCGCCGGTGAGCAGGTGAAAGTGCACCTCGAGCCGGAAAACGCCTTTGGCGACTACAAGGCCGAACGGGTGTGTTTCGAAAGCCGTTCACTCTTCCCTGAGAAGCTCGAAGCCGGCATGACCTTCGACGGCCTGCCCCCGGGCAGCGTGACGCCGGACATGCCGCGCGATGCCATCTACGTCGTCACCGAGATCTATCCCACGCATGTGGTGCTCGATGGCAACCACCCGCTGGCGGGCATGTCGATCAGGCTGGACGTCAGGATTCACGGCGTGCGCGAGGCCAGCGCCGAAGAGATCGAGGCCGGCAGCCTGGGTGCAGCACCGGTGTCGTTCCTGGGGCCCGTGCCGTCACCGACACCGGGCGACCACCTGCACTGATTGGCAACTGCGCACCGCACGGGTGCGATGCGAATCGATGGCAGCGGCGCGAACGCCTGCTGCTGCGACTTGATCAGCCGCGCCCGGTGGAACCGAAACCGCCTGCGCCGCGGTCGGACGATTCAAACGTCTCGACCAGCCGGAAGCGCGCCTGCACCACCGGCACGATGACCATCTGCGCGATTCGCTCCATCGGCTGCACGGTGAACGCGCTGTCGCTGCGGTTCCAGCAGCTGACCATCAGCGGGCCCTGGTAGTCGCTGTCGATCAGGCCCACCAGGTTGCCCAGCACGATGCCGTGCTTGTGGCCCAGGCCCGAGCGCGGCAGCAGCACGGCGGCCAGGCCGGGGTCGCCGATGTGCACCGACAGGCCGGTGGCGATCAGCGTGCACTGGCCCGGCGCCAGCTCCAACGGAGCGTCCAGGCAGGCGCGCAGGTCCAGGCCTGCGCTGCCCGCGGTGGCGTAGGCCGGCAAGTGCGCGGCCATGCGGGCATCAAGCACCTTCAGATCGATGACCGGGCTCACAGCGAGGCCTCCTGCAGACGGCGCGCCACGTGGGCCACCAGCAGGCGCGCCAGCGCCAGCTTGCTGTTGTGCGGCAAGGCCGTTTCGCCGCCGGCTTCCACCAGCACCAGCGCGTTGTCGTCGCGTCCGAAAGTGGCCGGCCCGATGTTGCCCACGATCAACGGCACGCCCTTGCGCTGCAGTTTCAGACGCGCGTGATGCACCACGTCGTGGCTCTCGGCCGCGAAGCCCACGCACCAGGGCCGCTGGCCAGGCGGCAGGCGCGCCACCGTGGCCAGGATGTCGGGGTTCTCCTGCAACTGCAGCGCCGGCACCTCGCCGCTGCCGTCTTTCTTGATCTTCACCTGCGCCGCCCGCGCCGGGCGCCAGTCGGCCACCGCGGCCGTGGCCACGAACAGCTGGTGCCGTGGCGCCAGCGGCAGCACCGCGTCCAGCATCTGCCGTGCGCTCTGCACGTCGATGCGTTGCACGCCGCGCGGCGTGGGCAGGTGCACCGGACCGGCCACCAGCGTGACCTGCGCGCCGGCCTCGGCGGCGGCGCGCGCGATGGCAAAACCCATCTTGCCGCTGCTGTGGTTGGTGATGCCGCGCACGGGGTCGATGGCCTCGAACGTGGGGCCGGCCGTAACCAGAACGGTGCGGCCGGCCAGCAGCTTGGGCTGGAAGAACGCAACCAGTTCCTCCAGCAATTCGGCGGCCTCGAGCATGCGCCCGTCGCCCACTTCGCCACAGGCCTGCTCGCCAGCCGCCGGGCCGAGCACCGTGGTGCCGTCGGCGCGCAACTGCGCAGCGTTGCGCTGCGTGGCCGGGTGGGCCCACATCTCGCGGTTCATCGCCGGCGCCACCAACAGCGGGCAGGCTTGCGCGCCCGACTGCGGCCGCGCCAGGCACAGCAGGCTGAGCAGGTCGTCGGCCCTGCCCTGCGCCAGCTTGGCCATGAAGTCGGCGCTGGCCGGCGCCACCAGCACCGCGCTGGCGCCGCGCGTGAGGTTGATGTGCGCCATGTGGTTGGGCTCGCGTGCGTCCCACTGGCTGGTGTAGACGGTGCGGCCGCTGAGCGCCTGCATCGTCACCGGCGTGATGAACTGGGCCGCGGCTTCGCTCATCACCACCTGCACGGTGGCGCCGGCCTTCACCAGCTCGCGGGTCAGCTCGGCGGCCTTGTAGCAGGCCACGCCGCCCGACAGGCCCAGCACGATGTGGCGGCCCTGAAGCTCGTCCGCTGCAGGCGCGGCTGCGCCGGGCGTTTCAGGGCCGGGCATGGAAGGTAAGTCTTGCATGGCGCGGGACTCTAGCGCAGCCCCGGGCTGCGGGCCGCGTTGACTGATGTGCCGTCGTGCTGCGCACAGCGGAAATCGCCCTTCGGGCGGCCGTGCGGACTCATGCGCTGGCCGCGCCGTGGCACTTCTTGTACTTCTTGCCGCTGCCACAAGGGCAGGCATCGTTGCGGCCGGGTTCGGCGGTCACGCGGCGCGTGACGGGCTTGGGGGCATGGTCAAGCCAGAACAGGCGCAGGTCCTGCACGGCAAACAGCGCCTCGGCGACCAGATCGTCCTGGCTCGGTTCGGCAGCCGCGCCCTGAGCGCCAGCGGCATCGGCAGGCGTGGGGTGGTACTTGGCCAGCATCTCGGCGCGATCGGGTTCGTCGGGCGGCGAGAACAGCAGCACCAGCTGGTCCAACAGTTCTTCGCGCGCTTCGTTGGACGCATCGTCCAGCGGCACCTGCCAGTCGTCGGCAAACGCTTCGGTGCCGTCAATGAAGCCGAGCGCCCATTCGGCGCCCGTGACGAAGATCGGCACGTCCTCGGGCGGCACGGAGCCTTCCTGCGTCAGTCTTTCGCGGTCGGCGTCGCTCCATTCCATCATCAAGGGGCTCAGCCGCAGGCTCTGTGCGGAGTCCAGCAGCTGTTCGGGGTTGAGCTGTTCGCACAGCACCTTCAAGCGCGTCTGCAGCGCGCGCTGTGCACGCTGGCGGTCGGCGGGGTCGGCAAAGGCGCGGTCGAAGGCGTCGCCGCACAGCGACGGCAACCAGACGTCGGGCTCGGGCAGCCGCGGGCCAGACGCCAGGCTGGCGAGAAATCCGTCCACCCATTCGAGGTGGATGTTGGGGTTGAAGCCGGCAAGCTGCTCGCAGACCTGGTGCAGGACTTCGACTTCGGCAGGTGAACTGTCGCGAACGGTGGCGTGGATGAAGGGGTTCAAGGGCCGGTCCTGGGGTGGTGGGGTGGCGGGTTGGAAACGATGGTGACGGTCGGCAGCAAGACAGGCGCTGCATCCGCAGGCTCGGCACCGGCTGCGGGCGCTGGCAGTTGCCACTGCGCACGCAAAAACGCCTGCAGGCGCTGCGCGGCCAGCGCGCGCGCCTGTGGGTGCCCACCGACATGCACACCGGCCTTCTCGGTTGCGCCATTGGGCACGTCGGTGCGCAGGCGAACTGCCGCAGTGCTATCAAAACCATGGTGCGCGCCTTCAAAAGCCACCCACTGCGGCCGCGGCTCGCTGCGCGCTGCGGCGGCCAATTCCTTGCACGGCGCGGCGGGTGTCCAGTCGTCGGCTTCGCCTAGCAGCATCAGCAAGGGCGCCGCAGGCAGATAACCACGGTCGCGCTCGGTCGCACAACCGGGGTAGAAGGCCACCGCCAGGCTGGGCTTCACGGGCGCCCGAGTGACTTCGGCATGCGCCAGGTTGGTGGCCGCCAGCACCGTGCTGCCGCCATTGGACCAGCCCAGCAAGCCGATGCGGGTGCGGTCGACGCCCGGCTGCGCAGCCAGCCATTGCAAAGCACCCAGCGCATCACGGCGGCGCTGCAGCTGCGTCGTCTTGCGCTGGCCCAAACGCTGGGTGCACAGCTCGCGTTCGCCGCGCGGCGTGAGCGAGTCCACCACCAGGGTCTGCACACCCAAGGCCGCCAGCCGGCTGGCGAGCTCGGTGTAGCGCTCGGCCAGCAGCGGCCCGCGGCCAAAGACACCACCGCAGCCGTGCAGCAGCACCAGTGCAGGCTGCAGGCTGGGTGTGTCAGCACCGGCTGCAGGCTGCGGGCCAGGCGCCGCAAACCAGTACGACGGCAGCAGCACCGGCAAGCCGCCCACGCGGTCCAGGCTCGGCACTTCCACGCGTTGCGCGTCGTGCGTCTGCAAGCCAGGAGTGGCAGCGACGGCGCCCAGGGCCATCGATACCAGCCCGGCCGCCACCATCAGCCGCTGCCGCTGGCGCCCAGGGTTTGCCTTCATGCGACAGCCACCGGCACCGGCACGGGCCGCGCGCTCAAGACGAGATCTCCGGCAAACCCGGCGGACGGGGGTGCAAGCGCGCCATCGCATGCACATCGGCGTATCGCCCATGGCGCAACGCGTAGGCGCAGTGCGTGCCCTCGTGAACGAATCCGCAACGCTGGTACAGCGCAATGGCGCGGTGGTTGTCGGTGAACACCGTCAACTCCAGCCGCAGCAACTGCGCCCAGTTGTCGGCGTAGTCGCACAGCGCCAGCAGCAGCGCCGTGCCAACGCCCTGCCCTTGCGCCTGCAGCGCCACCGAAATGCCAAAAGCCGCGCAATGGCGCCGACGCAACGCCGCGGCCGGGTGCAAGCCCGTGCTGCCCACGACATGGCCATCGCGCTCAGCCACCAGGTGCAGTGCGCCGTCCTTGCCCTCTTCGCTCTCGGCCAGGCGCTTGCGCCACATCTCGACGCTGGGCATCGGCAGCTGCATCAGATCGGCGTAGACCTCAGGGTGGGCCATCATCTGGCAGAAGTCTTCCGCGTCGGCGATGCGGGCGCGGCGGATCACGGGTGCAGTTTGATTCATGGTGTGCCGTTGGGGCGCGGGCCTGGCTTGCGACGAGAAAGTGTGCCCGTTGCAGCCTGCCGCGGGAACTCCGCGCGGTGGACGATGCGCCTGGATCGGGCCGGGCACAGACCGGCAGGCCGCGCAACTGTCGCGATCTTCCCACGTTGTACCCGTTTTTCGGCACCGGGCGGCATGGCGAAGATCGCGGTCATTCACAGCCCCGTCACGCCCTTGATGCAGGATGGAGAGGGAAAGCGCAGCCGACCGCCACCCCTTGCCAGACTTTGGCAGGGCTTGCGCTGCAAGCTGTCGCGGCAACACCCGCAGACGCGGGGCTCGACGGGCTTTCTGGCTCAGGTTGGCACAACACTTGCAAATCCCTGGCGATGACCCAGAACCGGCACATGCACAGGCCATCGGCGACGTCAAGGCGGGGTTTTCTGAGTGACGCAACGGACCGCAAGACCCCTGCCAACGCCTCATTCGTTGCATAGTCTGACTTCAACATCCCCGGCAGCCGACATGCCCCTGGTGGGCCATTCACTTACAAATCAACGGCCGCACCCAAGCACTGCGCGCCACCAACCCGAAGAGGAAAACCCATGAGCCTTGCACCCTGGAACCTGTCGTGCACCCGCACGGCCGTCGCCGTTGCGGTGGCCATCGTCGTGGCAGCACCTGCGCTGGCGCAGAACACGACGTCTGGCATCAGCGGCACCGTCACGGGCGCCGATGGCAAACCGGTGGCTGCCGCCACAGTGACCATCAGGCACGCGGAATCGGGCTCCACCAGCACCGTGCTCACCGATGCCGAGGGCCGTTATGCGGCGCGGGGCTTGCGTTCCGGCGGCCCCTACACGCTGACCATCAGCAAGGGCGGGCTGACCGAAAAGCGTGACGACCTGTTCCTGACCTTGGCCGAGTCGCTGTCGCAAGACGCCCAACTCACCGGCGGCGCACAGGTCATCACGGTCACCGGCCGCGGTGTGTCTGACAAGTTTTCCAAGAGCAACATGGGCTCGGGTACCAACCTGAGCGCGCGTGAACTGAATGCCTACGCATCGATTCAGCGCAACCTGCAGGACTACGCTCGCACCGACCCGCGCTTGAGCCAGACCGACAAGGAGCGCGGCGAGATCTCTGCAGCCGGCCAGAACACGCGCTACAACAGCATCACCATCGACGGCGTCACCACCAACGACACCTTCGGCCTGGAGAGCAACAACCTGCCCACGGCCAAGCAGCCCATCAGCATCGACGCCATCCAGTCGGTGCAGGTCAACCTGAGCAACTACGACGTCTCGCAGAAGGGCTACACCGGCGCCAACATCAACGCCGTCACGAAGAGCGGCACCAATGAACTGGCGGGCAGCCTGTACTACGTGTGGCGCAACGCCGACCTGGTGGGCGCGCGCTACGACCGTGTCACCGGCAACTACTTTGCTGCCCCGGTGTTCAAGGACTACACCGCGGGCTTCACGCTGGGCGGGCCGATCATCAAGGACAAGCTCTTCTTCTTCGCCAGCTACGAGGACTACTACAGCTCGCGCACCAGCCCCGATTTCGGCCCGGTGGGCAGCGCCGGGCCCAACGTGGGCATCACCAAGGGCGCCATCGACAGCGCCATCGACATCGCCAGCAAGACCCACAAGGTCGACATCGGCACGGTCGAGGTGCCCACCGGCGTGGCGTTGAAGGTGAAGGACACGCTGCTCAAGCTGGACTGGAACATCAACGACGAGCACCGCGCCAACCTGCGCTATACGAAGACCGTGCAGACCGAACCGTTCCTGGCCGGCACCACCTTCTTCACGGCCACGCGGCTGTCGCTGAGCTCGTTTTGGTACAACCAGGAAAAGGAAGTCGAAAGCCTGGTCGGCCAGTGGTTCAGTGACTGGACGTCCAACTTCAGCACCGAGGCCAAACTCTCCAAACGCAACTACAACAGCGAACCCATCCCCGTGAATGGCGTTCGCATGCCGCAGGTCAACCTGGCCTTCGCGGGCGCACTGCCGCTCGGGGCCCCGACGGGCACCAACGCCAACACGCGCGACCTGTACTTCGGCACCGAACGCAGCCGGCACTTCAACGTGCTGAAGACCGAGACTGTGGACGCCTACCTGGGCGGCACCTACACGGCCGGTGCACACGAACTGAAGTTTGGCGCCGACTATGCCGTCAACGACATCTACAACGCCTTCTTGCAGGACACCAACGGCAACTACACCTTTCGCTGCGAAAACAGCAGCGCCGTGGTGGTCTACGACTTTGGCGCCATCAACTGCGCCACCGCCACCTCGGCCCAGGTGGAGGCTGCCGTGCTGGAGAACTTCAGGCGCGGCAGGCCCTCTTCCTACAGCGTGCAGGCGCCCCTGGCCGGCCGCACGCTGAACGATGCCGTGGCCACCTGGAGTTATGCCAACACCGGACTGTTCCTGCAGGACAACTGGAAGGTCTCACCCAAACTGAATGTGATGTTCGGCCTGCGCGTGGACCAACAGAATCTGCCCGACAAGCCACTGGCCAACGCGCTGGCCACCACCGCGGCCGGGGTAGACCCGGTCACCGGGCGCGCCAATGGCGGATTTGGCGTCGACAACACCATCACGTTGGACGGCAACCGGCTCTTGCAGCCGCGGGTGGGTTTCAACTGGAACCTGGGCACCGATGAACGCCGCATGCAGTTGCGCGGCGGCGCGGGCCTGTTCCAGGGCGCCGCGGCCAACGTGTGGCTGTCCAACCCTTACAGCAACAACGGCCGCTCGGTGGTAACGCTCAGCTGCAGCAACATGGCGGCCTGCAACCCGGCCACCGCCGGCGTCATCAACACGGGCATCTTCAGTGCCAACCCCGCAACGCAGCCGCAGTTGACCGGCGTCACACCCGCGGCCAACCTGGACCTGCTGTCGCCAGGCCTGGAACAACCATCGGTCTGGAAAGCCAACCTGGCCTTCGAAACCGAGTTGCCCAACGTGATGGGCCTGGGCGGCCTGGTGGCCAGCGCCGAATGGCTGCATACCAAGGTGAAGAGCGGCCTGTACTACGAGCACCTGAACCTGGGCACGGCCACGCGCACCGGGGCCGATGGGCGCCAACTCTTCTATCGCGCCGAAGGCTACAACGTCAACTGCTGGAACGCGACCGGCACGTCCGTCACCTCCACCGTGGTCGGCAATCCGTGCAACACGCCGAGCAACCAGTCACGCACCCGCGCGCTCAGCAACGCGTCGTTCAACAACGTGCTGCTGGCCAAGGAAACCTCCAACGGCGGTGGTGATGCGGTGACGCTGGGCATCAGCCGGCCCGTCAATGCGGGCTGGGGCTGGAGCCTGGCTTACACCAAGACGACAGCCAAGGACGTGAGCCCGCTGACTTCATCCGTATCGAACTCGAACTGGAACGGCCGCAACATCTTCAACCCCAATGAAGAAACGGCCGGCAATTCGAACTACCTGATCAAGGACCGCATCAACGCCAGCCTGAACTTCTCGCAGGCACTGGTTGGCAACTACCGCACCACCGTCGGTCTGTTCTACGAAGGCCGCAGGGGCAAGCCCTACAGCTGGACCTACATCAACGACCTGAACGGCGACGGTGTGTCGGGCAACGACCTGATGTACATCCCGTCAGCACCCGGAACGGGCGAAGTGACGTTCCGCGGTGGCGCGGCCGAGGAAGCGCGCTTCTGGGACATCGTCAACGGCAACGCAGGTTTGTCAGCAGCCAAGGGCGGCGTGGTAGGCCGCAACAACAGCTTCAACCCCTGGGTGAACAACTTCGACCTGCGCTTCAGCCAGGAGCTGCCTGGCTTCGTGAAGAACCACAAGGCCAGCTTCACGGTGGATGTGCTGAACGTCGGCAACTTGCTGAACAAGCGCTGGGGCCAGATCGACGAGATCGGCTTCCCGTCCAACCGCAGCTTCGTCAACTACAGCGGCGTGGATGCCAACGGCAAGTACATCTACAGCCTGGGCTCGCTGGAAGACTTCACCACGCGCCAGACCGCGGGCGAATCACAGTGGGCGGTGCAGGTGACTCTGCGGTATTCGTTCTGACGCCGCCGTGCGGGCAGCCTACAGCCCGCACGGATTCAGGCATCAAAAAGGCGGGCCCGATGGCCCGCCTTTTTTCTTGTTGCGCGCCGCTTGCCGGTCGATGGCGGCGGCACGGTATGGAGCGCCGGGGTCAGAGCTTGCCGCGCACCCAAGCCACCACGCTGGCCAGCGCCGCCGGCAGCGCCGCCGCATCGGTGCCACCCGCCATCGCCAGGTCGGGCTTGCCCCCGCCTTTGCCCCCCACCTGCTGCGCGACGAAGTTGACCAGTTCGCCGGCCTTCACGCGACCCATGACATCGGCCGTGGCGCCCGCGGCCAGCTGCACCTTGCCGCCGTCCACCGCGGCCAGCACGATGGCGGCGCTCTTGAGCTTGTCCTTCAATTTGTCCATGGTCTCGCGCAAGGCCTTGGCGTCGGCGCCTTGCAGCATCGCAGCCACCACCTTGATGCCGCCCACGTCGACGGCCTGCGACAGCAACTCGTCGCCTTGTGACGAAGCCAGCTTGCTCTTCAAGGCCTCGACCTCTTTTTCGAGCGCGCGCACTTGGTCCAGCACCGAGGCCACGCGGGCCGGCACTTCGGCCGGCGTGGCTTTCAGCGTCGTCGCCAGCGCGTTGACGCTGCCTTCCAGCTGCTGCAGGTAGGCCAGCGCGTTGCCGCCGGTGACGGCTTCGACGCGGCGGATGCCGGCTGCCACGCCGCCCTCGGCGACGATCTTGAACAGCCCGATGTCGCCCGTGCGCTGTACATGCGTGCCGCCGCACAGCTCGCGGCTGCTGCCGATGTCGAGCACCCGCACCTGGTCACCGTACTTCTCGCCGAACAACATCGTGGCGCCGAGTTTTTGCGCCTCTTCCATCGGCACTGTGCGGGCCTGTGTGGCCAGATTGGCCAGCACCTCGAAGTTGACGAGCACCTCGACCTGGCGGATCTGGGCCGCGGTCAGCGGCGCGTTGTGCACGAAATCGAAGCGTGTCCGCTCGGCATCGACCAACGAGCCCTTCTGCTGCACGTGCGACCCGAGCACCTCGCGCAAGGCCTTGTGCATCAGGTGGGTAGCGCTGTGGTTGCGCACGGTGCGCGCGCGGCGCTCGGTGTCCACCCGCGCGGCCAGTTTGTCACCCAGCGCCAGCACGCCTTCGACGATGCGCCCCTGGTGGCCGAACACTGCTGCCTGGATCTTGGTTGTGTCTTCGACGATCACGCGCGCACGTGCATTGCGCAGCTCGCCGGCATCACCGACTTGGCCGCCGCTCTCGGCATAGAAAGGCGTGTGGTCGAGCACCACCACCACATCGTCGCCAGCACCGGCCTGCTCGACCGCAGCGCCGTCGATGTAGAGCCTCAACACCTTGCACTCGTCGACGACCAGCTTCTCGTAGCCGTGGAAGGAGGTGTCGATGCCGCTGTAGGCCAGCCCCTGCGCCAGCTTGAACTTGCCGGCCGCGCGCGCCTGGTCGCGCTGGCGCTGCATCGCAAGATTGAAGCTGGCCTCATCGACCGCCACGCCGCGTTCGCGGCAGACGTCGGCCGTCAGGTC
>JANOZF010000213.1:0-10448 GCA_031429255.1 Rubrivivax sp.
GTGCTGCTCGACAGCGAAGCGCGCCGCGCACCTGCTGCTGGCGACACCACGCGCGGCATGTTGCGTGAACCCATCGTGCGCTTCGTGCAGTGGGCGCGCACCTTTGGCGTCACGTCGCCCACCGACCTGTGGAACGTCGGCAACCTGTCCGACCCGGCCACGCGGCTGGGCCAAAGCCCGCTGCGTTCACCGTCGGTATTCAACTTCTTCAGGCCCGGCTACGTGCCGCCCAACTCGGCGCTGGGCACGCAGGGCATCACCGCGCCCGAGTTCCAGATCACCAATGAATCCACCGTGGTGGGCTGGGCCAACTATGCACAGACCTTCGTGGTCAGCGGCGCCGGCGAGCTGCGGCCCAACTACAGCGCAGAGCTGGCGCTTGCCAACGAAGCGGCCGCGCTGGTGAAGCGCGTGGCCCTGTTGCTGGCCGCTGACGCACTGCCCACGGCCACACTGGACACCATCACGCAGGCCGTGGCCAGCATCGCGGCCACCACCGACGCAGGCCGCAACAACCGCGTCTACGCCGCGGTGCACCTGGTGCTGTGCGCGCCCGACTACCTGGTCCAAGTTTGAGAGGGCAACAGCGATGAAGCACGTCAAGAACTTCGAATCGCGCCGGGCCTTCCTGCGCCAGGCCGGCCAGCTGTCACTGGCCGGTGCCGCGGCGCCCTGGGCCGTTAACCTGGCGGCGATGTCTGAAGCCGCTGCGCAAACCGCCAACGACTACAAGGCGCTGGTTTGCGTGTTTCTGTACGGTGCCAACGACCACACCAACACCCTGCCGCCTTACGACGCCAACACGTACGCCGAATACCTGCGTGTGCGCGGCAGCATCGCTACCGCGCGTGATGCACTGGCCGCCACGGCGCTGACACCCAGCGTGGCCCTGCTCGGCGGCCGCCAGATGGCGCTGGCGCCCGAACTGCTGCCGCTGAAGGGCCTGTTCGACGGAGGCCAGCTGGCGGTGCTGTTGAACGTGGGCACCCTGATTCAGCCCACCACCAAGGCGCAGTACACGGCGGCCAGCGTGCCATTGCCGCCCAAGCTGTTTTCGCACAACGACCAGCAGTCGGTGTGGCAAAGCTCGTTGCCCGAGGGCAGCACCTCGGGCTGGGGGGGGCGCATCGGCGACCTGTTCATGGCTGGCAACGACAGTGCCACCTTCACCTGCGTCAACGTCAGCGGCAACGCCGTCTACATGAGCGGGCGCGAGGCCGTGCAATACCAGGTCAGCACCAGCGGCAGCGTGGCGCTGCGCGGCATCCAGAGCAACCTGTTCGGCAGCGCCGCCTGCAGCGCTGCGCTGCGCAGCCTGGTGACGGCACCGCACAGCCACCTGATGCGTGCCGAGCACACGCGCGTGATGGCGCGCGCCATCGACGCCAACACCACGCTCAGCGCCGCGCTGGCCGCGGCGCCGGCGCTGAACACCGTGTTCGACACCACCAGTTCGCTGGCATCACAGCTGCGCATGGTGGCGCGGCTGATCGGCGTGCGCCAGGCGCTGGGCGTCAAACGGCAGGTGTTCTTCGTGTCTCTGGGCGGCTTCGACCTGCATGACTTCCTGGTGGCGCAGCACCCGGGCCTGCTGACGCAGGTGGGCGGCGCGCTGAAGAGTTTTTACGACGCCACGGTGGAACTGGGCGTGGCCAACCAGGTGACCAGTTTCACCGCCAGCGACTTCGGACGCACCTTCAGCAGCAACGGCGACGGCAGCGACCACGGCTGGGGCAGCCACCACTTCGTGCTGGGCGGCGCGGCGGCCGGCGGCCGCTTCCACGGCCAGCTGCCAGCGCTGGCCGTGAACGGCCCCGACGACGTGGGCCAAGGCCGGCTGCTGCCCACCACCGCGGTGGACCAGTTTGCCGCCACGCTGGCGCGCTGGATGGGCGTGAGCGACAGCAACCTGTCGCTGGTGGCGCCCAACATCGGCAACTACACCGTGCGCGACCTGGGGCTCTTCAACGCCTGAACTGGTGCGACAGGCAGGCGGTGCTGCCGGCACGACGAAACACGCAGAAGGGCAGTTTCTGCAGGGGGAAGTCGCAACCCGGCGCCTGTGCGCTGCTGTCGTGGGTGTGGTCGATGGGGGGCATGGTTTGCGGTGGCGCGTCATTGGAGGGTCAGCGCGACGCCATCAGGGCGTCGTCAAAGATCGCCACCGCACGTGTCCAGCCGGCCGACGCGTTGCGGATCTTGTGCGGGAAGCAGCTGATGGTGAAGCCCGTGGGCGGCAGCGCTTCCAGGTTGTGCAGCTTTTCCAGGTGGCAGTAGCCGATGTCGCGGCCGGCCTTGTGGCCTTCCCAGATCAGGGTGGCGTCGTGGCTTTCGCCGTACTTGCGCGCGGTGTGCACAAAGGGCGCGTCCCAGCTCCAGCCGTCGGTGCCGGTCAGGCGCACGCCGCGTTCCAGCAGATACATCGTGGCCTCATAGCCCATGCCGCAGCCGGCCGACACAAAGTCGGGTGAACCGTAGCGCGAGCCGGCGCGCGTGTTCACCACCACGATCTCCAGCGGGCTCAGCGTATGGCCGATGCGCTTGAGCTCGGCCTCCACCTCGGCGGCCGTGACCACGTGGCCGTCGGCCAGGTGGCGGAAGTCCAGCTTCACGCCGGGCTGGAAGCACCATTCCAGCGGCACTTCGTGGATGGCGATGGCCGGCTTGCGGCCGCCGTTCTTGGCGTCCATGGTGGAGTGGAAGTGAAAAGGCGCGTCCAGGTGCGTGCCGTTGTGCGTGGACAGCTGCACCCGTTCCACCGCCCAGCCTTCGCCGTCGGGCAGGTCTTCCTTCTTCAGGCCGGGGAAGAAGGGCTCGATCTGCGCGTAGGTGTTCTCGTGCGTGAAGTACTCGATCTTGGGCGCAAAGGCCGGCGGGTCTGACACCACATCGTTTTCCAGAAAGATGGACAGGTCGACAAAGGTGCGTGGCATGGTGGGCTCCGGTCGGTGGGTGGAGGTGGTGTGCAGGGCATTCTGCGCGGGGCGGGTGGCGTTCAGGGCTGCAGCGCGCGTCTGTGCCACAGCGGCCAGCCGAAGCGGCGCTGCGGCGCGCCCGCGTCACCAGCGCCTGAACCGGCTGCTGGCAAGCGCGACGGCGACGGTGATCAAGGTGCCCAGCGGCACATACCAGGGGAATGCCAGCCGGCCTGCCGGCGCGAGCCAGGCCAGGCCCGCGCCCCACGCCGACAGGCGGGCCGCAAACACCACCACCAGCATCACCAGCACCGCCACCGCAGCGCCGGTGATGACGTCGCGCCCCTGCACGCGCGGGCCCATCGCGGCCAGCACATAGGTGCCGAGCAGCGCGCCGTAGGTCACCGACGCGATGGACAGCGCCAACACCACCACCGGCGTGTCCTTGCCGCTGGCTGCGGCGTGAAAACCCAGCGCGGCAGCTGTCAGCAGCCCACCCCACAGCAACGAAAACCAGCGTCCCACACGCAGCAGATGCGCTTCGTCGCCCGGCCCGCCACGGCCGCTGAAGCTGGCGTACAGGTCGTTGGTTACCGACGACGCCAGCGCGCTGATGGATGAGCTGATGGTGCTCATCGCCGCGGCCAGGATGCCGGCCATCACCAGCCCAGCCAGGCCCACCGGCAGGTGCTGCACGATGAAGCGCGGAAAGATCTGGTCGCCGGCCAGCTGCGCGGGTGCCTGGCCCGCGGCCCACAGTGCCGTGCCCAGCAGCAGGAAGAGCGCGAACTGCGCGATCACCAGCACCCCCGACCCCACCAGCGCCCATTGCGCCGCACGCAGGCTGCGTGTGGCCAGCAAGCGCTGCACGATGATCTGGTCGGTGCCGTGGCTGGCCGCCGAGATCAGCGCGCCGCCTACCAGCCCACCCAGCAGCGTGAACGGCGCGCTGAATGACGGGCTGAAGTCCAGCAGCTGCAGCTTGCCGGCTTCGGCGGCCCGCTGCAGCACGTCGCCCAGGCTGCCGCCAGCCCCGGTGTGCAGCGCCATTTGCGTGGCCACCACCAGCGCGCCCACGCCCGCGGCCACGTACACCACCAGCTGCACCGCGTCGGCCCACACCACGGCCTTCAGGCCGCCGGCAAAGGTGTAGGCCAGCGTCACGCCACCCATCACCAGGATGGACCAGCTCACGTCCCAGCCGGTCAGCAGCGCCAGCGGTATGGCGCCGGCAAAGATGCGCACGCCATCGGCCAGGAAGCGCGTGACCACGAAGGTGGCCGACAGGGCCTGCCGCGTGCGCACGCCAAAGCGTGTCTGCAGCCGTTCATACGCCGTCTGCTGCCGGCCGGCGAAGTAGCCTGGCAGCAGCCACCAGGCGACGCCGATGCGGCCCAGCAGGTACCCGAACGACAGTTGCAGGAAGCTCAGGTCGCCGCGCGCCGCAATGCCGGGCACCGAGATCACCGTGAGCGCCGAGGTCTCGGTGGCCACGATGGACAGCATCACCGCCCAGGCCGGCAGGTTGCGCGCGCCCAGGAAGTAGTCGTCGGAGTTGCGGTTGTGTTCACCACGCGCAAACCACAGGCCCACGCCCAGCGTCAGCAGCAGGTAGGCCGCAATGACGGCCAGGTCGATGGCGTGCATGCGTCGGGCGTTCAGCCCGCCAGAAACAGGGCCGGGTCCACCATGCTGCGGTTCAACATCACACCCCAGTGCAGGTGCGGCCCGGTCACACGCCCGGTGGCGCCCACCGCGGCGACACGCTGGCCCGTCGCCACCTTGTCGCCCACCGCCACGTCGATGGCGCTGAGGTGGCAGAAAAGGCTGAGCAGGCCGCTGCCATGGTCCAGCCACACCGTCTTGCCGTTGAAGAAGTAGTCGCCGGTGTCGATCACGGTGGCGGGCAGCGGCGCCACCACCGGCGCGCCCACGGGTGCTGCGATGTCCATGCCACTGTGCGGGTTGCGCGCCTGGCCGTTGAATACGCGACGCAGGCCGAACGAACTGGAACGCGGGCCTTCTACTGGCGAGCGCATGGCCAGGCTGTCGGGCACGGAGCGGCTGAAGGTGGCGATCACCCGCTTTTGCTGTTCGCGTTCGCGCTCGTGGCGTGCCAGGTCTTCGGGCGACAGGTCGACATGGCGCGGCGGCACGGTGAGCCGCTGTTCGGCGTAGCGCTTGTCCTTTACGGCGATGGGCAGGCTGCGGGTGGCCCCGGCAGCGTCCTGCACGGCCAGCAGATGCTTGCCGGTCTTGGTGGCCAACGGCAGGCCCACCACCGCCAGCCAGCCTGCGCTGTCGCTGCCCATCACCAGCACCGGCACGCCGTTGAAGCTGGCCTGAGGCGCGACAGGCGCATGGCCCAGCGGCACCGACACCACGCCGCCGGGCACGGCGGCGTCAAGGTGCGGCAAGGCTTTGCCTTCAGCGCGCGCAGCGCCCAGTGCAGACAGGGCGACCAGTGCGGCCCAGTGGCGTCGTGTGATGGCATTCATGGGCCGGATTGTCCCGCCTTCAGCGCCGCAGCGACGGATGCCGCCACGCGCGGCGCCTCCAGCGCCATCTCGCGCAGCGCACCCGTGGTCGGGTTGCGAAAGCCCACGAAATACAGCCCCGGTATGCCGGTTTCTTCGCCAAAGCGGTGTGGCCTGCCGCGCGCGTCGGCGATGGCGCCAAAGCCTTCGATGAAGCGGCCCAGGCCGGTGTCGTAGCCGGTGGCCAGCACCATGCCGGCGTAGCATTCTTCGCGACCGTCGGCAAAGCGCACGCCTTGGCCGCTGACCTGCTGCACCGCGGGCCGAACCTGGATGCGCCCGGCCTTCACCATCGCAATGGTGCCGATGTCCAGCATCGGGATGCGCCCCTGCTCTTCAATCATCTGGTTCGGGCCGATGGCTGGCCGCTGGATGCCCCAGGCCGACAGGTCGCCCACCGCAAAGCGCAGCACCGGGCCCACGATGGCGTCGCGCATGCGCGCCGGCAACGGCGACAGCATCACGCTGGTGGCCTGTGACGGGCGTCCGTACAGGTCACGTGGCACCACGTGCACCGGGCCGCGCACCACCAGGGCCACGTCCACGCCCTGCTCGGCCAGGTCCAGCGCAATCTCGGCGCCTGAATTGCCGCAGCCCACCACCAGCGTCCGCCGGCCCTTGAAGGGGGCGGCGTTGCGGTAGTCGCGCGAGTGCAGGCACAGACCTGCAAAGCAGTCGAGGCCGGGGAAGTCGGGTGTCTTGGGAATGCCGTTGTAGCCGGTGGCCACCACCACGATGCGCGGGCGCAGCGGGCCGTCGCTGGTCTGCACGTCAAAGCCGTCGGCTTCGCGCCGCACGCGCTGCACCTCAACGCCCAGCCGGGGCTGGATGCCGTGGCTGCTGGCATAGCGGTCCAGATAGTCCACCACCTGCTGGCGCGACGGGTAGCGCGGCGCACTGGCCGGCCAGGGCATGCCAGGCAGCGCCGAATGGCGCTTGACGGTGTGCAGGTGCAGCCGCTCGTAATGGCGCCGCCAAGCTGCGGCCACGCTGTCGTCGCGGGTGACCATGTCGTAGGCCACACCGTGCTGGCGCAGGCAGGCCGCCACCGCCAGGCCGGCAGGGCCGGCGCCGATGACCAGGACATCTGATGCGGGCATGGCAGGCAGTTCCGGTTGAAGTTTGAAGCAGCGTGGCCCCCTGCATTCTGTATGCCCTTGCAGAGGGCTTGCGTGCGCATCTTTTGCGATCGCATGTCGGTAATCAACCCAGCTGATGGCCGGCGGCTCACGACCCTATGGAAAGCTTTGCATAGCGACCCATCGGAGCCATCCGCGGCAATCAACACGTCGCCGCGAAGTTGACGGCCAGGATCGAATGTTCAAAGCCCCGCTGCCTGCCTTGCCTGAAAGCCTCGGCCGCGGCGCATGTCCTTGACGGCGCGCGTGAGCGCCGGAGCAAGACGGTCCAGTGGGTAACAGGTACTCGGGACAAGCCGAACGGGCGCGCCACTTACGGTAGACGCCGCCAATACTGGGCCTTGCAGTTGCCTCGCCAAGTCCATCGTCCTAGCATCAACACGCCTGGTCGCGCCTGGTCGCGCTTTTCAGGCTGCCTCGGGACACCAAAGGAGACATGGTCATGCTGCTCACACCGTTGCTCACTCGCTCGGCCGCGCTGGTCCTCGTCCTGCTGCTTCCTGCCGCATCCGGCTTCTGGGTAGCACAGGCGCAATCGCAACTTGCCGGTCGAATCGAGGTCTTGGCGGTGCGTAGCAAGACCTTGACTGGACCGGAGTTCCTGCAGGGCAACGCTGTAGGCCGTGAAGTACTGCTTGGCGGAGAACTCCGCTTGCCTGTCGGACCACCGACGAAGGTTCCTGCTGTGGTGCTGGTGCACGGCTCGGGGGGCGTCAGTGGCGGCGTTGACGCCTGGGCGCGCACATTCAATGAAGCGGGCATCGCGGCGTTCATCCTCGACAGCTTCTCCGGACGGGGCATCGTCAGCACTGTCGAGGATCAGGACCAGCTGCACTCGCTCGCGATGATGGTCGACGCCTTCCGCGCGCTCGACCTGCTGGCGGCCCACCCGCGTATCCGCGCCGACAAGATCGCGGTGATGGGTTTCTCAAAGGGAGCTGTCACGTCGATCTACTCGGCGATGGACCGATTTCGCAACGCCTACGGCAGTGGGAACCGTTTCGCCGCGCACGTTGGCATGTACACGCCCTGCAACATGCGCTTCAACGAAGACACAAAGGTTTCTAGCTCGCCAATTCGGCTTTACCACGGAGTCTCCGATGACTACGTGAACATCGTTCCTTGCCGGGCATACGTCGCCGAGCTCAAGGCGGCCGGTGTCGACGTGTCGTTGACCGAGTATCTGGACTCGCAGCACGGTTTCGACAATCCGACATCGCCGGTGCTGTTCACGGTGCAGAAAGCCCAAAGCACGCGCAATTGCCAGTTGAAGGAAGGACCGAATGGCACGACGCTGAACGCGGCGACGGGGGCGCTCTACTCGATCAAGGGCGATGCCTGCGTCGCCGTCGGTGCACACATCGGGTACAACGCCGAAGCGACCGCGGCCGCGCGGCTGGCGGTGACGGCCTTCGTTAAACAGACGTTGGCGAATTGAGTCTGCCCGCCCGGTAAATGCGCGCCAGTAATTGCGCTTGCGGCACATCGCACGCCTTGTCGTCGCACCTCGCGCCTCGATGGGACCAACGGTAACCCGATCCGCAGAGGCCTAGGTAGTCAGTAATACTAAAACGTTAGCACTTGCCCAGGCCGACCCTTGTGCGCGCGGTCAGGGTGGTGACAGGCAGTGCAAGGATTCAGCGTAGGCACAGCGCCAACGTCTCGATGTCCGTTCTCCGGTACAGGCGCTCCAGCCAACGTTCGGGGATCCCGGAAGCGCCATAGTGGGCGCCGGCCAGTTGGCCCGTAACGGCGGCAACGGTGTCAGCGTCGTCGCCAAGGTTGGCGGCCAGGAGAATCGCCTCGTCGAAGCTTTCCGTTCTGTACAGGCACCAGAGCGCGGCCTCCAGCGTGTGAACGACAAAGCCGGAACTCTTGATGCGGCTCCTGGGCTTCTTTTCAAAGATCGCGCCGGCGATGCTCTTCAGCCGAGGCTGCGTGAGATGCGCTGCGCTTCCTTCGAGGCATTGTTTCTTCGGCGAACCCTTCAGCAGTGCCAGCAGCGCCCAGGCCAGAAGCCGACACCCTTCTACAGCCAGCAGCGCACCATGGGTGGTGCGTGAGCTTTCGCCGGCGTAGTGGAGGACGTCTTTCGCGCTCGGGAAGTAGTGCAGAACGACAGGGGCCAACCTCATCACGGAGCCATTCGCCGCGGTGATCGGATGGGTCGGGCCACACCAGGGATTTTGCGTCTTCTCGAACTGCCGAAGCGCGTGCTCCGTCGTCTGACCGATGTCAAAGCTATGTGGTCTGGCGCTCCAGTAGCCATGACGGTACCAACTGAGGTAGCGGCTCATCTGATCCACGGGATCGAATCCAGCGCACGCGACCAGACTCTCTGCCAGGCACATGGCCAGCGACGTATCGTCAGTCCACTGCCCGGGCTTGAGGTCAAAGGCCCCGCCGCCCACCATGTCGATGACAGGTTCGAAGGTTCCCCGCTCAAGAAACTCGGTGGTGGCGCCGACCGCATCGCCACAGGCCAGTCCAAGCAGTGCGCCGGCGTACCGATCGTCCAGGCGGTTGCGATAGCGGGTCACGGCCTAACGCTCCATGCGGATGGGGGGAAGCGGCATGACCCAGCGGTCGGTTGGCGAGGACATCGGGCGCGGCAAGTACATGATGGCGGGCGGCAGTCTTGTGGTGTCCAAGGTGCTGTCTCGCGCACTGCATCATGGCACCAGTCTCGTCGGCAGGCCGTCTTGGTGGTGTTCAAGGGGCATGCACGACGGATGCCTCAAAGCCACTGGACCGGACGCTAGCGGTAGACGGTATTCAACGCATGGGGCCACAGCCGACCCAGCGTGCCCCAGCCCGGAAGGCCTGGCGTGGGTGCTGTGCAGCCTCGCCCGCACAGCCAGCTGCTGTCGCCAACACCATACAGCTTGTCTGCCGCCGTGAATTGCGCCAATGCCACCGTCCCTGCGTACACGCTGTCTCCGCTGTCGTACCGCAAGGTCAGCGCACCGTTTGTAAGGATGTCTGCGCCGACCAATGTGCCGGCAGCATGTCCATCCTGGACGACATCGAAGACCTCGCTGCGACTACCAAAGCTCACCAAGCGACTCAGGTCAATATCAACGACGTGCGGGGGGAATCCGTTCTGCGCCGGAATCTGCAAAGTCGCGGGTGTCCAGCTGTCAAGGGTACCCACTGGACCAAAGCGCAGTGCCATCTCGACGTCGAGGACCTGACCATCGACGGCGGCGTGGACCGACCAGTGGGTGCGGAAAGTCGTGGGATCCATGCGCACCCAGGTGAAGTAAAGCGTCAGCGATTTGCTGCCCGCTGGGGTCTGGATGGTCAGGGACGTCGCATAGGAGTAGCTTGACGGGTCGGCCGGGTCGAATACCGGAGCAGGATCGAGAGGTGTGGACCCGAACCATGGGCGGCTGTCCAGATTCGCTTCCAGATCCACGCGTGTCGTCATCTGCAAGGCCCTGACGGGTAGCGCTAGGGCCATAGGCACGGCGGCCCCGTTCGTGCCCCCCATGAATCCCAGCACCATCGAGCCATCGGCGTGGACCATCCTGCCGTCAGGATCCAGCGCCAGCCGGCCCAGCCGACTGTAGGAGCGTTGGCGCCCGTCGACGGACTGAAGGACCAACCAGCCGTCCCCGGCCAGGCCCACGTCGAGTCGGCGATCCGTGTCGATCATCTCCGTCGACAGGGCCAACGATTGCCCGTCGGTCACCTCGGCGCCGCCGCCACATCCGACCAGTGCCATCAGGCTTGTGAACATGGCCAGGCACCGGGCCGGCCATCCGCGGTGAAGGAACATCAGGGGCATGGCGTATCGGAGGACAGAAAAGCCAATGGTCCACGATGCCGGTGCGGCGGAACACCGAAGCAGCGCC
>JANOZF010000214.1:0-29508 GCA_031429255.1 Rubrivivax sp.
CGCTTGACCTGCGCCAGCGTGTCCAGCGGGTGGTCGTCGGCCATGTCGTAGGGGTAGTCGGTGCCCAGCACCACGTGGTCGGCGCCGTACTGCTCCACCAGGCGGCCCAGCATCACCGGGTCGTGCGTGATGGTGTCGAAGTAGAACTTCTTCAGGTAGCTGCTGGGCTTGCGCTTGATCACCGTGCGCGTGTCGGCCCGCGCGCGCCAGGCGTGGTCCATGCGCGCCCAGTAGTGCGCGATGAAGCCGCCGCCGTGGGCCACGAGAACTTTCAGCTTGGGGTGGCGCGCCATCACGCCGTCGAAGATCAGGTGCGACACCGCGACGGTGGATTCCAGTGGATTGCCGATGACGTTGTTGAAATAGTGGTTGGTCAGCCGCTCGCCCTGCGTGTAGCCCAGGGGGTGCATGAAGATCAGCACGCCCAGCTCTTCACAGCGCGCAAAAAACTTGTCCAGCTTCAGACTCGGGTCGGTGAGGTTCTTGCCGTTGACGTTGGTGCAGATCTCCACGCCGCGCAGGCCCAGGTGCTTCACCGCGTGGTCCAGCTCGCGTACCGCCAGTTCGCCGTTCTGCAGCGGCACCGAACCGAGGCCGACGAAACGGTCGGGCGTGTCGGCCACCAGCTGCGCGATGCCTTCATTGACTTCACGCGCCAGCTCGGCGCCGTAGCCGGCTTCGGTGAAGTAGAAGAAGTGGTAAGGCGCCGGGCACACGGCCTGGATGTCCACGCCCATCTTGTCCATGTCGCGCAGCCGCTCGGTGACGCCGGTGAGCTTGGGCGCGCGCGTGGCCATCTGCGCGACGTTGGTCTGCCGCGTCAGCTCGTTGGCGAAGATCACCGTGGCGTCGTACTGGCCGGCATTGAGGTGCGCGGTCTTGGCGTTGACGGCGGGGTTGAGGTAGTGGCAGTGCAGGTCGATGACCTTGCTGGCGCCCTTGCGGTTCTTGACCACCGGCCTCTTTGGGGCTGTGGCCGCCGTGGCCTTGCGGCCGGCCACGGTGGCGGCCAGGGAGCGCCCGCCATGGCGGTGGCCGGGGTCGGTGCAGCCGGCGGTGCAGGTGTAGAGCATGCGGGGGTCTCCTGGGGGCGATGGGGGTCTTGAAAGTGGGCGTCTAGGCCCTGGCGGCGGGTGCGGCGCCACCTCGACCGGCTTGTTTATCTTATGATAACCAGCGCTCGCTGCGCCCCCGCAGCAACCCCGACGACACCAGGAGACAGGCATGCAGATCGGCTTGGCCGGCACCGGCAAGATGGGCTCGGCAATCACGCGGCGGCTGCTGGCCAGCGGCCATGCCGTGACGGTCTGGAACCGCAACGCGGCGCGGGCGCAGCCCTTGCTGGACGCGGGTGCGACCTGGGCCGCCAGCCCCCGGGCGCTGGCCCAGGCCTGCGACACCGTGATCACCATGCTCACCGACGAGGCCGCCATCGACGCCGTCTATGGCGGCGGCGATGGCCTGCTCTCGGCACCGGTGGCGGGCCGGCTCTTCATCGACATGAGCACGGTGCAGCCGGCCAAGCCGCAGGCGCTGGGCGCGCAGGTGGCCGCGGCTGGCGCGCGCTTTCTGGAGTGCCCGGTGGGCGGCAGTGTCGGCCCGGCAGCCGAAGGCAAGCTGCTGGGCTTCGTGGGTGGTGCGGCCGAAGACCTGGCGCGCGCACGCGAACTGCTCGGCCTGCTGTGCCGGCGCGTCGAGCACGTGGGCGCGCTGGGCGCCGGCGCGACGATGAAGCTGGCCATCAACCTGCCGCTGATGGTCTATTGGCAGACGCTGTCGGAAGCGCTGTCACTGCTGCAGCCGCTGGGCCTGGACCCGGCGCGCGTGGTCGACATCCTGGCCGACACCTCGGGCGGCCCCAACATGCTGAAGGCGCGCGGCCCGATGATCGCCAAGGCCCTGGCCGGCACCGCCGACGGCAGCGTCAGCGTCGACCTGGCCACCATGAGCAAGGACCTGCGCGCCATGCTGGCCCAGGCCGCACTGGGCCAGGTGCGGCTGCCGCTGGCGGCACTGACGCTGCAGAGCATGGAGCGGGCTTCGGCGCAGGGGCTGGCAGGGGCCGACTGCACGCAGTTGCCGGTGTGGTGGTTGCATGAGGGTGGCAAGGTCTGATGCCGATCGGCCGGGCATTCGCAGCCTGCGGCCCAAGCCCAGATCACCGGACTCCCGGTCGCATACCAGCCCTCCACGGCGTCGGCCGCGCTGCGTTCGATTCGAGCGCGCTTGATCTTCATGGTGGGCGTCAGCGTGCCGGCCTCCATGCTCCAGGGCTCATTCGCCACCACGAGCATCTGCAGCTGTCCATGGCTGGCCAGCGCCGCATTCACGTCGTGCAGCAGCCTGGTCAGCTGGGCCTCGACATGCAAGCGGGTCGCAGGTTCACGCCAGCACCGGCCCGCCCTCACGCCGTGCGGTCCATCGTCGCCACCACCGCCAGCAGCAGGTTGCGAATCACCGCCGCGTCCATGCCGCGTGTGATGAACACCAGCCGCGTGCCGGTGTCGGCGCTGGGCCAGCGGTCCAGCGTCACCGGCGGGTGGAAGATGTGCTGCACACCCTGCACCACCACCGGCTTGCCGTCGACATTGACGATGCCCTTGACGCGCAGCAGGTCGGGCCCGCGCAGCGTGCTCAGCAGTTCCAGCGCCGATGAGAAAGCGGCCCAGGTGAAAGGCGCTTCGAAGCGCAACACCTGCGTGCGGATGCCGGCGTCATGCAGCGCCGAGCGCTGCCCCAGCCGCTGGGCCAGTGGCCGCCCGTCACCCTCGGCGCCGTCTTTGTCATCGCCCGCGCCATCGGCGCGCAGCTCCTCACCCAGGAAGCGCAGCGTGTCGGGTCCGGCGCGCGCGCTGGCCAGGCTCAGGCCGGTCAGTTCGGCCGGGTCGATCTCGCCCTGCACCACCAGGCGCACGCCCGCGCGCGGGTTGATGGCCTGCACGGCGTCGCGCACGGCCTGCACCTGCTCGGCACTGGCGATGTCGCTCTTGGTGATCAGCACCCGGTCGGCCAGCGCGATCTGCCGCGCCGGCTCGGCATGGCCGGCCAGTTGCGTGGCGGCGTTGACGGCGTCGACCAGCGTCACCAGCCCGTCCAGCCGGAACTGCGCCGCGATCAGTGTGTCGCTGGCCAGTGTCTGCACGACGGGTGCCGGGTCGGCCAGCCCGGTGGTCTCGATGATGACGCGGTCGAAGTCGGGGATCTCGCCCACCTTGCGCCGTGCAAACAGCTCGCGCAGTGTCTCCTGCAGATCGGTGCGCACCGAGCAGCAGATGCAGCCGTTGGCCAGCAGCGCGATGTTCTCCGACGACATCGTCACCAGGTCGTGGTCGATGCCCACCTCGCCCAGCTCGTTGATGACCACCGCAGCGCCGGCCATGGCCGGGTGGCGCACCAGGCGCGACAGCAAGGTGGTCTTGCCGCTGCCCAGGAAACCGGTGAGCAGCGTCACCGGCAGGCGGCCCGCAAGCGGGTCGCGCCCCGGGGTGGGCTCGATCGCGTTCAGATGTCCATCTCCAGGATGTACAGCCCGCCGGTGAAACGGTCCACGGTGTAGACGATGCGCCGTTCGTCCACGTACACGTCGTTCAACTGCACCGCGCCGGCGGGCGACAGCTTGGGCGCGGCTGGCACGTAGTAGGCGATTTCGTCCACGCGGTAGGGGTCGCGCGTGTCGTACACGCGCACGCCGGCATTGAAGAAGGTGCCGATGATGATGTGGTCTGACTTGAATGAACTGGGGCCGGGCAGGTTCTCGTGCAGGTTGTGCGCACCGAAGCGCCCGCCGCGCTTGGCGAAGGCGTCAAAGGGCGGCGCCGGGAAGGTGCCGATGGGCACCGGGTTGGCTTCATTGCGCGCGTCGATCATCCACACCAGCTTGGGCCAGTCGGCGCCGTTGTCCAGCACGCATTCGTCGCTGACGACCCACAGCTTGCGGTCGAACAGCGGCAGCACCGTGTGCGTGAAGCCGTTGAAGGGCGGCGACGGGTTCCACTGCGACAGCACGCGGATGTCGCTCATGTCCGAGATGTCCAGCACGAAGGCGCCGCCATCGATGTAGCCCACGTAGGCGCGGTCGGGCCGCTCGGGGAAGACGTTGGTGTTGTGCGCGCGAAAGCCCATGTCGAACGGAGCCTTCAGCCGCTGCGGCGGCGGCGCGGCATCGCCTTCGCGCGTGCCGGGGTACCACCAGCGGCCCACTTCCACGGGCCTGGACGGGTTGGCCACATCGATGATGCGGTAGCACTGGTCGTCCAGCGGGTTGCGCGGCTGGAAATCGCCCGCGCCGCCGGACAGGTGCACGTAGCGGCCGTCGACAAACCACACCGCGTGCACGCCGCGTGAATGCGGGCCCGAGCAGTCGAAGTGCGAGATGAGCCGGGGCGACTCGGGCACGCTGACGTCGAACAGGTCCATGCCCGCCGGCTTGATGCCCACCGCGCTGGCCTGGTAGGCCACGGCCAGCGTGTCGCCCACGACATCCAGCGAATTGGAGCGCAGCTTCATGTGCGGCAGTTGCGTCTGCACGATGAGCCGCGGCTTGCGCGGGTCGCTGACGTCGACGCCCGAGAAATTCTTCGGCGCCGATTCATGCGCCAGCCACAGGATGCGACGGCCGTCGCGCGTGAGCTGCAGCGCCATGCCCTCACCCAGGCCGCCGTAGCCGTCAAGCTCGTGCTGGGCCAGCAGCTTCATGTTCAGCGCCAGCGTCTTGTCGGCCCGGCTGCCGGGGCCTGGCATGGCCGCGGGTGGAGAGGTGTTGTTGGGCATGGGACTGTGGAAGAGGGAGAAAGGAGATGAGGGAGAAAGGGGATGAGGGAAACTGGGGATGCTTATTTAGCAAACGATCATATAGGCTGAGGGCGCACCCGTCACCAGGAGGCACCGATGCCGTTCAAGCTCTCGTCCCGCCGTGTTTTCCCGTTGCGCCTTTTCTCTTTGCACCTTTGGGCGCTGGCCGCCTTGTGTGGTGCGCCGCTGGTCGCGCACGCGCAAGCCTTTCCCAGCAAGCCGGTGCGCCTGGTGGTCACCTACCCGCCAGGCGGCAGTTCCGACCTGATGGCCCGCATCACCGCCGAAAAACTCAGCGCGCTGTGGGGCCAGCAGGTGCTGGTGGAAAGCAAGCCCGGTGCAGCCGGTTCCATCGGCATGGAGTTCACGGCACGACAGCCGGCCGACGGCTACACCTTCGTCATCGGCAACCTGGGCCCGGCCGCGGTGAACCCGCTGATCAGCAAGGTGCCGTACAACATGGACAAGGACTTCATCCCTGTCGCACTGACGGCCACGGGCCCCAACATCATGGTGGTGCCGGCCAGTTCGCCGCACAAGACGCTGGCCGACGTGCTGGCGGCGGCGCGCGCCAAGCCTGGTGAGGTCACCTTCGGCACCAGCGGGCCGGGGAGCATGTCGCACCTGTCCACCGAATTGCTGATGCGCCAGGCGCAGGTGAAGATGGTCAACGTGCCCTACAAGGGGGGTGGCCAGGCGCTGAACGACCTGCTGGGCGGGCAGTTGGGCTTCATGATCTCCGACGCATTGCCGGTGGTGCAGTTCATCAAGACCAACCGCCTGCGCCCGCTGGCCATCACCAGTGCCGCGCGTTCGCCGCTGTTCCCCGACATCCCCACCTTCGCCGAAGGCGGCGTGCAGGGTGTGGTGGGCGAGAACTGGTGGGGCGTTTTCCTGCCTGCCGGCACGCCCAAGGCGATCGTCGATGCGTATCACGCGGGTGTCGTCAAGGTCATGGCCGATCAGGATTTGAAGGACAAGTTCGCCGGCCTGGGCGTCGTGGCTCGGGCCACCACGCCCGAAGAGTTCCGCGCCTTCCTGGCCGCTGAAACGGCCAAGTACGCCAAGCTGGTGGCCGACAACAACATCAAGGCCGACTGACATTCCGCAGGTGCCTACCCTTCGCAAACGCGCCGCGTCGCCACCCGCACCTGCCCAGCCCGCAACCCGGCGCAACGGGTCGGGCGCCGCGCCACCCAAGCTCAGGCTGGCTTCGGCCGACCGCGAGCGGCAGATCATCGTGGGCGCGATCGCCTACTTCTCCGAAGTCGGCTTTTCCGGCCAGACGCGTGAACTGTCCAGCCGCCTGGGCATCACGCAGCCGCTGCTGTACCGCTATTTCGCCAGCAAGCAGGCGTTGGTCGAGCGTGTCTACCAGACCGTATTCGAAGGGCGCTGGAACCCGGCCTGGATACCGCCGCTGCGCGACCGCAGCAAGCCGCTGCGCGAACGGCTGGTGGACTTCTACCGCGCCTACTCGGCGGCCACCTATCGGCCGGAGTGGATTCGCATCTACATGCATGCCGGCCTGTCAGAGCCGACGCTGAACCGCCGCTACCTCCAGCTGGTGCGGCGCGAGCTGCTGCCGGTGGTCTGCCGCGAGCTGCGCCACGCCTGCGGCCTGCGTGACACCGACACACCGGTGGCGGAAGAAGAGATCGAGTTCGTCTGGAGCCTGCACGGCGGCTTCTTCTACATGGCCGTGCGCCAGCATGTGTACCAGGCGCGCATCCAGGTCGACTTCATGCAGCACGTGGCCCGCGTGGTCGACAACTTCCTGGCCGGTGCGCAGCACACCTACCCCCGGCTGGTGGCCGAAGGTGCGCCGTCTGCGTTGGTGTCGTCCGCAGCTTCGGCCTCGAAAGCCGGCCGCTCGAAGCGGTTGTCACGGTAGGGATGACGGCCGCGCAGCACCTGCCACAGACCATCCGCCAGATAGGCCGGCACGAACAGCGGCCCCCAGCGCTCGTATTGGCGCACATGCACGCGCTCGTGGGCGCGCAGCCGCTTGAGCATGTCGGCGCTGCTGCCCAGCACCACATGGCCGAAGGTGATGGCCGCGACGTTGAACGGGCCCACGCCCCGTGCTGCAACGCGCCCCAGCCAGCCGCCGCTGACCTCGACCACGCCGTGGACGTGGCGCGCGCGTGCGCCCAGCATCAGCGCCGGCACGGCAAGGGCCAGGCCCAGCAGCGACCAGGGCCCGGCCCAGGCATAGCGCAACGCAGGGCGCAACGACTTGCTCAACGACTTGCTCAACGACTGGCGCCGAAGTTCGCTCGGCGGCATCTTCAGACCGTAAACACCTTGCCCGGGTTCATGATGTTCAGCGGGTCCAGCGCGCGCTTGATGCTGCGCATCAGCGCCACCGCGCCCTCGCCGGCTTCTTCCACCAGGTAGCCCATCTTGTGCAGGCCCACGCCGTGCTCGCCGGTGCAGGTGCCTTGCAGTGCCAGGCCCCGCTGCACCATTTGATGACTCAGGCGCTCGGCAGTGGCGCGCTCTTCGGCACTGTCGGGGTCGAGCAGGTAGCCGAAGTGGAAGTTGCCGTCGCCCACGTGTCCGACCAGGAAGTAGGGTATGCCGGCCGCATCGGCCTCGGACTTGCACGCGTTGATGATCTCGGCCAGTTTCGAGATCGGCACGCAGGTGTCGGTGCTCAGGCAGCGGCAGCCCGGGCGTGACTGCACGGCGGCGAAATACGCGTTGTGGCGCGCCGCCCAGAGCCGCGTGCGTTCTTCGGGGGAGCTGGCGAACTGAAAGTCCTCGCCGCCATGCTCGCGCGCCAGTTCCTGCACCGTGTGCGCTTGTTCCTGCACGCTGGCGGCACTGCCGTGGAACTCCATCAGCAGCATCGGCTGTTCGCGCAGGCCGAGCTTGCTGTGCTTGTTGACGGCGCGCAGCGTGTTTTCGTCCAGCAGTTCGCAGCGCGCGATGGGCACGCCCATCTGGATGATCTGGATGGTGGCCTGCACCGCAGCGTCGACGCTCGGAAAGTGGCAGATGGCGGCGCTGACGGCTTCGGGCAGCGGGTACAGCTTCAGTGTGATTTCGGTCATCACGCCCAGCGTGCCTTCGCTGCCGACGAACAGGCGCGTCAGGTCGTAGCCGGCGCTGCTTTTCTTGGCGCGCGTGCCGGTGCGGATGACCTCGCCGCTGGCCGTCACCACCTGCAGCGCCAGCACGTTTTCACGCATGGTGCCGTAGCGCACGGCGTTGGTGCCGCTGGCGCGCGTGGCGCACATGCCGCCGATGCTGGCGTTGGCGCCGGGGTCGATGGGGAAGAACAAGCCCTGGTCGCGCACTTCGCGGTTGACCTGCTCCCGCGTCACGCCGGCCTGCACCGTCACCGTCAGGTCTTCGGCGTTGATCTGCACCACCTGCGTCATGCGCGACAGGTCGATGCTGATGCCGCCCTGCACCGCCAGCAGATGGCCTTCCAGCGACGACCCGATGCCGAAGGGAATCACCGGTACGGCATGGGCGGCAGCCTGGCGCACCACCTCGGCCACGTCGTCGGTGCTTTCGCAGAACACCACCACTTCGGGCGGTGTCAGCGGGTAGGAAGACTCGTCACGGCCGTGCTGCTCGCGCACCGCGTCGGCGGTGCTGCAGCGGCTGCCAAAACGCTCGCGCAGCGCCTGCAGCAGGCTGGCGGGCACGCGTCGCTGTCCGGCGGCTGCCAGGGGGTGGGTGACCTGCGGCGGCAACGGAGCGTTCATGGTCAGGCCTTTCAATCAAGCGGAGCGGCAGAGCCCGGGATGGTAGGAGATCGGGCACCATCGCGGGCAGGCCGCAAACCCCAGGGGTGATTCTTGAAACCAGCCACATCGCAAACCCACGAGCCGTACGTGATCGGCGCCATGTCGGGCACCAGCCTGGACGGCGTGGACGTGGCGCTGGTGCAGTTTCCGCCTGGCGCAGCACCGGTGCTGGTGCACGCGCACCACCTGCCCTATCCCGATTCGTTGCGCCAGGCGGTGCTGGCGGTGTGCCAGGGCCAGGCCGTGCCACTGGCTGCCGTGGGCGCGCTGGATGTGCAGGTGGCGCGCGCCTATGCCAGCGCGGTGCTGGCACTGCTGCAGCAGGCCGGCGTGATGGCCAGCCAGGTGCAGGTGCTGGGCGCCCATGGCCAGACCGTGCACCACCAGCCGGTGGGCGACGAGCGCTTTTCGATGCAGCTGGGCGACCCCAACACGCTGGCGGTGGCCACCGGCATCACCGTGGTGGCCGACTTTCGCCGCCGCGACATGGCGCTGGGCGGCCAGGGCGCGCCGCTGGCGCCGGGTTTTCACGACCAGGTGCTGCGCCATCCCGAACGCACACGCGTCGTGCTGAACAGTGGCGGCATCGCCAACATCAGCGTGCTGGTGCCCGGCCAACCGTGCCTGGGCTACGACACCGGGCCGGCCAACATGCTGATGGACGCCTGGGTGCAGCGGCAGCGCGGCCAGGCCTTCGATGCCGACGGCGCGTGGGCGGCGCAGGGCCAGCTGGACGAGCCGCTGCTGCAAGACCTGCTGGCCGACCCCTACTTCGCGCTGCCGCCACCCAAGAGCACCGGCCGCGAGCACTTCGGCCTGGCGTGGCTGCAGCGCGCGCTGGCGGCCCGCGCGCAGCCGCCGGCCTCGGTGGACGTGCAGCGCACGCTGCTGGAACTGTCGGCACGCACGGTGGCGCAGGCCGTGAAACGGCATGCCAGCGCGGGCGAACTGCTGGTGTGTGGCGGCGGCGCGCGCAATGCCCTCTTCATGCAGCGCCTGGCCGCCCTGCTGCCGGGCTGGCAGGTGGGCACCACCGACGAGCACGGCGTGCCCGGGCAGTGGATGGAAGCCATGGCCTTCGCCTGGTTTGCGCAGCGCACGCTGGCGGGCCTGCCAGCCAGCATGCCCAGCGTCACCGGCGCCCTTCGGCCCTGCGTGCTGGGCGGGGTCTACGCGCCTTGAGGGCGGGTGGCGTGGGGTCAGTGCACTGCAGTCACGGTGCGCGGCAGCGCCTTCCTGCTGCACCAGCGCCAGCGCCGATCGGGTTGGACCGCCGCAGACGTGGGTCTGATGATTGGCCCCTGACGCTGCCGTTTTTCGCGCCTTCGCGGCCCGTCCTGGCGACCGATCATGCAGAAACGCCCGACCAACGTTTGCTGGAGCCCGCATGTCCGAGTGCCTGTCTGTGCCCAAACCCGAACCCGTGATCATCCCGGATCGCGGTGAATTCATCGACGCGTTGAACCGCCTGCGTCGCGGCCACGTGCTGGTGCGCCCCCGCGCCGCGGGTGACGACGAACATGCCAAGTGCATGCTCGACAGCGGGGTCGTCTACACCGCCTACCCGGCGCTGGCCCGCTACGGGCTGATCGGCGAATACGCCAATCCCGAAGGCTTTCCCACCATGCGCTACTTCCGGCTCACCGAGCGCGGCCGGCGTTTTGCAGACCAGGCCTGTCAGGCCTGGCGCCAGCGGCCCTTGCTGGAACGGCTGGCCGTGCGCCTGGTCGGTTGAGAGGCCTTCTCGCCTTCGGGCCTTCTCGCCGGCGATCCGGGGCTAGCATCGCTGCCATGAGCAACCGACTGACACAGATCGCTACGCGCACCGGCGACGACGGCACCACCGGCTTGGGCGACGGCACCCGCGTACCCAAGAGCCACCTGCGGGTGCAGGCCATGGGTGACGTGGACGAACTCAATTCCGGCCTGGGCGTGCTGCTGGCCGAGCCGCTGCCGGCCGAGGTGCGTGAACTGCTGGTGGTCATCCAGCACGAACTGTTCAACCTGGGTGGCGAGCTGTCGATCCCCGGCTATGAACTGCTGAAGATGGACGCCGTGCTGCGCCTGGACGAAGCGCTGGAACATCACAACGCCGCACTGCCGCGCCTGAAGGAATTCATCCTGCCCGCCGGCACGCGCAGCGCCGCGCTGGCGCATGTCAGCCGCACCGTGGCGCGCCGCGCCGAGCGCGCGGTGGTGGCCTTGTCGGCTGCTGAAAAGGTCAACGACGCGCCGCGCCAGTACCTGAACCGCCTGAGCGACCTGATGTTCGTGCTGGCGCGGGTGCTGAACCGCGCCAACCTCGATGGGCTGGGCGGTGACGATGTGTACTGGCACAGCGAGCGCCTGGCGCGCGACGGTGACTGAGGCACGGCCTCGAAGCGGGCTGCTCGCCGGCGCGGCGTCGGCCCGCCCCCGCTAGAGGGACGGATTCAGCGGCAGCAGCGCCGCGTTCAGGGCGATGGCGAAGGCCACCCACAGCAGCACCGGAACCATCAGCGCGGCGCTGGCCGCACGCACGCGGCGAAACGCGATCACCGTCGCCAGCAACAGGGCCCACAGCACGATGTTGACCGCCAGAGCCACGCCCCCCAGGTGCCAACGAAAGAAGGCCCATGACCACAGTGCGTTGGGAATCAGCGCCACTGCGTACAGGCGCAGCGCGTCAAGCGCCTGAGGGCGTGAACCCAGCCTTCGATGCGCCATCACGGCGGCGCCTGCCATCAAGGCATACAGCACCGACCACACAGGGCCGAAGAGCCAGGCCGGTGGCGCCCATCCAGGCTTGTTCAGGGTGGCGTAGAACACGCCGGCTTCGGTCGACGCCAGCGAACCGACCACGGCCGTCGCCGCCGTCAGTCCGACCCATAGCGCAGTGCCTTTCCAGCCGCTGATGTGGTCGCTGTGGGCCATTGGTCGCCATCCATGCGAACGGTGTTGCGCAAGGCTGGACCCTTGAACGGTCGGGTTTCTGTCTATCACGGGGACTCCTCTTTGGCGGTGGCGCGGGGCGTGGCCGTGGCGGCCGGGCTGCAGTGGGTTGACGGGCCTGACCGCTCAGCCGTCAGGTTCGCTCAGCCGTCAGGCTGCATGCTGCGTCGGAGCGGCCTCGCAGCGCTGTCAGTGCAGCGGGCTTTGGCGCGTAGGAGAAAGCCGGCCGACGCTGCAAGCCTCTCGAGGCTCGATGGGCTGCGCTCCCGGTGGCGTGCGAGGCACGGCGACGGGTGCCTCGCACGGCAGCGACGCTACGATGCGCGTGCCGGCGCCGGGCTGGCTGTGAACCTGCAACGTGCCTTGGTGGCCCTCCAGGCGGACTTGCATGCCCAGCAGGCCGTGGTGGCCGGCACCGACCCGGGCCGGGTCGAAGCCGAGCCCATCGTCGCACACGGTTAGGGTCGCGATGCCCTCGGCACGGCTCAGGGTCACCCGCACCTCGCGCGCGGCGGCGTATTTCGCGACATTGGTCAACGATTCCTGGACGACGCGGTAGATCGTCAGATCCATGTCGCTGCCCAGGCTCAGCTCCTCGATCTCGGCCTCCACGGGAACCGCCATCACCGACGCAGAATCCGCGCACAGCAGATCCAGCGCACCTTTCAGCCCCAGTTGATCGAGCGAGGAGGGTCGCAGGTTCTCGATGATGCGGCGCTTGACGGCGATGCCTTCGTTCAGGCGGGCGTCGATGCTGAGCAAGCGATCCAGTGCGGCCGCGGGCAGGGCCGGCAAGCGCTGCAACCGCGCGAGCTCCAACTTGATCGCCGTCAGCAGGCCACCCATCTCGTCGTGCAACTCCCTGGCCAGTCGACCGCGCTCATCTTCGCGCACCGTCACCAGGTGGCTGGTCAGGTCGCTCAGGTGGACCGTTCGCTGCTGGATCTGGGAGGCCAGGCGCTGGTGTTCCAGCACGCGCGCGGCGTCGGAACGGCGCAGCTCGCGGCTGAACAGGACGAAGGCCAGCACCGACAGCAACACCAGGGTGTGCACCGCAACGCGGTCCAGCATCAGGGCGTCGTGGATGGACGAGCGTATGCCCACTTGCACGCCCTCTGCCTGGACCAGCACTCCGGCAAGTTCCGCTTGCAGCTCGGCGATGCTGGCGCGGCTCTCGCCGGAGATGTCGCGTGACAGGCCCGCGTGGGGCTGCGCGATCTGATCGAGCCATGATCGATAGTGCAGCCCATGCTGGCTGCTCAACTGGCGCAGCTTGTCGACGGCCACCATGCGCTGCAGGTCCACCTGCGCAATCAACTGCAACGTGTCTTCGCGCGCGGTGTCGAATTCGCGTGCGGCGAGCTCGAAGCGTTGCCAATCCGCCGCATTGTCGCGGTCCATCACGGCCCGTGCCGCCCCTTCCATTTTCGTGAGTGCCAGGAGTGCCTTGGCGGCTTCTGAGCGTGTGTCGGTGAGCGCGATGCCGCGTGTCAGTGCGCGCCAGGCGTGACGGAACGAGCCCTCGTTGACGGCCAGCGCAACCAGCGCCATGGCCAGCACGAGCGGCAACGCAAGTCGCCGTCGGGCCGCCTTCTCAATCGAACGCTTGATCAAGTCCGCTCCTGTTGTTGTGTGTTCTCGAGCCAGCGCGTCCGCACGGTGCTGGGGCTGCCTGCGCTGCGCCCTGGCGCATCGCGCCTTGCCGCAGGCGGACGCGGAGCGTCTGCGCCGGCATCGGTTGGCACAGGCTCCAACGGGCTGCCGTCCGCGTGGCAGGCGGCGCTCGTCAAGGCCTCCATGGCAGTCACACGCAGCATAGGTCGGACGCCTGAATGCCAGAGTGTGAATTGCCATAGGCCCGCCACCCGGCGCATGCTATTTACACTGGCCGCTTCATGCCACGCGACTGGGAGGAGCCCGCATGACTGCCACGGCCTGCATTGAATGCCCGCTGCGCCAACTGCCTTTGTTCCTGCCGCACACGCCGGAAGAACTGGCGCTGGTGCAATTCGTCAAGCGTCGCGAGCAGACCTTGAAAGCCGGCGACACGCTGATCCACGAGGGTCAGGCCGACACACGCCTGTTCACCTTGCTCGAAGGCTGGGCCTACCGCTTCAAGACGCTGAGCGACGGCCGGCGACAGATCCTGAATTTCCTGCTGGCGGGTGACTTCATTGGCGTGCAGCAGAAGATGAGCGATGCGGCAGCGCACGGCGTGGTCACCCTGACCGATGCGCGCTTCTGCGTTTTCGACCGCAATGCGTTGTGGGAGCTGCACCGCAGCCAGCCATCCATGGGCTTCAACGTCACCTGGCTCACCGCACACGAGGAATCGCTGGTCGACGACAACCTGCTGTCGCTGGGCCGGCGCAGTGCCCAGGAACGCGTAGCGACGTCGTTGATCCTGTTGTACAAGCGGGCCGCGGCGCTGCGCGGCCACGGCGAAGAAGCCGGGGCCGAGGGCGTGTTGTTCCCGCCCACGCAACAGCACCTGGCCGACGCATTGGGGCTCTCGCTGGCGCACACCAACAAGACGCTGCGTCAGCTGGAGAGACGCGGCTTGTTTCGCTTCAGCAATGGGCGGCTGGTGTTGCTCGATGCCGGCGCGTTGGCGCGCATGGCCGACCTCTACGGTGACGGCAAGCCATCGCAACGTCCGCTGGTGTGACGCCGGATTGGCTGAGCACTGAACCGGCTGCCATCGGCGCTGCTTCAGGCTCGGTCTTCGGGATCCACCACGCGTTCGCGTTCAGGGTCGTTGGGAATGAATGGCGGCACTGGCGCACCATCGGGTTCGACGGGCATCGAACCCGGTACGCCGGTGTCGGGAACGTCATGGACCGGGTAGGGCTTGTGCGGTGTGAAGCTGGGCATGGCGAAGTCCAGTCGTGGTTGGCGGTGCTGCGCCACGTGGGCGCCTTGGATCACGGTGCGCTGGCACCTTTGGCGGGCGACAGCGGCGCCGAGTGATCGTTGTTCTGTCCTGGCATGGGCATGGCCGTGGACTCCTGCACACCCGTCATGGCCTTGTTGGTACGGCCGGCTGTGGGATCTACCTTGGTCTCTTTGGGCGGCGACATCACCGTAGCCACCGGCGGCACCGAAGGATCGACTGAACTGCTGGCTGCAGCAGCAGGCTGTGTGTCGACTGCCGCGGTCGCTGGCAACTGCACAGGAGGGCGCGCAGACTCCTGGCTGCAGCCGCCAAGCACCAAGGCCGCGCCACAAAAGGTCAGCATGAAGAGGGCGTTGCGCATGGTCGTGCTTTCGTTGTGAGTGGATGGAAGATTTAGGGCTGCAGGTGGCGGTGGCGTTTGAGTGTTAGTTCAAGATCCAGCCCGCACAGTGGGCAGCGGCGCCGCCGCGTGGCGCACGGGGCGCGGCACCGAGGCGGTCGGGGTCGGCTTCATGGACGGACTCTCATTGGCAACGTAAGGGGCATCGTCGCTGGTCAGCGTGCGCCGAGCCATCGGCCAATGCCACTTGTGCCTGTAGGACAGTGGGCCCATGCACCGCCGCAGGTGGCTGGGCTGCCCCGGCTGCATCGCAGCGGCGGCGCGCAGGTCGGGCTCACGCTCACTGCGGGCTGCGGGCTGCGGGCTGCGGCCGCAGTGTCATAGCCTTGTCAGCGCAGGGTGCGGTGCTGTCAGACAAACTGCCGTGTTCGGGTAGGCGCGTGCCTGAAAAGTGCCCACTGTGGGCCATCGCACAGAGCTGCCGCGGCGGCATTCATACCCTCACCGCTGGAACCCGTTAGCTCACGCGACGTGTCCCCGGGGTCTGCAGGCTTGGTGCGGTTGCGCTGGTGCCGGCAGACGCTGACCACCCACTCTTCAATGAAAGACTTCCATGACACCGTGTCCGTATATTCACTCCCGCGTCGGTCAGGCCGTTGCGTCACTGGGCCTGGCGGCTCTCGTAGCTGTCGCGCCGCAAGCCTTGGCCTCCAGCCATCGTGAAGCGCCCTACATCACCGGAACGCCGAAACTGGATGCCACCGACCTCTACATGTTCCGCAGCTACGAAGGCGGGCGCCAGAATTTCGTCACCGTGCTGGCCAACTACATGCCCTTCCAGGATCCGCAGGGCGGGCCCAACTTCCACATGTTCAGCCCAGAAGCGCTGTATGAGATTCATGTCGACAACAACGGCGACGCGGTGGAGGACATCACCTTCCAGTTCCGCTTCAACAACACCTCCAAGGCCACCGCGCTGACCGTCGGTGGCAAGGCCGTGAAGATTCCGCTGATCAACAGCGGCGTCATCGCCGGCGTCAACCCGGCAGCGCTGAACGTGCGTGAAACCTTCACCATCGATGTCCTGCGCGGCGGCAGGCGCACCGCGCGCAGCAGTGTCACCAACGCCTCAGGCGGCAGCGCCACCTTCGACAAGCCGGTGGACAACATCGGCGACAAGTCCTTCGGCGGCGCCACCGGATACGCCACCTATGCCAACCAGCATGTGTACGACGTGGTCATCCCCGGCTGCGGTGTGCCGGGCCGTGTCTTCGTCGGCCAGCGCAAGGAGCCTTTCTACATTGCCGTGGGCCGCGCCTTCGACCTCTTCAACCTGAACCCGCTGGGTGCTGAAGTGGGCGGCAACAACAACGACCTGGAAGGCAAGAACGTCAGCACACTGGCCATGGAGTTGCCCATCAGTTGCCTGACCGCTGGAAGCGAGCCCGTGATCGGCGCCTTCACCACGGCCAGCTTGCGCCAGGGCCGTCTGCTGGACGGCGCACCTTCGTCCGGCCTGGGCAAGGTGGCGCGCTCCGGTGGCGCCTGGACGCAGGTGTCCAGACTGGGCATGCCGTTGGTCAACGAGCTGATCATCGGCATCGACGACAAGGACAAGTTCAACGCCTCCAAGCCCAAGAACGACGGCGCCAACTTCGCTGATTACGTCACCAATCCGGTGCTGCCGGCGCTCATCCAGACTCTGTTCCCGGCGGCTGTGGCGCCCACCAACTTCCCGCGCAGCGACCTGGTCACCGTGTTTCTCAAGGGCATCAGCGGCGTGAACCAGCCGGCCAACGTCGTGGCATCAGAAATGCTGCGCCTGAACACCTCCATTGCTGCCACTCCCGCTGCCGCCCAGAACCCGTTGGGTGTGGCCGCCGGCGACAACGCGGGCTTCCCGAACGGCCGCCGGCCTGCCGACGACGTGGTGGACCTCTCCTTGCGTGTCTCGATGGGCGCGCTGTGCGTGCTGACGGGTGCCACTGACACGCTGAAAGTGGGGTGCAAGCCGGCCGACGCGCCAGCGGGCGGCCTGGCGCTGACCGATGGCGTGCGCAAGACCGCCGCCAACTATGGCGTTGCGTTTCCCTACCTGACCACCCCGTTGCCTGGCAACCTGAACCCGACCGCTGCCGCCGGCACGGTCTACCCGTGAGGCCACGATGAAGACCTATCGAAAACTGTGGGCCCTGAGCGCCGTCGCCGCAGCGACGGCTCTGACGGGTTGCTGGGATGACAGCAACGACGACACGGTGCTTGCGCCGGTCGCCAACGAAGTGCCCGACAGCGCCGGCGTCAGCGGCGCTGCGCTGTTCAGCTATATCTTGAGCCTGGGTGGCAATGACGAGTCGTCGGAGCCGGCCACGATCAAGGATGGCTTCCTGGTCCCGGCCGATGAGACCTCGGAGCCGGCCGTGTTGAGCTGAGCGAGCGGGCGCGCCTGACGGCGCGCCCTTTCCAGGCGCATCGCCTGAGGTTCCACGGCGCACCGGTCGGCCGGTGCGCCCGCCCCAGCTGGGGCGCAACGAGCGTCAATCGACCGCCGTCGCTCACCGCCGCACGGGATGAACAACGGCGCCTTCTCTTCATCCGGACCATTTGGAAGCGTGGGCGGCAGAAGAACGTCGGCTGCGGGCGGGCCCTGCAGCGGCCTTGGGCTGGTAGGGTCAGGCCACCGTACATAATGCCCATTTGGGGCCGGGTCATGCGCCCGTTGTGCAAACCAGCCGACGCTCCTTTCTTCGAGTCACCATGCACAACCACATCACGCCAGCCCGCTGGGCAGTTTTCGTCGTGTTGAACCAGGCCCAGGCCGCGGGGGTCGGGTTGATGCATGAGACCGGGTCCGGCGCCGAAGGCGGGCCGATCGGGCAGTTGGTTCCGAGCCCGAGCTTCGGGGCATGAGGCTCGACACCGCCCGATTGGCCGAGTTGCGCCGCGCACTGATACTGGATTCGGGTCCGGAACGCGTGTACGACGAGATCGCGCGCCTGCTCTCTACCTCGCTGGCGGTGCCGATCACGATGGTCAGTCTGCTGGACGCGCAGCGCGACTGGTTCAAGTCTTGCGTCGGCATCCAGCAAACCGAGTCCCCGGCGGTCACTTCGTTCTGCGAGGCGTTCTTCGGCACGAACGACGACGTGATCGTCGTCGAGGACACGCTGGTCGACCCCCGATTCCAGGTGCATCCCATGGTCACGGGCCGGCCTTACATACGCTTTTATGCCGCGGCGCGGCTGATCGTGCGCGGGCAGACGGTCGGCACGCTGTGTGCCTACGACGTCCACCCCCGGCAGCTGTCGGTGGACCAGCTCGACCATCTGCGCACGATGGCCAGCGCAGCCGTCGACTTGATTGAACGACGCAGCGAAAGCGACTGGCCGATCCCCACGCTGACCTGATCGGCGTCTCGAGGGCATGCGCAGCGCCGACCTGATTCTCAGTCCCGGAGTTCCCGGTGCAACCACGCCCGGGCCAGCGCCCAGTCGCGCTTGACGGTGGCGCTGCCGATGCCCAGCACCTCGGCAATTTCTTCCACTTCCAGCCCGCCAAAGAACTTCAGCTCCACCACCTTGGCCGCGCGCGCGTCCACGGCTTCCAGCGCCAGCAGCGCGTCATGCACTTTCACCACTTCGGCGCCATCGCCGCTGGCCACCAGGCCGGCTTCGCTCAGCGTCAGGGGCACCAGCATCGCGTCGCGCTTGGCGGCCTGCCGTGCCACCGCGTGGTTGACCAGGATGCGCCGCATCATGATCGACGCCATGCCCAGAAAGTGGCTGCGGCCTTGCCACTGCGTGCGCGTCTGCTCGGAGAGGCGAAACCAGGCCTCGTGGGTCAGCGCCGTGGCGCTCAGCGTATGGCCGGCGCTTTCCTTGCGCATCTGCGCCACCGCCTGGCGCTTGAGCTCACCGTAAAGCGCGGCGAACAGCTGGTTTACCGAGCGGTTGTCACCGTCGTCCAGCCGCTGCAGCCGCTGCGTGATGTCGGCTTCGTTGATGGCGGGGAGATCCATGACCGTGATTTTGTGCGCCGCCGACCCCCGGGTCGTGGGACGGGCTCTGCCCAGCGTGATCCTTTTACTGGAAAGACTTTGCGCTGGTGGTCAGAGTGGCGCTTTGGTCGGTTCAGACCGCTCAGCGCGACACGTTCCCTGTGTGCCCAACCGAGGTCATCCATGAAGTCGTTTTTCACCACCCCCATCGAAGCCCGGCCCGCGGGCACCACCCGCACGGCGCGGCGCGCCGCCCGCTCAACCCGCCTGCGGGCAGCGGTGACAGCCACGGTGCTGGCTGCCGCGTTGTCTGCCGCGCTGGTGGCCGCCCCTGCCGCGCACGCCAAGGAAGACGTCACGCCGCTGGCCGTGGACGCCAGCTTCAACGCCAGCGACGCGGCTGCGAAAGGCTTCACGCTGGCCGACACCAAGGCACTGAAAGGCATCCAGCGCGTGGCGGTGCCCGTGTTTGTGGTCGAGTTCATCGTCGCCGACAACGTCAGTGCCAGCACCTCCAGCTTCGGCGCCGCTGGGCGCAGCACCTCGTCGCTGTACGTCAAGCTGCTGGGTGTGGGTGAGACCGATTTCCAGGCCCTCACCGACGCGCTGCACCAGCAGTTCCTGGCCGACCTGAAGGCCAGCGGCCTGGAGGTGGTGGACAGCGCCAAGGTGAAGGCCGCGCCCAGCTACGCCAAACTGCTGGCCAGCGGCAGCCCGGCGCCCATCAGGAGCGACAGCTCGCTGACGATGTCGCCCCCTGGCTTGGGCATCTACGGTTTTGCCAGGATGGGTGTCGGCAACAGCAGCGAGAACAAGGGGCTGTTCGGTGCACTGTCCGGTCTTGGCGCCGGCCTTTCCGCCGTTGGCGCCATCGGCGACACCATGCAACTGGGCACCGAGCTGGAGGCCAGCCTGATCGAGGTGCGCATGCGCGTCAACTTTGCGCAGCTGGCCGACGAGAACAAGGGCTTCCTGGGCCGCATGGCGGCCAGCGCCACGGCCAGCGCCAAGATGTTCCCCAGTGTCGACAACCTGATGGTGGCCGTGCAGACCGGCCCGCAGCGCAGCACCTTGATTGGCAAGCACATGCTCACGCTGAGCAGCGACGCCTTTTCCGAGGTGCGCGAAAAGGCCACCACGGGTGCCGACGTGGCCGGCGCGGTGGCGTTGGGCTTGCTGAAAATGGCGCTGGGCAGCAAGGACAGCAGCAGCACCAAGGAACTGGAAGTGGTGGCCGAGCCCACCGCGTACAAGACCGTGGTGGGTCAAGGCCTCGCGGCCGCCGGCAACATGGTGGTGGCGCGCATGAAGGCCGAACGTTGACTGAGGTGCCCATGGTGGCGCGGCAAGCACCCGGCCGCCCGTACGCATGACCAAGACACCCCAGGCCTGGACCGACATCAAAGCGCTGTTCGACGCCACGGCTGACCTGGCGCCCGCGCAGCGTGAAGCGCGCCTGCAAGCGTCGGCCTTGAGCGCTGCCGACCTGGCCGAGGTGCGCAGCCTGCTGGGGCACCACGACAGCGCCATTGCCACGCAGGGCTTCATGGCCGCCAGCGCGGTGCAGCAACTGGCCGCCACGCAACCCTGGCCCGGCCCATCGGCATCCGCCCACAGCGCCGCCGCGCGCAGCGGCCAGCGCCTGGGCGCCTGGCAGGTCGTGCGCGCCGTGGGCGCGGGGGGCATGGGCGAGGTGTTTGAAGCCCGCCGCGCCGACGGCAGCTTTGAGGGCCGCGCGGCGGTGAAACTGCTCAAGCGGGGCATGGACAGCGCCGCGGTGCTGCAGCGTTTTGCGCTCGAGCGCCAGGCGCTTGCGCGCCTGAGCCACCCGCACATCGCACGCCTGCTGGACGCCGGTGTCAGCCCCGACGGGCTGCCGTACTTCGTGCTGGAGTACGTGGACGGCCGCCCCATCGACGAAGCGGTGCGCGGCCTGTCGCTGCAGCAGCGTCTGCAACTCTTCCTGCAGCTGACCGACGCCGTGGCCTACGCGCACCGCAACCTGCTGGTTCACCGCGACCTGAAACCCGGCAACGTGCTGGTCGACGCTGAAGGCCGCGTCAAGCTGCTGGACTTTGGCATCGCCAAGGCGCTGGACCCGCTGGACGGCGCTGGCAGCGGCGCCGAGGCGCACACCACCGTGGGTGGTGTGCGCCCCTACACCCCGCACTACGCCAGCCCCGAACAGATCCGGGGTGAAGCCATCAGCACCGCCACCGACATCTACAGCCTGGGCGTGCTGCTGTATCAGATGCTCACCGGCACGCGCCCCACCGGGCGCAAGGCCACCACACCGGCCGAGGCCGCGCGCGGTGTGCTGGAAGACGAGCCCACGGCACCCAGCCGCCTGTCGCCCGCCGAGGCCCCAGACCCCTTGTGGCTGCAGCACCGCCACCGCCTGCAGGGCGACCTGGACAACATCCTGCTGAAAGCCCTGCAAAAAGGCGTGGAGCAGCGCTACACCAGCGTCGACGCGCTGGCCGCTGATGTGCGGGCCTATCTGCAAGACCGCCCGGTGGCCGCACGCGCCCAGAGCCCCACGTACGTGTTGCGCAAGTTCGTCGAACGCAACCGCTGGGCGGTGTTGTCGGGCCTGCTGGGCGGCGTGGGCCTGGTGTTCGGGCTGGCGGCGTCGCTGATGCAGGGGCAGGTGCTGACGGCACTGGGCGCGGCGGGGCTGGCGGCTGGCCTGGTGATGGCCATGGTGCAGGCGCGCAAGGCGCTGCTGGCGCGCCAGCAGGCCGAAGCCCATGTGCAGCAGTTGCGCCGCTTCAGCCGCGAACTGGTGGTGGAGTACGGCGACATCATCACCCACTTGCCGGGCGGGCGCGAACACAAGGCCACCATGCTGGCCTCGACGGCGGCCTATCTGGAACGGCTGCTGCAGGGCGCTGAAGGCGACCTGGGACTGAAGGCCGAGCTGGCAGTGGTGTGCGCCCGCCTGGCCAACCTGCGGGTCGAGTACGAATTCAACGTCCAGGTTGACGGTGCCGCGACGGCACGGTGGGCGCGCCGCGCCGTGGCCTTGTGCCAGGAGGCCGAGCCGGTGGCTGCAGGCGACGACAACTTCTACCGCTGGTGGTCGGTGGCGCTGGCCGACCTGGCCCGCGTGGACCAGGCCAGCGGCCAGGCCGAGAAGGCGCTGCAATGGCTGCAAACGTCGGAAGCGCTGCTGCTGCGCGCGCAGCGCCGGCACCCCGCATCGGCGCTGCTGCAGCGCCAGCGCATGAGCGTCATGCTGTCCGCCGCCTATGTCTACTTTGGCTGGGAGCGGGCGCACCTGAACCAGCCCCAGGCAGCGCTGCAGCAGCTGCAAGACCTGCAGGCCTATGGCCACAGCGTGGCCGACAACCCAGCGCCCGACCACCAGGCGCACTGCGCCGACAAGCTGGGCAACGCAGCCAGCATCCGCGCGCTGATATTGCTGCGCCTGCAGCAGTGGTCCGCGGCGCGGGACAGCGCGGCGCAGGCGGTGGAACACCGCGCCCGCGCCTGCGCACTGGAGCCGCACAACCGCACCTGGCAGGCCGGCCTGCTGGCCGACCGCAACCTGCTGGCCGGGCTGTGCCTGGACGTGGGCGACGCACCGGGCGCGCTGGCCGCGTCGCAGCCCGGATGGTTGGCGCTGCAGCCCTTGATGGACGAAGACCCGCAAAACACCCATTGGCGCATCCAGCGCCAGTGGCTGGCCTTTCACCACGGCCGCGCGCTGCTGGCCACCGGCCTGCCTCAGCAGGCGCTGCCCGTGCTGCAAGTCTCGGCCGGCTGGTTGCAGGAATTGCAGGCGGCCGGCCAGGCCACGCCACGACAGCAGGCTCGTCTGGTCAGGTCCTGGCTGGCCATGGTGCAGGCGCAGCGCGCGCTGGGGCCGTCGGAACACGGCCCCGCCGCCACCTGGTTGCAGCAGGCGGGCGACCTGCTGGCCCACCTGGGTGGCAGCGATGAAGCCGACGTGCTGAAGGCGCGGCAGGAGTGGGCGGCAGCCCTGGCACCCTGACGCGCAGGCCCGCTACAGGGGCGCTACAGACCCGCTAAAGGCTCGTTGCGCGCCGGATGCCACGACGTCTCAATGGAAGGCGTTGACAGCGGTGCGCATCAGACGAACTTCACCGAGATGGAGCCCAGCGGGCCGTAGTCGGCGTGAAAGGTGTCGCCGGCCGCGCAGGCCACCGGCCGCGTGAAACTGCCGCCCAGCACGATCTCGCCTGCGGCCAGGCCCTCGCCATGCGGAGCCAGCTTGTTGGCCAGCCACGCGACGCCATGGGCCGGGTGGTTCAGCACCGCAGCGCCCAGGCCCGACTCTTCGATGACGCCGTTCTTGAACAGCAACGCGCCGGCCCAGCGCCAATCCACCGCATCGGGTCGCATCGGCCGGCCGCCCAGCACGATGCCGGCGTTGGCTGCGTTGTCGGCAATGGTGTCCAGCACCTTGCGCGGCGCCTTGGTGTGGCGGTCGAAGGGTTCGATGCGCGCGTCGATCAGTTCCAGTGCCGGCACCACGTAGTCGGTGGCATTGAGCACGTCGAACAGGGTCACGCCGGTGCCCTTCAAGGGCTTGGCCAGGATGAACGCCAGCTCCACCTCGAAACGCGGCACGATGAAACGCGCCGCCTCCACTTCGCTGCCGTCGCGGATGAGCATGCTGTCCAGCAGCGTTCCGTAGTCGGGCTCGGTGATCTGCGAGGCCAGCTGCATGGCGCGCGAGGTCAGGCCGATCTTGTGGCCGATGATCTTGCGGCCGGCGCCGGTCTGCAGGCGCACCCATTCACGCTGGATGGCGTAGCTGTCGGCCATCGTCATCGCAGGGAACCGGCGCGAGAACTGCTCGACCTGCACGCGCGAGCGCTCTGCGGTGTCGAGCTCGTGTGCAAGTGCGCTGTGCTGGCTGGTCTCAAGCATGGTCTGTTCTTGGGTTTGGTCTTGGATAGAAGGCCGGAGTCTTCGCGACGGCGCCGCGACAGACCAGCCTTCAGCTCAGTTCCAGCAGCAGCCGTGTCAGTGCCTCGGGCTGCGTCAGCATCGGAAAGTGCCCCGTGGCCATCTCTTCCAGGCGCCAGCCGCTTTGACTGCGAACACGAAGCCGCGCTTCGGCGATGGTGGCGTAGGCCGGCTGCGTGCAGTCGATGAAGCAGCGCGGCAACGCGGCCCAGCGGTCGAAGTCGAAATGCAGCGGTTGCTGGTAAGCGCCAAACGGGTGTGGCACATGACGTCGCAGCAGCCAGTCACGGTCGGCCCCTTCCAGGCCGAAGTGCACCGGGTCGACTGGCGGCAGCGCGTTGTCGTGCGCGGCTGCTGCCGCGCGGCGTGCGGCCACCACCTGGGGCGGGTGCAGCGTGCCCCAGCCTTCGCCCGGCAGCGGCACCATCGCGTCCACGTAGACCAGTTGGCGCACCGCGGGCAGGCGCGTTGCGCCGCAGGCAGCCTGTGGGGCCAGCGCTGCGTCGGCCTGCCGCTGCAGCAGCCGGTCGGCCACGCCGGTGATCACCTGCCCGGCATAGCTGTGGCCCACCAGCGTGATGGCGCCCAGCTCTTCGGCATCGATCAAGCCCAGCACGTCGTCGATGTGCGTGAACAGGTCGATGCCGGCATGCCGCAGGTGCGCCCGCTCGCCGCAGCCGCTGAGCGTGACGGCATGCACCTCGCGCCCGGCCGCGCGCAAGGGCGCCAGCACGCGGCGCCAGACCCAGGCACCGCCCCAGGCGCCGTGGACCAGGACGAGCACGTTGTGTTTGTTCAATCAATACCCCCGCGGGCACTGTAGCGTGCACCAGTCGCAGTGCCGTGCGCCAAAGGGCCGCGCGCGAGTCACTGCCACACCATTGTCCATTCGGCTCCACCTGTACCGCTGTCCGCAACAATTGAATCTCGCCTCCGACTTGTTTGCGGGTGCTGCGCAGTAGGATGGTTAGCGGGGGCTGCATCCAGCGCCCAAGAACCACCTGTGTACTTGAACGATCAAGCCGCTCCAACCAACGACTGGGCTCATGCGCCGGGGCAGGCGCACGGCCCGGGCGCGGCAGCCCACCTGCTGGATGAACACCTTCGAGAAGTGGGTAGGCTGGCGGCAGTGTCCGCCTCGCCAAGCGCGGCGGAGTGGGCTCGCCTGGCTGGCCTCTGGCATGACCTGGGCAAGCGCCGGCCGGGTTTCCAGCGTTACATCCGGCAGACATCAGGCGCCAATGCCCATATCGAAGGCCGCTTGTCGGGCCGAATCAACGACCGCGACAAGACCCATTCAGCGGCCGGCGCGCTGTGGGCTGCCCAGCACCTGCAGGCGCAAGGCGCCCGGCCGGGCCTGCTGGTCAGCCGGGCCTTGCAGTACGCCATTGCCGGCCACCACGCCGGGCTCGACAACTGGCTGGCGGGCGACGGTGGCGTGGGTTTGGCTGCGCGCCTGGCTTCTGATGACGCGCAGCGTGAATTTCAGGAAGCGCTGGCTGCGGTGCAGCCCGCTGAGATCTTGTCGCCGCCGCTGCCCGCCGTTGATGGGGCCAGCCTTGCCAGTCTTGCCAATCTTGCAATTGGCAACGAACACCGGACGCAGACACCGGGCCGTTACGCACTGCATGTGCGCATGCTTTTTTCAGCACTGGTGGACGCTGACTTTCTGGACACCGAGGCCTACATGGACCCCGCACGCGCTTCAGCGCGTGGCCCCGCTCCTGACCTGCTGCCCTTGCAGCAAGCGCTGAACACGCGCCTGGCCGCGATGGCCAGCACGGGCACAGCAGTCAATCGCGCCCGTGCCAGCGTCCTGGCCCAGTGCCGCGCCAAGGCCGCACTGCCGCCCGGCGTGTTCAGCCTGACGGTGCCCACGGGCGGTGGCAAAACACTGTCCAGCCTGTCTTTTGCGCTGGACCACGCAGTGCACCACGGCCAGCGGCGCGTGATCTACGCCATCCCTTACACCAGCATCATCGAACAGACCGCCGACGTGTTTCGCTCGGTGTTTGATGCGCTGGGTGAAGACACAGTCATCGAACACCACAGCAACGCTGAGAGCGCGCCTGAAAGCGAAACCGCGCTATCGCGCCTGGCCTGTGAAAACTGGGACGCGCCGCTCATCGTCACCACCAACGTGCAGCTCTTCGAAAGCCTGTTTGCGCGCAAGACCTCGCGCTGCCGCAAGCTGCACAGCCTGGCGGGCAGCGTCATCGTGCTGGACGAAGCGCAGTTGCTACCAGTGGAGTTCTTGCAGCCGGTGGTGGACGTGCTGCGCTACCTGGTGCAGGACTTCGGCGTCACCGTGCTGCTGTGCACCGCCACGCAGCCGGCGCTGAACACGCCACCCAATCGCTTTGATGCGCAGCGCGGTTTGCGCCGCGGCATTGCCAGTGCCGGGGCCCCGGTCACCGAAATCATCGACGACGTGCCCACGCTGTACAGCGCGCTGGAACGTGTGCATGTCAAGCTGCCGGCCAGCCTGGAAACGCCGCTCGCATGGCCCGATCTGGCCGATGAACTGGCGGGTCATGAAGCCGTGCTGGCCATCGTGAGCCGGCGTGCCGATGCGGCCGACTTGTACCGGCTCTTGAAGGCGCGCATGCCGGGCGAACGGTGCTGGCACCTGTCGGCGCTGATGTGCGCGCAGCACCGCAGCGATGCCATCGCGCAGATCAAGGCGGCGCTGCAGGCGCGGCGCACGGCCGTGGCGGCGGGGCAGCTCGCGCAGCCGGTGCGGGTGATTTCGACCCAGCTGGTTGAAGCGGGCGTCGACCTGGACTTCCCGGTGGTCTACCGCGCGCTGGCCGGGCTGGACTCCATCGCCCAGGCCGCCGGCCGTTGCAACCGCGAAGGCAAGTTGCCTGTGCCGGGGCTGGTGTTTGTGTTTGTGCCACCCACTAAGGCGCCGCCGGGTTTGTTGACGCTGGCGCGTGACCTGTGCCGCAAGCTGTGGCACGACCTGCCGGCGCAGCCGCTGGCACTGCCCTTGATGCAGCGCTACTTTGAACACCTGTACAGCGACGCGCCGTCTACCGACAAACACGGCATCTGTGAGTTGCTCAAATTGGTACCGCACTTGCCAACCGACACCCTGCCCGTCAACTTTCGCAGCGCTGCCGAAGCCTTCAAGCTCATCGACAAGGACGACACGGCCACGGTGCTGGTGCGCTACCGCAGCCCGGCTGCCAAAGACGATGTGAACGCGCTCATCGGCCTGCTGGAAAAAGAAGGGCCGCAGCGCTGGTTGCTGCGCAAGCTGCAGCGCTACGGCGTGTCGATCTACCAGCATCAGGTGAAGCGCCTGCTGGCGGCAGGCGACATCACTGAGGTGGGGTTGTGCCCGGGTTTGTACGTGCAGCGGGCAGACTGGGACGGTTTCTACGATCCGGTGCTGGGTGCGCGGGTTGATTCGGCGCCGGGTGACCCGGCCAGCTTTGTGGCTTGATGAAATCTATGATTCAACGAAGGGAGACTTGGTGAAACCTTTCTGTTTGGAAGTCCGCGGCGACTACGCCTGCTTCACGCGCCCTGAAATGAAGGTCGAGCGCGTGTCCTACGACCTCATCACGCCGTCTGCAGCGCGCTCGGTGTTCGACGCCATCCTCTGGAAGCCTGGCTTGAAATGGCGCATACGTCGCATCGAGGTCCTGAACCCGCTGCGCTGGGTCAGCGTCCGGCGAAACGAGGTGGGTGCCGTTGCTTCCACGCGAAACGCCCAGGTTGCCATGAATGAAGGAAAGGGCGCGCTGGCGCTTTACGTGGAAGACGAACGCCAGCAACGCGCTGGCCTTTTCCTGCGCGACGTGGCCTACCGGTTGCATGCTGACCTGCAACTGCACGGCGATGAGGCCCGCGCCAACCCTGGCAAGTACCTTGCCATCTTCAGCCGCAGGGCCGAAGCCGGGCAGTGTGTCAACCAGCCTTACTTGGGCTGCCGTGAATTTGCAGCGAGGTTTCGGCTGGTTGAATTGCTCAGCGACGGCCGCGGCGACTGGCAGGCCGGCGCCGGCGAACCACCCGCCCTGGACTCCTGGACAGCCGACCTGGGATGGATGCTTCACGACTTGGACTTCGAGCATGCGGTCGCGCCGCATCCGCGGTTCTTCCGGGCCCAGGTAAACAGGGGGGTTGTGGACTTGAGCGCTGTGGAGGTGCGGGGATGATTCTTTACGCGCTGCACGACTATTACCTCCGCCGGCAGGCAGATGCCGATCTGGCCCGTCGGTTACCGGCCTTTGGCCTGGAGCACAAAGAGATCGCCTTCATTCTGGAGATTGACGCGTTTGGGGTCTTGCGAAGCATTGTTGATACGAGATACCAAGATGGCAAAAGGAAGATTGGCGCCAGCTACCTCGTGCCTCAAGGGATCAAGCGAGCAGCTGGCATAGCCGCCAACTTGTTGTGGGATAACGCGGAATATGTGCTCGCCCTGCCGGACGTCAAGAAGCTCGAAGCTGCGATGGCCAAGGGCAGTGATGTGGACTATCGGGCGCGCCTGGTTGAGATGCAGCAGGCCTTTCGGCTCCGCATCGAAGGCCTGCCGGAGACGGCGCGACAGGACAAAGGTATACAAGCGACTTTGGCCTTCTTGTCTCGACCCACTGTGCAACAGCTCGAGCCCTTTGGCTCCTTCGCGGACATTGAAGCGACCAATCCGGTGCTGAGCTTTCGTATGGTCAGTGATACCGAATTGGTATGTCAGCGCACTGGCGTCACGCCCTATTTGGGCGCAGCCATGGCTGCCGAAGATGACTCAGGGGGCACAACGGCTATCGAAGAGGACTGGCCCGATTCAAGGTGTTTGATCACGGGTGCGCTTGCGCCCAGTGAGCGGCTGCACACGGCCATCAAGGGTGTGTGGGGTGCCCAAACCGCGGGCGCCAACATCGTGTCCTTCAACCTTCGGGCGTTCACGTCCTATGGCAAGAGCCAAGGCGCCAACGCTCCCGTCAGCAAAGCGGCTGCATTCGCCTACACCACAGCGCTAAATGCCCTGCTGGCGCGTGGTTCAAGACAGCGCGTTCAGGTCGGCGATGCCTCCACCATCTTCTGGGCCCAGCGCGCCGATCCCATCGAAGACGAACTGGCAGCGCTGCTGGGCGGCGACGACAACCCTGATACCCACGCCCAACAAGTCAAGGCGCTGTTTGAGGCGGTGCGCAGCGGCGCCTTCGACGGCGCGCGCGGCAGCAACTTGTTCTATGTGCTGGGCTTGGCGCCCAATGCGGCGCGCATAGCGGTGCGCTTCTGGCACGCGGCGCCGCTGCACGACATTGCAAACCGCGTCACCGCGTGGTTTGAAGACCTGGCCTTGGCCGGTGGCCCGAACGACCCGCCGTTTCCCAGCCTGTTCCGCCTGCTCACCGCCATTGCACTGCAAGGGAAGGCCGACAACATCCCGCCGCGACTGGCTGGCGACTTGATGCGTAGCATCTTGAACGGAACGCCATACCCTGCCAACTGGCTGACGGCTGCGGTGCAGCGTTGCCGCGCCGAGCAGCAGGTGACCTATCTGCGTGCCGCCAGCATCAAGGCCTGCTTGAATCGCCAATCCACAGCCGTCCGCACGCATCACCCTTCAACCACAACCCCTGGGGAGATCAAGCCCATGCTCGACATCAACAATCCGTCGGTGGCCTACCGACTGGGCCGCTTGTTTGCCACACTGGAACGCATCCAGGAAACCGCCAGCCCGGGCCTCAACGCCACCATCCGCGAGCGTTACTACGGGGCTGCGTCCAGCACCCCAGTGGTGGTGTTCACCACGCTGATGCGCCTGAAGAACCACCACTTGGCCAAGCTTCCGAGCAAGGGCCAGATGGTGAATTTTGAACGCCTGCTGGCAGAA
>JANOZF010000215.1:0-7788 GCA_031429255.1 Rubrivivax sp.
AGGATCTCGGTCGCCAGCATCTCGGGCCACCAGTCCTTGTTGGTGCGACCCAGCAGCGATCGGGTTTCACCATGGCCCATCGGGCAACCGCCGCCGAGCGTTCCAGTTTTTGCGTCCATCTGTCTGTCTCCTGTGAATTCATCGAGAGCGCCAAGCTTGAAGCCAAGCGGAGCATAGAGCCAATCTTAATTTTCCATGTCGGTCATAGGCGCTACCTATGCTGGCAGTGTGCGTGCTCATGGCGACTCCGGCGTGCGGATGGACATCTTCAACGCCAAGGCAGCCGCTGCGCACGGGCATCGGCGTCGGCGTGCTGCCCACGTTCATGGAGGCCAAGCACCCGGAGTGGATGGCCGTGTCGGAGGCCATCCGCGAGGTGGCCTTGCCTTTGTGGATGGTGACCCACCCCGACCTGCGGCGCACGGCGCGCGTGCGCGCCTTCATGCAGTTCGTGGGCGAGGCCTTGATCGCACGGCTGAACATGGGCGGTCTTGCGCACAGGCGGAGGCCACGAAGCGGTACTCACCGCACCGAGCGGCGGGCAGACCGAAGCCTCAGTCTGAAGTGCGCCGCCGGGTGGCAGCGCCCAAGGCCACCAAGGCCAGGGCAGACAGGGCGTAGCTCGTGGGTTCGGGTACGGCGAGGCTGTAGTCGATGGTCAGCCTGCCCTGCCGGATGTCAATGCCGGCCGGCTGCACCGAGAAAGACAGGTAGCTCGTCAGCCACACGGTGCCGGTGCTGGCCACGAACGCGCCCGTGCTGCCAAAGGGGCCGGCGATGCCGACCGCGTCACCCCAGGCGCCCGCCGCTGGGCTGAAGCTGCCAGGCGCGTCGGTGCTGCTGGGGCTCCAGTCCAGCCACTGCGTCGGCGTTGAACTGTCGTTGACCGACAGCACCAGTTCGCGCAGCCAGCTGTCGCCCAAGGTGCTGAAGGCCAGGTTGAAGTAGCTGAAACCGGTGACCGGGGCCCCCACCGGCAGGTTGATGAAGGCCGACGTGTTGCCGGCATCGGGCACATCGCCGCGCGCCTGCCAACCCGCCAGGTCGACGGAAACGCTGGCCGCTTGTGCCGTCAGTGCCGACAGCGCGAGGGCCAGTGCCACGGCAGTCGAGGCCAGGGGTCGGGTGTTGAATGAAGTCATGCTGGGGCTCTCCGCAACAGGGTGAACTGAGAAGGGGACGAGGACGGACAGGGCATGGTGCTGCAGGTGCCGGCGGTGGTTGGCGGCCGCGGGCAGGCTGCAGCGTTTTTCAGTAAGGCTGGGTGAGCCTGATCACCTTCAGTCGGGGGTCGAGCCGGATCTGTGCATCGGTGAAGGGCAGGTTCACCCAACCGTAGTTGGAGAACAGCTGCGTCATGTCGGCGTAGTGGGGGTTGGCCGGGTCGGAGGATTGCGAATAGGTGACCAGCGCACGCGCCACAGGGCCGCCGCCCGCAAACGTCACCGCCTGGATGAAGCTCGAGCCGCCGCCGATGGGCGTGTAGCCGACGTTGGGCACCAGCGGCCCCGGGACAATGGCGTTGTAGACGCCCGAGGTGCCGGAGCCGCCATGAATGGGTATCGCCACGCCGTTGCGCAGGTCGAACTGCACCTGGCCCCAGGGCCGGTTCAGCGGGATGCCGTTGTCGGCAAAGAACTTTGCCGTGTAGGCCAGTTCACCCATCACGCGAGTGATGACGGTGGCATTGCCGGTGTTCAGCCCGCGGGGCGTGTTGGCAGGGTCGGCGGCGCTGAAGGGCACCGTGTACAGCAGGGCGGCGCCGGCGGCCGGCAGCCCTGCCGACGCAGTGCCGCTCAGCCGCCGCCAGAACTCGGTCCAGACATGGGCGCCACCGGCAGGCCGGCGGCGCGGTTGCCTTCAATGGTGGCCTGCATAGGTCGCTGCTGGCCGAGCGGGTGCAGCCCGCTGCTGCCCGCCCACCGCGCTTGGCATGCACGCCTGGGCGGCGGGGTAGATTAGCCTCATGTTCGACATCTTGATCCAAGGCGGCACCGTCATCGACGGCACGTCGGCGCCCGCGCGGCGCGCCGACGTCGCCATCAGCGGTGAACGCGTGGTGGCCATGGGCGCCCTGCACGGTGCTACGGCGGCCCTTGTGCTCGACGCCAGCGGCCTGGTGGTGGCGCCAGGTTTCATCGACATCCACACCCACAGCGACTTCACGCTGCTGGTGGACGGCAGTGCCGACAGCCAGGTCTGCCAGGGCGTGACGACCGAGGTCATCGGCCAGTGCGGTTTCAGTGCCGCGCCGATGGCCGCCGGCGCCGACGCCAGCCACCTGATCGGGCATGTCGAGGCCGGCGTGGCGCTGGACTGGCGCAGCTTCGGTCAGTATCTGGACCGCTTGCAGGCGGCGCGGCCGGCGTTGAACGTGGCCGCCTTCGTCGGCCACGGCGCGCTGCGTCGCGTGGCTGCCGATGGCGACGTGCCGGGCATGGTGCGCCTGGCCGAGCAAGCCTTCGACGACGGCGCGATCGGGCTTTCCACGGGTCTTGAATACTGGCCCGGCAACGAGGCCCCCGAGCTGGAAATCGAAGCCCTGGCCGCCGTGGCCGCGCGCCTCGGCGCGCTGTACGGCACGCACGTGCGCAACCGCGATGTCGACTGCGAGACCAGCTTCGCCGAGGCCATCCGCACCGCCCGACGCAGCGGCGCGCGCTTGCAGATCTCGCACATCCAGCCCAAGTACGGCGCGCCGCCGGGCGCCTTGGCGCAAGCGCTGCAGGCCATCGAGCAGGCGCGCGGCGCAGGTGTCGATGTGGCCTTCGACGTCATCCCACACGACTGGGCGCACACGGTGGTGGTTTCGGTGCTGCCGGCCTGGGCGCGCGAAGGCGGCACGGCGGCGACGCTGGCGCGCCTGCACGACCCCGCGCAACGCGAGCGCATGAAGCACAACCCGCGCCCGATCTGGCGCCTGGTCAGCGACGGCCTGTGGTCGCGCATCGTGCTGCTGCGCTCGCTGGCCCACCCCGAGCTGGTGGGCATCGACTTCGACAGCATCGGCCGCCTGCGCCAGCAAGACCCCTTTGAGGCGGTGCTGGACCTGCTGCTGGACGAAGGCGCAGGCATGCCGCAGCTGATGTGGACCTCGCGCAATTTCGACGACGCCGACATCTGCCTGTGCCTGCAACAGGCGCAGTGCAGCGTGATGTCGGACACCTTGGCGGTGTCACGCCACGGCCCGCTGAAAGACACCATCGGCTCGCTCAGTGGCTATGGCTGGACAGCACGCTTGCTGGGCCATTACAGCCGCGACCGCGGTGTGCTGACGCTGCCCGAGGCCGTGCACCGCATCACCGGCCGCCCGGCCGCGCGCCTGCAGCTGCACCAGCGCGGCCTGCTGCAGGTGGGCCATTTCGCCGACGTGGTGGTGTTCGACGCGGCGCAGGTGAAAGAGCGCGCCAGCATCAACACACCGGCCGTGCACCCTGCCGGGTTCGTGCACGTGCTGGTGAACGGGCAGCCGGTGCTGCAGGACGGCCAGCGCAGTGGCGCGCGGCCCGGGCGCGTGTTGCGGGGGCTGTGAAGCGGCGCCGTCCGGAGCGTTGTTTGCCCAGGCCAGGGCCGTTCAGGCGGTGGCTTCAAGAAGCGACGTTGCGCTGAAGGATCGCCTTCATGTCCTCGAAGCCCATCGGTGCCGACGTGTGTTCGTGCACGATCCTGAGCTGGTGGCCCTTCAGCCTCATGCCCCAGGTCAGGCGGTTCTGCAGTGAACGCAGCGGCTCGCCTTGTGCCGAGCTTGCTGCATAGGTGGCGATGGTGCTCACCAGGGCAGACTCCGCGTGCACCATGACCTGCGTGTCTTCGAATGCCACCAGCACGCGCTCGGCACCCAGTGAAGTGAACCAGGCCTGCACGGCACGCTGCCAGGCAGCGGACCCTTCATAGGACCAGACACCCCAGGCATCAAACACCCGCACCTTCGGGTCGTAGAGCCGCATCAGCGCTTCGGCGTCCTTGCCAGAGACGGCCTTCTTGTAGGCCTCGATGACTTGCGAGACTGATTTCTCAAGGTCCATGGTTTTCAATCCTGTGGTGAGGGGCTCAATCGGCTTCGCTTTCAGACCATGACCGAGGCCGTGCGGGCTGAGCTTGTCGAAGCCCTCGCCACAGGGCTTCGACGCGTCCATAAGGCCTGAGAGTCTGAGAGTCTCCATCATGCCGGCTCATCGCGCGCACCTGCACTTCGTCGCACGCCCCTTGAAAGGCGTGCGCGCCGCGCTAATCTGTGAACGTTGATGACCGACTCTTTCTGGAGATGCACCATGAGTCTGAGCGAGGAACTGGGCCAACTGGGCGCGCTGCACGAGCGCGGTCTGCTTTCGGTCGAGGAGTTTGCGCGCGCCAAGGCGCGTGTGCTAGGCGGTTCGGCCGAGGTCGGCGCCCCCGCCTTGATGGCGGTCAATGCGATGCGCCGCAGCCGCGACGACCGCTGGCTGGGCGGCGTGTGCGGCGGGCACGCGCCGGGCCATCCCCAGGCCGGGTGAGCCGCGGTCATGGCCGACCTGCAGGCGCACCTCGATGTCGCCATGCGCCAGGCCGCTCAGCGCGCTGGCAAGTGACGACGAAGACCACGGTCACGCTGGTGCAAGAAGCACTGAAGGACCTGTGTCGTCTGGAGGACATCACCACCGAGCGCGATCTCGCGAGCGAGACAGTGGACTGGGCCACGCCGCTACGAGCACTGGACCCCAGCCCGATGAAATGCGCCTGCTGGCTTGGCCGCCCTGCTCATGCCAGCGGGCGGATTTGGGCAAGGGGCGCTTGCGCGACTTGATCGTTCCATTCGGAGGTTCCGGCTGCTTCGTTCTCTTCGAGATCGTCGGCGAGACGTCGTCGTCGGTGCAGTTCGGCACCAGCGCGAGGAAGACTATCGACGTTGAGGCAAGTCAGCGCGAGCCAACGAGTGCCAGCGAGACGCGCCGGGGTGATGACATTTGTCGCTGAACGGCCACTTCCAGTCATACGGGCGATCAGGAAATCGCGGCGCCGATGACCGGTTTCAGAGGGCAGCCGCCAGAGGCCGACGGGCGCTCGAACTCGATCATTCTCCAATGCGGTCGCTCACGGCCTTGCAGTTCCGGTCCACATCCGATGCACCCGGTACGTCAGCAGTTCGATCAGCCGAACTGGCGTTGCCGACCCATCAGAGACATATGCCGCCGTGAACTCGTCGTCCCGAAGCGGCCGGTCGGACATGCACCAGCCCCCGAAGGTTGACTCGCATCACCGGGCATATCCAGCTAGGCGCCACTTGGAGCGGGTGGGCGCGGCGCACGGCTTGAGACCGTGCGGGCGCACCGCTTCAGCAGCCTCGCGTGCAAGCTGCCGGCCGGCCGCCCCAGCGGGCATGGGCCGGCCCGCGGTAGACAGGCGGATCGTGGAATGGTCACGCCGATGGCCACCCAAAGACTCCATGACTCATCCGCCGGGGCTGCGGTTTGCTACCTATACTGGCCCCGCAAATAACCCCCAGTTGAGGTGCCGATGGCGCACCCCCGGCTGCGGCGGTCGACCGGGGAGCACTTTTTTTGAGCACAGCACTGACGTTGAATAAACAGGTCCGGTTGCACGCGATCTGGATGTTGTCGGCGGTTGTCGCCATCGCCAGCTGCAGCAGCAGCGACGATGCCGACGTTGCAACGCCGCCGCCAGCGCAAGCGCCAGCCCCACCGCCGCCGCCACCTCCTCCGCCCATGCCCACCACGTACCGGTTCGTGGTTGTCAACCGCCCGCTATCAGGGCAATTTGCGATCAATGTGGTCGACCACCAGCTGTCGTTGCCGTTGGTGCGGCGCATTGACTTTGGCACCACGTCGCCGACGTTCAGCGTCACCAGCGCGGTGCGCTACGACACAGCGAACCGGACCGCGACGCTTGTCGGGCGGCCGTGGCTCGTGTATGTGCAGAGCGGCCGCGTCTTCCAGCTGCCCCTTCGAACCGACCAGGCGGCAGTTCCAACGCCCGTGTCGTCGCTGGCTGATGCGTGCCGGCTGGACCGCGTCTTTGAACTTGACGCGGGCGGTCGCGACGCCTGGGCGTTGGTTGAAACTGCTGGCGCCGACGGGCTGTGCAGTGGCGGCCAGAACGACAACCGCACGGCGTTTGTGCGCGTCGGTGACAACCCGTCGGCCAGCGCAGCGCCCGTGCCTGATGCGGTCAGCATCGCCGGGACCATCGTCGATGCAGAGGGGCGCCTGCAATGGATGCTGGCGCAGGACGGCAGCTTCAACCCGGTGTTGCCGAACACCAAGATGCCAGCCTTCGGTCCGGCGCTGAACCGTATCGACGTGGCCGACATCTTCAACGTCAGATCGTTGGCGCTACCTTCGTTCGGCCCCTTGGCAGAAGGCGTGTTCGTAGTGGTGAATGACACTGTGCGCCTGTTGGCGGGCGATGCAAACGCGCTGCGCATGAGCGCACCCTTGCGCAGCCTCGCCGCGGTGCCCAGCGCGTCGTTTCCATTCATCGAGGCCAAGCCCTATCTGTACGCCGTTGACGGCAATGAAGTCTTGCGCATCACACGAGCCGGTGCTTCCGATTCTGTGGGCCGCCTGGACGCCAATGACGGCGCCACGACCAACATCGTCGATCAGACCTCGACCCACCTGCTGGTGATGCAGCGCAATGCGCAGGGTGACCAGACACTGAGCGCCGTGCCGAAGGCGGGCGGCATCCCGCGCGCTGTGCTGCGCAGCACCGCCGCGGCGCCGCGCGAGGCGCTTCTGCTCAGCGCCGACCTGTTGCTGTACCGCGACCGCGCCACCGCCGTCCGGGGTGACATTCGGCGCGTGGACATTGTCAGCGGCGCCGACACGCTGGTCCTGGCCGACACGGCTGGCAGCGGCGTCGTGCGGGCCGCGAGCGGGTCCGTCGACGTGCCGGGCGGGCAGTACAGCGGCACGGCACTGCTGACCTGCCAGACCACAGTGCCCACGGGCGATTGCCGCGGCGGCCGCCTGCTGCAAATCGACCCCCGGTCCGGGACCACCATCGTGCTGGGGACACTTGGCGATTCAACTGTCAATGGCCTGTGGTCCATCCTGTCCGCAACCGCAACCGCAACCGCAACCACAACCGCTACCGACGGCCTGCGGGGCGGCGTTGCGGTAGTGAATGCGGTGGGCACAGCGCCCGCGTCGCGCGTCACCGACGTCTACACGTTCGAACCCGGCCAAGCTGGCTCTTTGGTGCGCGTGACCACGGCCGTGCCCTGACCGCTGATCGGCAGCGTCAGCGCCGCTTCCGATCGACTGCCGCGGTTCGCCGAACCGGCGCCAGTGCAGCGTGGGCGGCGCCCCCACCGTCTGCCGAAGCGCCACGCGCACCGACGACGCCGACCCCGAGCCACGGCCTGCACTGCCTCGTCCATACCCTGAGTCGACCGTTCCAGCACTGCCTGCGACGCGGCCACGCGTTCGGGCCGCAGCCACTGCTCAGGCCCCTTGCATACCTGCGTGTAGGCCGAACGCGATGCGAAAAGTACAGGCCGCCTTCTGCATCCGGCGCTCTCTGGGGCTGCAGGCCGATGTTTGTGGTTGCTTCTGCCGCGACCTCAATGAGATGGGATGCCAGCAAGCTGCCCGTAGCCAACGTCAGGAACTGGCCGTGACTGTGAGTTCGAGGCGCTGCCAGGCAGCCGCCCGTCAATTTAGCGGGGTGTCGCACAGCAGTGCTGCCGACCATCAGGTTCCTGGCGCCGCCTCGAACTCACACTGGCGGCCATCAAGCAACACCCGGATCCGCGCCTGATACCGGCCATTCAACGCGACCGTCCGAGCA